>CAYRXK010000075.1:0-10951 GCA_964428265.1 uncultured Treponemataceae bacterium
GCCGTTCTGGGTGATTATATCTGCATGTACGACGATGCGGGCCGCATCAGCGGCCATTTCGGCATACAGATGGATGTGACCGAAGCCCGCGCGGCGGAGGAGAAAGTCCGCGTTGCCCTGGCCGACCTGGCCGAGAGCGAGGCCCGATACCGGCTCATCGCCGACAACGTGTTCGACGTGGTGGGAATCGTCGACCCCGAAACCGAAATGTACCGGTACGTTTCGCCGTCGGTACTGGCGCAGACGGGCTACACGCAGGACGAGACCATGCACCTGCGCCTGGAAGCGCTGATGGTGCCGACCTCGATGAAGCTGCTGCGCGAGGTATTTTCCGAGGCGCGCGATTTCCTGGCTGCAAATCCGGACGACACCTATCGCAGGACCGTGGAACTGCAGAAGATCCGCAAGGACGACGAAACCCTCTGGGTGGAAATGGCGCTTTCCATGCACCGCAGCAAGGAGGGCAGGCTCGAGGCGGTGGGTGTGAGCCGGAGCATCGAGGAGCGCAAGCATGCGGAGGCGCTGCGGGTGCTCAGTTATCACGACCAGCTCACCGGGCTCTATAACCGCTTTTTCTACGACACCATCGTGCAGCAGGAGATGGAGCGGTCCGATCGCTACAATTCGCCGCTCGCGATGGCGATCTTCGATCTCGACCTTTTCAAGCGCGTGAACGACAAATGGGGCCACCCCGCCGGCGACGAGGTGCTGCGAATCGTGGCCAACACCGCCGCCAGCGCGATCCGCGCGACGGACTTCCTGGTGCGGCTCGGCGGCGAGGAATTCGTCGTGCTGATGCCGCAGACCGATCTTGACGGCGCCCTCGTGACCGCGGAAAAGATCCGCGCGGCGCTCGAGGCGAAACCGATGCCGTACTGCGGCACCCAGACGGTGAGCATCGGCGTCGGCGAACGCATGAGGGGCGAATCCGGCACCCACTGGTACCGCCGAGTCGATTTCGCCCTCTACGACGCCAAGCTTGCGGGGCGCAACTGCGTGAAAGCGGTGGTTCCGGAGGAAAACCGCGGAACCTGCCTGGTCAACCTCCCCTGGCGCATGGAATGGGAAAGCGGCGACGCCACCATCGACGCCCAGCATCTGCGGATACACGACCTTTCCAACATCCTGGTGGATTTGGCGATGCAGGGAGCGCCGCGAGAACGGATCCTGGAAGGCCTGGACCGGCTGCTTGACCAGGTGGCGACGCATTTCGACGACGAGGAGAAGATCATCGCGAAGGCGGGCTTCCCTGACTACCGGCAGCACGCGGGCTACCACCGCAAGCTGCTGACCAAGGCGTCCCGGCTGCGGGCCGCCTGCGAAATCGGCGAAGTGAAACCCGCCGCCTTTTTCTCCTTCGTGCTGGACGACGTGCTCATCGGCCATCTCGATGCGGCCGATACGAAATACTTTTCGTATACGCGCGCGGAAAATGCGGTATAGTTGAACGTGGATACGATGTTCGCGCACACGGTGGCCGCGGAAAACACCGGCGGGAGGACTCAGCCATGCGGAAACTTCTGAAGATCGACGGCATGACGACGGGCAACTGCGCGATGAGCGTGCAATCGGCCCTGGAATCCCTTGCTTCCGTAAAACGCGCCGAGGTGGACTTGATGCAGCGTTCCGCCATGGTCGAGGGCGATGCGCTGGACGACCAGGCGCTGCGCGCCGCCGTTTCCGCCGCGGGGTACCGCATCACATCGATCATGCCGTAACGCCAGACTGCGAGGGCGCGCACGCGGAGCGTGGTTGCGCGCCGCCACGGCGGCGGCCCCCATCAGGTGACCGGCGCGGGATTGAATACGACCAGGTCGTTCCGGATCCCGTGCCGTTCGGCCCATACGGCGGCGCGGCCCGAAGCCGAGTCCACCATCAGGCGGAAGAGTTCCCTTCCCACATCCTCGATGCCCGCACGCCCCTCGGCGATGCGGCCGGCATCCACGTCGATCAGGTCGGGCCACTGTTTTTTCAGGTAGCTTCTCGAACCCACCTTCACCACCGGCGCCATGGCCAGGCCGTAGGGCGTGCCGCGCCCCGTGGAAAACACCTGCAGGACTATGCCCGATGCGAGCTGCTGCGTGCCGCAGACAAAGTCCGAGGCCGGCGTGGCGGCGAATATCATACCGCGCGGCATGCCGGGTTCCATCTTTTCGCCAGGGCCGAGCACGGCCGAAATGGGGCTTTCGCCGGATTTGGCGATGGAACCCTGCGCCTTTTCCACGATGTTGGCCAGGCCTCCCTTCTTGTTGCCCGGCGTGGGGTTGGCCGAGCGGTCCGCCCCTCCCCGGTCCAGGTAGGCGTCATACCACCGCATTTCGCGGATCAGGGCGGCGCGCACGGCATCGTCGGCGGCACGCGGCAGCAGCAGGTGGATGCCGTCGCGCACTTCGGTGACTTCCGAGAACATGACGGCGGCGCCAGCACGCGCCATAAGGTCGCCGGCATAACCGATGGCGGGGTTGGCGGTGACGCCCGAGAAGGCGTCCGAGCCGCCGCACTGCACGCCGACGGTCAGGTCGGAGAGGGCGCAGGGCTCGCGGCGTCGCGCTTCAAGGCGGCGCAGGCGGATTTCGGCCTGGCGCATGAGGGAATCCACCATGGCGGCGAATCCCTTTTCGTCCTGCAGCATGATGATGTTGGTTTCGGTCGAGGGTTCGGCGGCGCCCGTGCATCCCGCGCAGGGCGGCGCGATGCGGTCCGGCAGGAGCTTTTCGCAGCCCAGGCCCACGATCAGGGCTTCGCCGCCGAAGTTCGGGTGCGCGGCGAGGTTGCGCAGGGTGCGGATGGGGATGTAGGCGTCCGGCGCATTGATGGCCACGCCGCAGCCGTAACCGTGGTTCACGGTGACCACGCCGTCGACGTGGGGGTACTTGGACAGCAGTTCCTTCTCTATCCGCGCGGCGGCGATCTGCAGGACGCCGGCGACGCACTGCACGCTTGCCACCAGGCCCAGCAGGTTGCGCGAACCCACCGTGCCGTCGGCGTTGCGGTAGCCCTCGAACCCCAGGCCTTCCGCCGCGAAGGCGGCAAGGTCGGCGTCCAGGCGGGCCAGTCGTTTCGGATCGAGGCCCGCAGGCGCGCCGAGGCCGGTGGCGGACGCCGCGCCGAGGCCGCGCTCCAGTTCGTCCAGGTCCGGCGCCGTGGGCATCGCGACCGCCGATTCCTCGACCCAGGAACCGCGCGGCAGGGGCCGCGTGGCCGTGCCGATGCGCTGGCCGTAGCGCAGCACCGCCGCACCCTGGGGAATGTCGGTGAGCGCGACCTTGTGCCCCTGGGGCACGGCCTCGATCAGGACGAGGCCGCCGGGAATCATCGCCGCGGACGGGGGCGCCGGCACGCGGGCCCCTGCGGGCAGGCCCCCCTCGTTCACCACGATCGCGACGTTGTCCGATTCGTGGACGATGATGATTCTCGGCGTGTCCATGCGTCCTCCCGGGGCTGCGAAGAGCGTATCAGCGCGTGATTTCGGTCTTGGCCAGTTTCTCGTAGTACCGGGCGATGGCGCAGTGGTCCAGGTCGCCCATGCCCTCGGCCTTCAGGTTCTGCAGGATTTCCATCACCGACGCGGTCAGGGGCAGCGGCGATCCGACTTCGTGCGCGGTATCCAGCGCGTTGGCCAGGTCCTTGATGTGAAGGTTGATGCGGAAACCGGGGTTGAACTTGCGGTCCATGACCAGGGGCGCCTTGGCGTCCAGGACGGTGCTGCCGGCAAGTCCTCCGCGGATGGCCTTGTAGACGAGATCGGGCTCCACGCCGGCGCGGGTGGCCAGCATCAGGGCTTCGGACATGGCCGCGATGTTCAAGGCCACGACCACCTGGTTGGCCAGCTTGGTCACATTGCCCGCGCCGACGTCGCCGGTGTGCGTCACCGAGCCCGCCATGGCCTTCATGACGTCGTAGTATTTGTCGAAGAGGTCTTTCCTGCCGCCGACCATGACCGACAGGGTGCCGTCGATGGCCTTGGGTTCGCCGCCGGAGACGGGGGCGTCCAGCATATCCACGCCCTTCTTGGCCAGTTCGGCCGCGACCTCGCGGCTGGCCAGGGGGGCGATGGAGCTCATGTCGATGACGATGGTGCCGGGTTTGGCGGTTTCGATGATGCCGTCCTTGCCCAGGACGACGGTTTTCACGTGCGGGCTGTTGGGCAGCATGGTGATGATGACGGACACCTGCTCCGCCACCGCGCGGGGGCTGGCGGCCGACGTGGCGCCGGCGGCGACCACTTCGTCCACCGCGGCCTTGTTCACGTCGCACACGACCAGCTCGTGCCCGGCCTTGAGAAGGTTCTTGCTCATGGGTTTGCCCATGATGCCGAGTCCGATGAATCCTAGTTTCATGTCGTTCCTCCGAAATCGTTGTTCGCCGGTTCGCGCCTCAGCGCACCAGACAGGGTTTCTTGTTGTCGAATTTCCAGTCGGGAATCAGGAACTGCATGGCCAAGGCGTCGTCGCGGGCGCCCAGGGCGTGCTCCATGTAGACCTTGTGGGCTGCCTCGATGCGCACCATGTCCGGTTCTATGCCGAGGCCCGGGGTCCCGTCGACCTTGATCATGCCGTCGGCGATGCGCGGCGGATTTACGGTCAGGCGCTCGTCGCCCTCCTGCCAGATCCAGTGCGTGTCCAGCGCGGTGATGCTGCCGGGCGCGGCGGCGCCGGTGTGCGCCACCATGGCAAGGGAAATGTCAAAGTGGTTGTTGGAGTGGCAGCCCCAGGTAAGTCCCCACTGCGAGCAGATATGGGCCACCTGCACAGCCCCCTGCATGGTCCAGAAATGCGGGTCCGCCAGGGGAATGCTGACCGACTGCAGCATGATGGAGTGCCCCATTTCACGCCAGTCGGTGGCGATCATGTTGGTGGCGGTGGGCAGGCCGGTGGCGCGGCGGAACTCCGCCATCACCTCGCGGCCGGAAAAGCCCTTTTCGGCGCCGCAGGGGTCCTCGGCGTACGCAAGGACGTCGCCCTTGCCGCGGCAGAGGCGTATGGCCTCGTCAAGCGACCAGGCGCCGTTCGGATCCAGCGTGATGCGTGCGTCGGGGAAGCGCTTGGCCAGGGCGGTGACTGCCTTCAGTTCCTCGTCGCCGGACAGGACGCCGCCCTTCAATTTGAAGTTGCGGAAACCGTACTTCTCGCGCGCGGCTTCGGCCAGCGCCACCACCGAGTCCGGCGTCATGGCTTCCTGGTTGCGCGCGCGGTACCAGGCCACCGGCGACGAGCCTTCCTCGCGGTAACCGAGGGTGGTCTTGCCGCGGTCGCCGATAAAGAAGAGGTAGCCGAGCATCTCGACCTCGTCGCGCTGCTTGCCGAAGCCCAGAAGGGATGCCACGGGCGCTTCCAGGAACTTGCCCAGCAGGTCAAGCAGGGCCGATTCCACCGCGGTGACGGCGTGCACCATGGTGCGCAGGTCAAAGGTCTGCAGGCCACGGCCGCCTGCGTCGCGATCGGCGAAGGTGTGGCGCATGCGGTTCAGGGTGTCGTTGTACAGGCCGATGGACGAGCCTACCACCATGGGTATGGCGTCCTCCAGGGTTTTGCGGATTTTCTCGCCGCCGGGCACCTCGCCCAGGCCGACGTTGCCCGCCGAATCCTCGATCACCACCACGTTGCGCGTAAAATACGGTCCGTGCGCGCCCGAAAGGTTCAGGAGCATGCTGTCGCGCCCGGCAACGGGGATCACCCGCATGCCGGTAACCTTCGGGGCGCCCTTCACCGCCCTGGTTCCGTCATTCGATTTCATCGGATTTCCTCCCGGCGCGCGCGTCAGCGCACCATGCACGGTTTTTTGGGATTGTACTTCCATCCCGGGATCAGGTATTGCATCGCCATGCCGTCGTCGCGGTCGCCCGAGGAGAGCTTCGCGTACAGGGCGGATGCCGCCTCGAGCTTGTCCATGTCGATCTCGATGCCCAGGCCGGGCTTGTCCTTCAGGGTGAGGCGCCCGTCCTTGATCAGGATGGGGTCCTTGCAAAGGGTCTGGCCGTCCTGCCAGATGTAGTGCGTGTCCAGCGCGGTGATGTCGCCGGGCGCGGCGGCCGCGCAGTGCGCGAAGATGGCCAGCGAGATGTCGAAGTGGTTGTTGCTGTGCGAACCCCAGGTCAGGCCCCAGTCGTTGCAGAGCTGGGCAACGCGCACCGAGCCGGACATGGTCCAGAAGTGCGGGTCGGCCAGCGGAATGTCGACCGAGCCGAGGATGGTGCTGTGCCGGAACTGCCGCCAGTTGGTGGCAATCATGTTGGTGGCGATGGGGAATCCGGTGGCGCGCTTGAACTCGGCCATGACCTCGCGGCCGGAAAAGCCCTTTTCCGCGCCGCAGGGGTCCTCGACATAGGTCAGGACTTCCTTCATGTCGCGGCAGAGGCGGATGGCTTCGTCCAGGGGCCAGGCGCCGTTCGGGTCGATGTTGATGCGCGCGTCGGGAAAGGCTTCCTTCAGGGCGCGGCAGGTTTCCATCTCGATTTCGCCCGGCAGGACGCCGCCCTTGAGCTTGAAGTCCTTGAAGCCGTAGCGCGCCTTGGCCACGCGCGCCTGCTCCACGATGGCCTCGGGCGTCATGGCGGGTTTGCGGCGAAGGCGGAACCAGGGCTCGTCCGAATCGTCCTCCATCAGGTAGGGCAGGTCGGTCCGTTTCGCGTCCTGCACGTAAAAAAGGTAGCCCAGCACCACCACCGAATCGCGTACCTTGCCGTCGCCCAGGAGCGAGGCCACCGGCACCTCGAGGTATTTGCCCACAAGGTCCAGAAGGGCGCACTCCACGGCGGTATCGGCGTGCACGACAAAGTGCATTTTCTTGAAGTCGAGCTCCTGCAGGCCCTGGCCGTCATCGTCGGCGCGGCTGTAGTTGCCGGTGTGGATCGAGTTGACGATGCCTTTCCAGTCGCCGATGCGCTTGCCCAGCAGAAAGGGGCGGTAACCGCGCAGCGATTGCAGGATGGCGTCGCCGCCGTGCACTTCGCCGATGCCGCGGTTGCCCGAGGAGTCGGTGATGACCACGACGTTGCGGGTGAACCAGGGCGAGTGCGCGCCGGTGACGGTCATGAGCATGCTGTCATACCCGGCGACCGGGTAGACCTGGTAGTCAACAATCTTCGGTGTACTAGGCATGGGCGCCGCGCTCCTTGGCTTCCTGTTCCGCCCTGACGAGTGCTTCGGTCATCCGCAGGCGCTTGTTCACGAATTCGTGCCACACCGCCGGGTCCGCGTAGGGATTGTGCCGGTCCGAGATTTCCGCCCGCTTTGCCATGATGTCCACCTGGTTGGGGTGCGAGGGAAGGCAGATGTCCACGTGCATGCGGTCGAGCTTCCTGAATCCATCCATGAACTCGTCGCGGAGGGAAGCTGGCAGGCCGCTTGTCCGGAAATAGTCCGCCGACATGGTGTTCAGGCCCACGCCGCCGTGCATGCCGCAGGTCCTGCGCGCGCCGTCCACGTCGGTCACCTCGAAAAAGAAGGAGGTGCACCCGGGGGTGTGGCCGGGTGTCGCCACGGTGCGGATTTCGATGTCGCCCTGGCATATAGGCGTGTCGTCGGCATACAGCAGGTCGGGCGTCACTGCGCCGCAGGTCACGCTGTCCTCGCCACCCAGGAGGTCGGGCCGCGAAAGGAAGGGCAGGTCGCGTTCGCCCAGGTACAGTTTCGCGCCGGTCAATTCGACCAGGGTACGCGCGCCGCCCAGATGGTCGATGTGCGCATGGCTTATGAGAATCTTCTTTATGTCCGTCGGCGCGTACCCGAGCCTGCGCACGTTTTCCAGCAGAAGGTAGACGGTTTCGTGCATTGCGGTGTCGATCAGGATCAGGCCGTCGCCGGAATCGATGAGATAGGCGCCGACCCAGTCGTTGCCGGAAATGTAGTGTACGCCCTTCGCCAGGCGGAACGGTTCGACATAGCCCTCCCAGGGCCTGCGGACCGCGCGCGCGAACTGTTCGTAGGGATTGGCCGGTGCCGGTACGGCCGATGCGGTCGGCGCCGGCGTGTGGGTCACCAGGGTACCTGCGCTCATCGTGCCCCCCTCATCCTGCCGACCGCCTTCTTGATGTAGGGCCAGAAAATGCTTGCGGTGCCGATCACCAGCAGTATCCCCGATATCGGACGGGTAAGGAAACTGGCAGCGCTGCCGGCGTACTGGAAACCCTTCAGCATGTTGCTTTCGATCGTCGGCCCGAGCACGTAGGCCAGGATGAAGGGCGAGGTGGGCAGCCTGCCCATCGCCATGATCAGCCCCACCACCGCGAACAGCAGCATCAGCCCCACGTTGAACATATTGTTCGAATCGACGTAGGCGTTCACGAGCAGCAGCATGGCCAGCGCCGGGTACAGGTAGTAGTGCGGAATTTTCAGGATCGAGGAATACCAGCGCATCGTGAGCGCCTCGATCACCAGAATAAGCACGGAGACCACGGCCACTACGCCAAAGATCAGGTATACGATGTTGCCGGAGTTCTTGAACACCATGGGGCCCATCTGCAGGCCGTGCACGGTCAGCGCGCCGATCAGGATGGCGGTGACGGTGTCGCCCGGTATGCCCAGCGAAGTCATCGGGATCAGGGCGCCGCCGATGGCCGCGTTGTTCGATGTCTCGCTGGCCCAGAGGCCGGCGGGCTCGCCGTTGCCGAAGGTTTCCGGATGCTTGGACGAATTCTTGGCCGACGAATACGCCACCAGGTTGGACAGGCCCGACCCCAAGCCCGGCAGGAAGCCGATCCAGAGGCCGATGATGAAGGAACGGACAATGTTCACCCATTCGCGGGCGATCTCGATCAGGGGCAGGTCCAGCCCCTTTTTCCGCTGCGCTTCCAGCGGTTTTTCCATCGTGTAGTTGCCGTGTCCCAGATCCGTCAGGATTTGACTCAATCCGAACACGCCCATCAGCACCGCGAACAGCGAAAGCCCGCCGGTCAGGAAGTAGCTGCCGAAGGTAAAGCGTTCGGCGGCGTCGATCGGCGAGTAGCCCGTACTGGTCAGGAGGAGGCCCAGTGATGCCGACGCAAGTCCCTTGAAGATGTTGTCGCGCGACAGGCCGACCACCAGCGTGATGGCCATGTAGCAGAGGGCGAAATACTCCCAGGGCCCCAGCATGAAGGCGACGTTGGCGATGCGCTCCGAAAGGAGCCAGGCGATGATGATGCCGCCCAGGGTGCCGAAGAACGAGGCGACCATGGCGATGGAGAGCGCCTTGTTGGTCTGGCCTTTTTGGGTCATGGGGTACCCGTCGAAGGTGGTGGCCACCGAAGCGGGCGTTCCGGGGATTCCCAGCAGGATAGACCCGATGTAGCCGCCGGACACGCCGCCGACCCAGAGGCTGACCAGGAGGATGATGGCCGAACCGGTTTCCATGGTGTAGGTAAGGGGCAGGGCGAACATGACCGCCAGCGCTCCGGACAGGCCGGGGATGGCGCCGAAGATGATGCCCACGACGGCACCTACCAGCATGAGCAAAAGGTTTATCGGCTGGGAAATGGCGTGCACGATATAGGGAAGGAATTCCATGATGGCTACCTTTGCATTTCAGGGCTGGCCGTTCACCTGAACAGCGAACCGGCGGGAAGCTTCATGCCGAAGCCGTAGACGTAGAATGCCCAGATCGCCCCCGTGACCAGGAGGGCGAACAGAAGCCGTGCCGGTACGGAAACCTTGATGGCCTTCTTGAATATCGTCGACAGGACGAACAGCAGGACGGGCGTGGAAACGAGATAGCCCGCATAGAGCAGGCCGAAGAAATACGCCACCAGCGCGATGAAGGATTTGCCCACGTCGAGCCATCCGTCCTTCAGCATGAAGGCTTTCTGCGGTTTCCTGTTCAGGGTGCTCTGCACGAACATGCCGATTCCGCAGACGATGAGCCCGAACACGCCGATGTACGGAAATGCCTTCGGGCCCGGGTAGTCCGGGGCCATGGGCTGTTCCAGCCCCGCCGTCATCAAGCCGTAGGCGATACCCACCGCGACGCAGAACACGCCGACGAACTGGTCCCTTTTCACCGCGATTTTCATGGAACGCTCCTTGTGCGGCAACGGCGCGGGAAACCCGGTCCGGGCAGTCCCGCGCGTCGCGCCGTGTCGATGCGAGACGGATTACTTCTTGCCCAACCCGATCGCGTCGACCGCTTCGTAGAGCTGTTCGATCTGGGCGGCGAGGACCTTCTGCCCTTCGTCGATCCCGTAGAAGCGCAGCTGCAGGCCGCCCTTGGCCAGGAGTTCGTCGGTAGCCTTGTCGGTGGCCGCTTTCTGGAACAAGTCGTTCATTTTCTGCACCAGTTTGCGGTCCATGCCGAGCGGGCCGAGGATAAAGCTGATCGTGTCGTAGGTGACCTTTACGCCCTGCTCGATGAAGCTGGGCACGTTCGGAAGGATCACGTCGCGGGCGCCCTTTTCGTCGGAGGAAATCGAGCCGAGGGCCTTGAGCTTGCCGGCATCGACATACTGCTTGGCCTGGTTCGGGTTGATGAGGGCCGCCTGGATGTTGTTGCCCGCCAGTGCGGTGAGCTTTTCGGTGTCCGAGCCGGCCTCGACCGCGCGCACCTTGATGCCCGCGGCTTTTTCGAACATGCCGGTCATGAGGTGCGAACTGGCGCCGGTCTGCACGCCCACGAGAATCTTGCCGGGCGCCTTCCTGGCAGCGTCCACGAATTCCTGCAGGGTGTTGTAGGGCGCGTTGGGCGGGACGAGGAGGACATAGCCCGATTCCACGGGGTTCCTGCCCACGGCGATGACGGTAAAGTCCTTTACCGGGTCGTATTTGTACTTTCCGGTGGCGCCGAGGATGATCATGGTGCTGTGGAACTGCAGGATGGTCTTGCCGTCGGGCCTTGCGTTGCGCACGGATTCCATGGCCACGGCGCCGTTGCCGTCCACATTGTTCAGGATGACCATGGTGCTGCCGCTGGCCTTGGCGATCTGATTGACCAGGCTGCGGGCCATGACGTCGGTGCCGCCGCCGGCCTTGGCCGGGACGTA
>CAYRXK010000076.1:0-10813 GCA_964428265.1 uncultured Treponemataceae bacterium
CGTCGCCGCATTGGTCGTTCCTGCATTCGGGCCGGGCGGAAACCTACACGAATCCCCCAATCCGTGTCAACACAAAATCGGAGAAATTTTTGCGTTAAAATGCCTTCATTTCAACGCATTTCATCGTTTTTCTAGATATATGCTGGATTTAGGGGTCAGGCGCGACGTTCGGCGATCAATGCGGCAGCTTCCGCGAAGCCCCGCCCGCAGGGCTGATCGGTGACCCAGCGGGGAGGATGGCGCAGGCTGGCCTCGAATTTCCGGATATTGGCCACCCCGCAGGAGAGCGCAAAGCGTGAGAACATCGGCTCGTCGTTGGGTGAATCGCCGAAGAAGATGACCGCTTCGGGTTCCGCCTCGGGGTCCCAGCCCAGCTCACCCTTCAGGAAAAGTTCGGACATGGAAAGCTTGTCGTAATCGCCGAACCAGGCGTTCACGTGGATGGAGCTTACCTTGGCCCGCGCGCCTGAGGCCTCGCAGAAGCGCCGGACGGATTCCGCGACATCCAGGCCCAGGTCGGGCTCTTCTTCGGCAAAATCGAGGGCCACGTCGAACATGCGGTAGGGCTGGTCCTTGGCGATGCGCAGGCCCGGGGTGCGCGCGACGGCGTCGCGGCCGAGGGCGGCCAGCCTGTCGCGGGTCGAGTCGGGATCGGGGGCCGAGGGATGGAAGCGGCGGCGCAGCACACCCTGCCGCTCGTGGAAGGCGAAGGCGCCGTTTTCGCCCACCACGCCGTCCACCGGCCACTGCCGTGCGATGAGATCGCACCAGCCGGCGGGCCGGCCGGTGACGGGCACCACCCTCAACCCTAGGCGCGAAAGATCCCAGAGCGCCTGGTAGGAAGCTGCCGGAAGCTTGCCGTGCTCGGTGATGGTGTCGTCGATGTCGAAGAGGACGTAGCGCAGCGCGCGTGCCTGGTCGCGGGTGATCCCGGAGAAGGGAAGCATGGGGTCAGACCTTGCCGTACAGGATGCGGAACTGCCTGAGGTAATCGATGAAGGAAAGCACCGAGAGCAGCGCCGATGCCACGTAGAGCACCATGACCAGGATGCGGAGCGCGGGAATGACGGAATCGAGGAACCCGAAGGAGGAGATCGTTATGAGCAGCAGCGAGGCGGCGCCCGCGGTCATGTAGATCACGGCCTTGAGCTTGCCGCCGGGCCGGGCGCCCATGGCGATGCCGCGGGTACTGAGGAGCTGGCGCAGGAACATGATGCCGAATTCGCGGTACAGGATGAGCAGGAGCACCCAGGCGGGCATGAGGCCGCCGAGCGCGAAACAGAGGAAGTACGTGAGCCGGGCAACCACGTCGGCGAAGGGATCGAAGAGCTTGCCGAAGGAACTGACCGTGCCGGACTTCCGCGCCAGGGCGCCATCCACCAGGTCGCTTACCTCGATCAGGATGAAGAGAAGCCACAGAAGGGGCACCGCCACGGCAGGCGGGATTCCAGGCAGGAAAAACACGGCGAAGAAAAGCGGCGCGAGGACAAGCCTGCTTGCGGTGACGGCATCTGCGCTGGACATGCCTGCAGGATAGGGATTTGACAGCGCCGCTGTCAAGGTTATATCATCGCCGGGTAAACGGCGTACTACCTCCGACGGAGCGCATCGGACACCATGCGGAACAGCACCACCTCAGGCAGCCTCGAGCGCAGCATCATCGTCACGCTGGTGTCGTACTTCCTCGTACAGTGCGCCATATACGCCGGTTTTTCGGTGCCGGGGGGCTTTTTCGGCAGTTTCGCCCTCCTCTTTTTCGCATCGAGCACGGGGTTCCATCTTTTCCTGGTCGGACTGCTCCTTAAGTTCAAGGCAGATTTCGTCAAGGAAGCCTCGGGCGAAGTGCTTACCCGCGTAAACCTGGCCAACAGGATCACCCTGATCCGCGTAAGCACCCTGCCGACCCTACTGGCGCTGGTGCTCGCGGCGCGCCGCTACCCCATACGGCTTCCGCTGGTGGTCCTGGTCGTGTTCGTCTTCGCCACGGATTTCGCGGATGGATTCGTGTCGCGCAGGGCCAATGAAGTCACGCGCGCGGGCCGCATGCTCGACTCGGCGTCAGACTACAGCCTCATCATTGTCCTCTCGGTGGTATTTCAATATTATGGACTCATACCGGTCTGGCTGAACGCCCTCGTGCTTTCCCGGCTCGGGATACAGGCGGTGTTCGTCGCGATCCTCGCCTTCGCGCACCGGCGCATCGAACCGCGCAGCACGTTCATGGGCAAGGTGGCGATAGCTTCCATCATGGTTCTCTACAGTATCGAGGTGCTGGACCTGGTATCAGGCGGCGCGGTGCAGGGCCTGGCGGAAACGGCGGAGTGGGTCGTGGCGGCCATCGTGCTGGCGAGCGTCGCGGACAAGGCGTTGAATTTCGCGCAGGCGCTCCGTGAAGGAGCTCACGCGATACGGGAGTAATGGTATGGCGATGATAAAGAGCGCGCTCGAGCTCGCGCTCGAACGCACCAGGGACATCAAGGTCGACGAACGCGCGGTGATGCTTGCCGAGGCCAAGGCCGACGGAAAGCGCGCCGCGGGCAAATATCTGGAAGATCCCGAATCCGCCGATCTGGCGGCGCTGGTCGCGGCGCGCGGCGCCGACTCGCGCGAGGCATTCAGGCGCGCCCTGTTCGACGTGCTGGCGGCGCAGATCCAGTTGCCGACGAACGATTTCCAGGCCAGCCGGCTCGAGGTCATCGGCCGGGGCCTGCAGGCGGTGGCGCTGACGGCGGACCGGCCGGCGCAGGCCGGAGCCCAGGCCGCGAAGCAGCTGGCCGAGATGCTGCGGCAGATAGGCGGTTTCATGACGCGCTACCTGGACGACATGAAGCAGGTGGACCAGGCGATCCGCACGCAGTGGGCGCCCAAGCTGCGCGAAAAGGAACGGCAGGCGCAGGCGCGCATGGGCCGCGAAGTCAGGCTGGATCCTATGTCCGATCCCGAATTCGCCGCGTTCTACAAGCAGAACGTGGACCAGGCGCGCGAGGGCTACATCCGCGCCCTCGAAGGCGCGAAGGAAGACCTGGCCGCGCTGTGCGGATTCGCGCAGGACGCGGAATAGGCAGGGAATTCAACCACGGGCGCGGGGCGCCCGATTTCCGTCTGGCGGCGCGTCCGGCATGCCGGTACCGGTGCTGTCCGGCTCGGCATCCTTCGCCTGCGCCACGGCATTTCTCGCCAACACCACATACAGCAGCGCCGCGTCGGATTTCCTGACGCCCGGCAAACGGGAGGCCTGGCCGATCGTGGCCGGCCGCGTCGACGACAGCGTTTCCGCGGCTTCGTGCGAGAGTCCCGGGATGGCGCGGAAATCGATGCCGGCGGGCACGCGCATGCGCTCGGCGCGATCCATGCGCGCCGCGAGCCGCTCCTCCTTTTCCACGTACCCCGCGTAGCGCGCGTCGAGCGCGGCGCTCAGGCAGGCTTCCTCGAGCCCCGGATCGGCGGACGCGCCGCCTGCGCCCATCGCGGGCAGGAAGCGCGAGAGAAACCCGCGGGCCGAAGGCGCGGAATCCATTTCCGCGGCGACCGACGGATCGCGCAACGCGACCGACAGTGCTTCGCCCAGGTGCGGCGCGAGCGCGGCGGATCCTGCGAATCCGGCGGATCCGGCGGATCCGGACAGATCCTCCTGCGTTATGCGACGCGACTCCATCAGGGCCTTGATCTCGTCGATAGAAACGCGGCGCCGCTCGAAGGCCTCAAGCCGCGCGGCATCGGCCAGGCCGATGCGCGCCGCGATCGGCGTGAGCCTTAGGTCGGCCGTGTCCTGGCGCAGCCTGAGCCTGCGCTCGGCGCGGCTGGTGAACATGCGGTAGGGTTCCTTGGGGGAAAGCGTGGTCAGGTCGTCGATGAGCACGCCGATGTAGGCCTCGTCGCGCGTAAGGATGACGCTTTCCTCGCCCCGCAGGCGGCGCGACGCGTTGATGCCCGCCACGATCCCCTGCGCGGCCGCCTCCTCGTATCCCGAACTGCCGTTGGTCTGGCCCGCGATGAAGAGCCCGGAAAGCAATTTCGATTCGAGCGAGGCGCTTAGCTGCGACGGATCGAGGTAGTCGTATTCGACCGCGTAGCCGGGCCGCACTATTTCGGCGCGCTCCAGGCCGCGGATGCCGCGGATGAAGGCGAGCTGCACGTCTTCGGGCAACGATGTGGAGAGGCCGTTCAGGTACAGCTCGTCGGTATGCTCGCCCTCCGGTTCCAGGAAAATCTGGTGGCGGTCGCGGTCGGGAAACTTGACCACCTTGTCCTCGATGGAGGGGCAGTAGCGCGGGCCCTTTCCGGTGATCGCGCCTGAATACAGGGGCGAACGGTGCAGGCCCGCGCGGATCGCGTCATGCGATCCGGCATTGGTCCAGGCGATCCAGCAGGGCAAGTCGGGCCTGAGCGGCGGCGACCCCGAGAATGAAAACCGTATGGGTCCCGGATCGCCGCGCTGGATTTCCAGCGCCGAAAAATCCACGCTGGCCGCCTTGATGCGCGCGGGCGTGCCGGTCTTCATGCGCCCCACGGGAAAACCGCGGGCGCGGAGCGCCGCCCCCAGGCCGATGGCGGCGCCTTCGCCCAGGCGCCCGCCGGAACCGCGCCAGTCTCCGATAAAGAGGGTGGCCTCCATGAAGGTGCCCGTGGTCAGCACGACAACGCGCGCGCCGATGCGCGAACCGCGCTCGGTAACCACGCCCTGGACGCGCGCGCCCGATCCGTCGACGATCAGGTCGACCACCGTGTCCATGAGGATGAGGAGGCCCCGCTGCGCTTCGAGCGCGGCGCGCGCGAGCGCCGAATACCGGGCCTTGTCGATCTGCGCGCGCGGCGCCTGCACCGCCGGCCCCCGCGATCGGTTGAGCATGCGCACCTGCAGCGATGACGCCTCGGTCAGGATGCCCATCTGGCCGCCGAGCGCGTCGATCTCGCGCACCAGGTTGCCCTTGGCCAGCCCGCCCATCGCGGGATTGCAGGAAGCGCGCCCGATCGCGTCGGGGTTCTGCGTCACCAGCAGGGTGGACGCGCCCAGGCGCGCCAGCGCGAGCGCCGCCTCGATTCCGGCGTGCCCGCCTCCCACCACGATCGCGTCAAAATCGCCCATCGCAGATTCCTTTTATTTCCCGAGGCAGAACGAGCCGAAGATGCGCTCGAAGACTTCCTCGCCGGAAATTTCGCCGGTAATTTCGCCGAGCCGGTCCGCGGCCTCGCGCACGCATACGGCGAGCGAATCGAGGGGAGCGCCGGCGTCCAGATCGCGCAACGCATCGCGCAGGGAGGCCGCGCAGGCGTCGAGGAGGGATTTCTGCCGGCGCGACGCGACGCGGATTTCCGCCTCGGCGGCGGATGCGGCGCCGCCCGCCGCCTGCGTTATGCGATCCGATATGGCGCGCTCGAGGCCGCGCAGGCCGGCGCCGGTGGCAGCGCTGACGCCGATCCAGCCTTCGGGAACCGGCGCGCAGTCCGGAAGGTCGGTCTTGTTCCACACGCGGATCGCGTCGGGATGCCGCGCCAGGAATTCCATGTCGGCGGCGTCGGCGCCCCCGCGGCCATCGGCGAGGTACACGACGACATCGGCGCGCCCGACCAGGTCCCTGCTGCGCGACACGCCCGCCGATTCGATTTCCGATTCGGCCTCGCGCAGACCCGCGGTGTCCGCGAGGCGCAGCGCCATGCCCCCGAGCTCTATCCAGGCCTCGATCCAGTCGCGCGTGGTGCCGGGTTCCGGACTGACGATCGCGCGCTCCTCGCGCAGGAGCAGGTTGAACAAGCTCGACTTGCCGGCGTTCGGCCTGCCGGCCGCCACGACGAGCGCGCCCTCGTCGCGCAGCCTGCCGGCGGCGTGGCTTGCGATGAGCGATTCGACGCGCGACAGCGCCGCGGCCAGTGCGGGAGCCCATCCGGCGGGAGCCTCGGGACCTTCGTCCTCCGAATAATCCAGGCGGACTTCGATTTCCGCCAGGAGGTCGACAATCTTGTCGCGCAGGGCGGAAAATTCGGAAGAGAGCCTGCCCGAGAGGCGCGCCAGGGCGTCGCGGCGCGCGGCTTCGGAAGAAGCGGACGACAATTCGCGCACCGCCTCGGCGCGCACCAGGTCGAGCTTTCCGCTGGCGAAGGCGCGGAAGGTGAATTCTCCCGGCAGCGCGGGCGCGAAACCCGCGGATTCCAGCACCGAAAGCACGCGGCGCGCGACCGCGGGCGATCCGTGGCAGGAAAATTCCACCGAATCCTCTCCCGTGTAGGATCGGGGAGCGCGGAACACCGCGGCGAGGACGTCGTCGACCATGTCGCCCGACTCGGGATCGATGAAGCTGCCCCGGACCAGGCTGTGGCCGGGCGCGGCGCGCAGCGCCTCGGGCCTGGAAAAGCAGGAGGCCGCCAGCTCGATCGCGCCGGGGCCGCTGGTCCGCAGGACGGCGAGCGCGCCGGAACCCGGAGGCGTGGCGAGCGCCGCTATGGGAATCGGGCGGTCGATATATGATCGGGACATCGGTGCATGACGATACTCCGGCCGACGCGTTTGGTCTATACTTGGGGGAAAGAGGGAAGCACCGTGGATCTAGCAGAACTTTCGCGACTCGACCTTGACGGGGCCAGGGAGCTCCTGTTCGCGTATACCACCGACCTGAAGCGCCACGAAAAGGGCGAAACGGCGCTCGCCTCCGAACTGGCCCTGTGGAAATCACGGGAGTCGCTGGCGGCGGAAAAGGGGCGGCCGGAACTGGCCGAAGCCGCGCGGGCCCGGGTCGCCGACCTGGAAGGGAAACTGGCGGGCCTGCGGGAATCGGCAGCGACGATCCGGGCGGATATCGCCCGGCTGCGCGAGGCGCTGCCGGCGATCCGGGCCCGCGCGCGCACGGTGGACCCTGACCGCCTGTTGGCGGAACTGCAGCTCCTTACCGGCGAGCTGCTGGAGCCGGCCGGATCGGGCATGGGCACCGCGGCCCTGGAACGCGAATTCAGCGCGCTGGAGCGCGACACGCCTCAACCTCAATCCCAACCCGGAAAGGAAGACGCGCTGGCCGCCCTGAAAAGGAAGATGGGCCTGTGATCGGGGCGCGGCGGCGCAGGACTCCCTTTCCCGAAGAACGGCGCCCCCTGCTGTTCGCGCATCGCGGGCTGTCCTCGACACATCCGGAAAACACGCTGGCATCGTTCAGGGCGGCGCGCGAGGCAGGCGTGCCGGGCGTGGAACTGGACGTGCACCTGACCCGCGACGGCCACCTGGCGGTGATCCACGACGATACGACCGCCCGCGTGGCTCACGGCGGGCAGCCGCCGCTCATGATCGAACACAGCGACTGGAAGGATCTGGCGGCGCTGGATGTCGGCTCGTGGAAGGGCCCGGGCTTCGCAGGCGAGCGGATTCCCCTGCTGCGCGAAGTGTTCGAGGAGCTCGGCGATGCGGTCTACTACGATGTGGAACTGAAGTGGGGCCGGCTCCGCGGCAATGGCCTGGAGGCGGCCGTGATCGGCGCGATACGCGACGCGGGCCTGGCGGAGCGCTGCGCGCTGTCGTCGTTCAATCCTTTTGTGGCGTCCCGCTGCCGGGCCCTGGCGCGTGAAATGCCCGTGGCGCTAATCTGGTCGGACACGGCGGATCTGCCCAAGCCCCTGCGGCATGGCGGCGGCCGATGGATCGCCCGGCCCGATTACCTGAAACCGCATCGCGCCGAGGCGCTGCGGTTGTTGTCGCGGGGTGCGGGGAATCGGAGCGCGGGATCGAGGCGCGGGGGGTCGAGGGTGCCGGTCGCGGCGTGGACCGTGGATGATCCGCAGGAGGCGCGCCGTCTGGTGGACCTGGGCTGCGACGCGCTGATTTCCAACACGCCCGCGGGCCTCGATCCGGCCTGGCGCTCCGGCCTGGCGCTTCTGCGTTGACGGCACCCGAAGGCGGTTCTATACTTTGTAAACGTCATGCCGAAGCGGCGTGGAGGATAGCATGAAAAAAATCGCACATGGCAGTTTCTCGGCCTTCCGGGCTGCCGCCCTTCTCCCGTTTTTAGCGATTGTCATGTCCTGCGCCACGCCGCCTCCGCCTCCAGCCTCAACCCCGGAACAGAGCAAGGCCCGGCAGATCGTGCAGGGCGGGCCCTTGCAGCAGGCCGCCCCGTCGCCGGGGCAGACGGCGCAGAACCTGGTGCAGTCGGCGCCGATTCCCGGCCAGGCCGCGGCGCCCGCTCCCGCTCCCGCTGCAGGAACCCT
Organism: uncultured Treponemataceae bacterium; assembly: GCA_964428265.1. Taxonomy (GTDB): domain Bacteria; phylum Spirochaetota; class Spirochaetia; order Treponematales; family Rectinemataceae; genus CAYRXK01. The sequence goes on from CAYRXK010000076.1 coordinate 8,188, forward strand.
CGCGGCACCGCCCGCGGCAGGCCCCGCGCCCGAAGCCGTTCCCGCCGCGGGCGGCCTGACCCCGCAGGAACGTGCCTTCCTGGACAACCACCTGTCGCGCCTTTCCTATATGGTGTATTTCGACGAGGCCGGCACCGATCCGGCGCTGGCCAAGGTGGCGGTGACGCAGGCCAACCGCTACCTGATAGAAAAGCTCGGGTATTCGGTCATCGATTTCGATACGATCCAGCGCAACAAGAAGGACCAGCAGGCAGCCTACCAGGCCGAGACCGGCGGGTCCATCGACATGATCCAGTACCTGGCCCAGAAGCTGAACGCGGATGTGTACGTCGAGATCAGCCTGAAGGGTTCGTCCGAGTACCGCGGCGGCATGCATTCGGCGTCGGTGCAGGGGGCCATGAAGATTTTCGAGACGAGCACGGCCACCCTGCTGGGTTCGATCGCCTTCGCAAGCCCGCCCACGGTGAATCCGGTGTCCGCCCAGGACGCGATGGCGAACGCGGCCATGGCGTCGGTGTGGCAGTCGATGCCGCGGCTGACGGAGCAGACGAAGGAACTGATGCGCGTGTCGCTCGCGCGGGGCCTGCGCTTCGAACTGATCCTGATCGGTACCGGAGACGCGCGCCTGGTGTCGCAGTTCGAGAGGTCGCTGGGCGCCAAGCTGCGCGAGGTCGAGAAGACGTCATATTCGGCGGGCGAGACGAGGTTCTCGCTGTTCGCGTTCGCTTCGCGCGGGGCGGTGGAAAAGGCGGTCTACGACGCAGCGTCCGCCGTGGGCATGAAGGACGCGTACCTGGTGTACATGCGCGGAAAGTCGTTCACGTTCAATTCGGGCTTGTAAGGAGGTTCCTTTGAAAACCATGGTTAAGATCGCATCCGTTCTGGTGATCGCGGCCCTGCTGCTGGGTTGCGCGGGTTCGCCGAAGCAGAAGGGCGAGCAGCTGCTCGACCACAAGGGCACCGCGCTGGGCATGAAGTATCCGAAATGGTTCGAGGCCGCCTATCTCGGCGGCTACAAGGATCTGGAGAAAATGTCCGACTACAAGGGCCTGACGATTTTCATCGCGAAGGCCGAGGCGCAGAACCTGCCGGCCGCCGAGCTGCTGGCATCGCGCATGGATGCACAGACCCAGATCGCATCCTATCTGTCCACCCGCGTAAAGGACGCCTTCAAGGGCGCCAACGTGGCCGACGCCGATTCCAAGAATTTCGGCAGCTACGGCGAGCGCTTCGTGCAGAGCGTGGGCGAGGCCAAGTTCTCCGGCTTCCGCATGGAATCCGACTGGTGGACCCATGTGCAGACCTTCACCCCCGAGAACAAGCCCGACAAGCAGATCTACCGCGTGTTCCAGATTTGGAGCATAGAGGACGAGATGCTGCGCAGGCAGTTCGACATCCTGCTGAAGCAGGCGGCCGGCCAGGAGCCGAAGACGGCCGAGCAGCAGCGCGCGATCGATCTGGTGCAGAACACCGTTTCCAAGGATTTCTTCGGGGACTGATTGTTCTCCGGGGGTACTGTTCGCCGATGGAGTATCGGGCGAGAACGGCGGCGCTTCTTCGCGCCGCCGTTTCTTTCGCGGGAGGTGGCTGGGATGAGCGGCAAGCGATTCGGCGGAGTGGCGGTTTTGGCGGCGATGGCGCTGGTGGCCGCCTGCGTGCTGGGCTTTACCGGCTGCGCGACGGCGCCCCAGGTTCCCGGATGGGCGCTGAAGACACCCGATCCGGACAGCGCGGACACCTTCTTCACGGGGACGGGCAGCGGCAGGACGCCGGCCGAAGCCCTGTCGAACGCCACCAACAATCTGGTGGCCTCGGTGATGCAGTACATGGGCACCAGCGTGAACGTGCAGACCACGGCCACGGCGAAGGCCAGCCTGGACCAGTACCAGGCCGACCTGACCCAGGTGGTGTCCACCGAAGCGTCCGGCAGGCTCGCCGGTTTCCGCGTGAAGGACAAGAAACTGGTGCAGGACGGCAAGACCGGCACCACGCAGGCCTTTATCCTCGCGGCCTACTTGACCCCGGAACTGGAAAAGGAGAAAAAGCGGATCGCCGATCTGTCCAAGGAGCGGATCGACGCGGTGGCGGTGCCCGAGGCGGCGGGCGACAGCCTGCTGGCGCAGGGCCAGCTGACCGAGGCGGTGCGCAAGTTCCTGGAGGCCGCGGTGGCGGCCACGGCTCCCGGCGTGGACAACGGCAGGCAGAAGGTGGAGCGGAACATCGCCAAGGCGAGGGCCGCGGTGGCCGCGGTTTCGCTGACGCTGGAGGGCCCGCGTTCGGGGCGCGCCGGCGTGGCGCCGCAGTCGGGGTTCGCCGTTACGGCCGCAATCGAAGGGTCGTGGGGCAGGCGCCCCGCGGCGTCGACCATGATCACGCTTTCATTGCCGCGATTGCTGGCATCGGGCAGGCTGGGTTCGCGCAGCGAGTCGATCGCCACGGACAGCGCGGGCAGGATCGCCTATCCGGCGCCCGTACCCGATTTTGTCGGGACGGGCAAGGTTTCGGCGTCGCTCGACCTGGCGTCGGCGATGGAGCTGGCCTATTCCCTGCCGAAGGACTACTCGGCGCTGGTGACGGCGCTCGAATCCGACATCGGCGCCGCGCGGGCCGATCTGGAATGGAAGGT
>CAYRXK010000077.1:0-1413 GCA_964428265.1 uncultured Treponemataceae bacterium
TACGCCATGGGCGCGACGAAGGGCATCGTGTATGTGCGCGCCGAGTATCCGCTGGCGGTGGAGCGGTTCGCGAGGGCCCTGGACCAGGCGAAGGAAGCGGGATTCCTGGGCGAAAACATCCTGGGAAGCGGCTTCAGTTTCGATATCGAGATCGTGACGGGTGCGGGGGCCTTTGTCTGCGGAGAGGAGACGGCGCTCATCGCTTCGATCGAGGGGAAGGCCGGGCGTCCGAGCCCGAGGCCGCCCTTCCCCGCCGAGAAGGGCTTGTTCGGAAGGCCGACCACCATCAACAACGTGGAGACCTGGTGCAACGTGCCGGTGATCGTGGCGCGGGGCGGGGCGTATTTCTCGACCTTCGGCACGAAGGCGAGCACCGGAACCAAGGTGTTCTCGTTTGTCGGCAAGGTGCGCAATACCGGCCTGGTGGAACTGGCCATGGGATCGACGCTGGAAAGCGTGGTCTACGGCATGTGCGAAGGCATGGGGCCGCGGAAGAAAATAAAGGGAGTGCAGTCGGGAGGCCCTTCGGGCGGATGCATTCCCGCTTCCAAATTCAAGACGCCGATCGACTACGAGCACCTGTCGGAGCTGGGCGCCATCATGGGATCGGGCGGCATGGTGGTGATGGACCAGGACAACTGCATGGTCGACGTGGCGCGGTATTTTATCGGATTCACCACCAACGAGTCCTGCGGAAAATGCACGCCCTGCCGCGAGGGCACCGCGCAGATGTTCAATATCCTGCAGGGCGTCGCGGACGGCGACGCGTCCGAACAGGACCTTAAAACGCTCGAGGGCCTGGCGCTGTCCATCAGGGATTCCGCGTTGTGCGGCCTGGGACAGACGGCCGCCAATCCCGTGCTGACGACGCTGAAGTATTTCCGGGACGAGTATATCCAGCACATCAAGGCGAAGCGCTGCCCGGCGGGCGTGTGCGAAAACCTGTATGTCGCGTTGTGCGAATCGTCCTGCCCGCTGCACATGAATATTCCCGGCTACCTCGAGTTGCTGAAGGAAAACAGGATCGAGGACGCGTTCGAACTGACGCTGCGCGAGAATCCGCTGCCCGGTTCGCTGGGAAGGATCTGCCATTTCCACTGCAGGATGCGCTGCAGGCGGGACATGCTGGACGAATCCGTTTCGCAGGGGGAAATACACCGCTACCTGGCGGATTCCATGTACAAGATGGGAAGGGAAAAGGCGATTTACCACCGGCTGATCAAGGAAAAAATGCCGGCGACCGGCAAGCGGATTGCGATCGTGGGCGCAGGGCCCGCGGGGCTGGCGGCGGCGTTCTGGCTGTCGCGGCTGGGGCACGAGGTCACGATCCACGAGGCTTCGGCGGAAGCCGGGGGCATCCTGCGCTGGGGGATTCCTTCCTACCGGCTGCCCAAGGATGTGCTGCGCAAGGAA
>CAYRXK010000077.1:1513-2800 GCA_964428265.1 uncultured Treponemataceae bacterium
CCGGTGGATTCCTCCGGCCGCCCGACGCCGGTGCCGACCGACGAATTCTATGAAATACCCTGCGATTCCATAATCGTCGCGGCGGGCGAGCGCGTGTCGCTGCCCGGGCTGGACGGGATCGGGATCGAGATCGAGCGGGACGGCAGGGTCAGGGCAGATCCTTTCTCGCTGAAAACCGGCAACGCCAAGGTATACGTGTGCGGCGATTCCGCCACGGGGCCGGCGACCGCGGCGGAAGCGATGGGGCAGGCCCGCATCGTGGCGGAAGCCCTGGACGAAAGCCTCACGGGCCAGAAACGCTTCCATGCGCTGTTCCGTTCCTTCGACTACAAGATGGAGATGCCCGTCAAGCTGACCAGGGCGAAGATGACGCGCGCGACTTTCATTCCCGTGGATGCGCGTAAGAGCAATTTCATGGAAATTTCGCTGGGGTATACGGGAGAGCAGGCGAGGATCGAGGCAGACCGCTGTCTGCGGTGCGATGTCAGGGAGCGCAAGCGACAGACCTACAGCGCGCCGGTAGAGGAATGAGGGGGATGCCATGAAAGGAAAAATGATATCGATCGTCGTCGACGGGCGCGCGGTGGACGCGGATCCGGATGCCAATATCGTGGATGCCTGCGCGGGGGCGGGAGTGAAGATTCCCACGCTCTGCTGGATGAGGGATGTGTCGGCCAACGCGTCATGCGGCGTGTGCGTGGTGGAGGTTGAAGGAGCCAAGTCGCTGGTGCGCGCCTGCGTGCAGAAACCTGTGGCCGGGATGAAGATCAGGAGCGCGAGTCCGCGGGTGCTGAACGCGCGGAGGACGGCGGTGGAGCTGCTGCTCGCGAATCATCCCGCGGATTGCCTGTCGTGCATCCGGGCGGGAACCTGCGAATTGCGGACGCTTTCGGAATCGCTGGGCGCGAGGGCGGCGCACTTTCCCAAGCTGAAGCGGTTCCAGCCGCCGGACAATTCTTCCGACGGCCTGGTGCGCGACGATTCGAAGTGCATTCTGTGCGGGCGCTGCGTGGCGGTCTGCGCGGAAACCCAGACGGTGCACGCCATCGCCTTTTCCGGAAGGGGCGCCAGGACGAGGGTGACCACCTTCATGGACAAGGGGCTGGCGAATTCGGCCTGCGTGCAGTGCGGGCAGTGCTCGGTAGTGTGCCCGACGGCGGCGATCAGCGAAAAGGACCAGTCCCTTGAAGTCATGGCCGCGCTGGGCGCTCCCGGCCTTCATGTGGTGGTGCAGACCGCGCCGGCGATTCGCGCCAGCCTGGGCGAGGCGCTGGGCATGGCTCCCGG
>CAYRXK010000077.1:2900-6715 GCA_964428265.1 uncultured Treponemataceae bacterium
ACCTGGTACGCCGAGACGTCGGGCATCGCGCCGGAGGGGATGCGCGTCGTTTCCATCATGCCGTGCACCGCGAAGAAAGGCGAAACGAAGCGGCCGGGCATGGATTCCGCGGCGAGATGGTGGCGCGAAAAATCGGGACTGAAGGAAGGAGCGGGCCGGTCGGAAGGGGCGGGGCTGCCTGCGGGGGCGGGTCCGCGGTTCCAGGATGTCGACTGGGCCCTCACGACGCGCGAATTGGCGCGGATGATCCGCCTGGCGTGCATCGACATGGCGAACCTTCCCGAGGAAGGGTTCGACAATCCGCTCGGGCTGTCGACGGGCGCGGCGACGATTTTCGGCACGACCGGCGGCGTGATGGAAGCGGCGTTGCGCACAGTGTACGAAATACTGGAGGGGAAACCCCTGCCGTCGATCGATTTCCTGCCCGCGCGCGGACTTGAAGGCATCAAGACCGCCGAGGTGCCGATCGCCGGCACCACGCTGCGCTTCGCGGTGGCGCACGGGCTGGGCAACGCCCGCGCGCTGCTGGACGAGATCGCGGCGGGCAGGAGCCCCTATCATTTCATCGAGGTGATGTCCTGCCCCGGCGGCTGCATAGGCGGCGGCGGGCAGCCCGTGCTCGGCGACATGAGCCGCAAATTGGCGCGCAACCGCTCGCTCTACGCCGAGGATCTGCGGCTGGCCGAACGGGCGTCGCACCGGAATCCGGACGTCGAGGCCTTGTACCGCCGGTTCCTCGGGGAACCCTCCGGCCATCTCTCGCACGAGCTTCTGCATACGGGATACGCGCGGCGGACCTTCTGACGGGAAGGCGATGCGCCGGGCGGAACCTTGCGACCGGCTGTACGCCCCGACTCATAGCGTGCGCCGCCGATGGCGCTTCGCGTGCGCAGGATACCCGCCGCGGGTGTGAAGGGATTCACCTTGCGGCATAGGCCTGAGATACATTTGTGCAAATCTGGCCGAAATTTCCTCCCTGTCCCTGAGGTTGCCAAGGTATCGTTGCGACAGCCCCCGGATGCTGGGCGCGGGCCGCGCAACGGCGGTACCTGAATCGGTACGAGTGGATGTACGAGCCGGTGTACAGCCGGTTGTACGTCTGGTGGTACGTCTTGTGGTACATGGAGTGGTACGTGGTATGCGCGGCTCCAGGCCAGCGAATGGGACCTTCAGGGCGTATCCAGCTTCGCGATGATGCGGCGCGATTGTTCGGCCATGTAGAGCGGAAGGCTGAGGAGCGTGAATTCTACGGGTGCGGTGCCGGCGATGGCGCTGTGCGTACGCAGGATGCTCGGTATGTCGTCGTTCAGCTGCAGCGCCAAGGGGACCCGCTTTTCCTGGATGAACATGTGCAGGGAGCGCAGGCGGCCGGTGGCGCCGGCTTTTACCTCGACAGGAAGGACACGGCGATCGAGTTGGATGAGGTAGTCGACTTCCGCGGTGGATCCCGCGCGCGGGCGATTCCAGTAGTGGAGTTCGGGGTTGCGGTAGGGGTCGGCCATGTACAGGAGCTGCTGGCCGACAAATTGCTCGGCCATGGCGCCTTCGTTGACCAGGGTGAGGTCGTCGGCCCGGGCGAGATGGGTCGCCTCGATGCCGAGGATGGAAGCGAGCAGTCCTATGTCGAGGAAGAGGAGCTTGAAGACTGAATCGTCGGCGTCAGCGGCGAGCGGGATGCCGTTTCCGTCGGAGTGGGCGATGGGATGGATGAGACGGGCTTTTTCCAAAAGCGCGAGGGCGCCTTTTATTTCGCGCGCGCGGGCATGCGGGTGCAGGGCTGTGTATTTGGTGGTTTTTCCGATGAGGGCCGGGATGCGCCTGAAGATCTCCTGGAGCAGGGGGACGTCGGCGCGGCGCTTGTAGGTGCCGAAATCGGCGGAAAAGGTCTGCAGGATGCCCGCCTGGGCGCGTGCGGCGATGTGGGGATCCCGGTCCGACTCGATATAGGGTTTTACGACGCCCGGCATTCCGCCGACTATGAAGAATTCCCGCAACAGGTTTCTGGCCCGGCGGTGGAGTTCCTCGGGGAAGGGGTCGCCGATATGCCAGGTCGAGAGGAAATCCAGGAGCGGGCGTTCGCCGCGGGCGTGAAGGAATTCACCGTACGACAAAGGGCCGAGGTACATGAATTCGATGCGGCCGACGGGAATGGAATGCTCGGGTTCGGCGAGCGCGAAATCGAGCAGCGAACCGGCGCAGATGACGTGGAGGTCCGGTCGCCTTTCATGGAAATACCGGAGTTTTGCCAGGAGTTCGGGCGCGGCCTGGATTTCGTCGAGGAAAATCAGGGTGGTGCCGGGATTGATTGTTTTTCCGGTATCGATTTCGAGGAAGCGCAGGGTTGCCGAAAGGTCGCTGCCGTCGAAATAGCGGGCTTTCCCCGGGGTTTCGTCAAGATTGAGTTCGATCAGGGTGTCGAATTCCCGGCGGGCGAAGATCCGCACGAGTTCGGTTTTTCCCACCTGGCGTGCGCCCCTGACGATGAGGGGCTTGCGATCCGGCCGCTTTTTCCAGTCGGAGAGCCACGCGAGCGCGTTTCGTTCCATGATGTCCATGATGGTAGTGTATGACAATTTGGTTGCGTTTCCAACATTTGTGGCTAAATATATAGGTATATTTGTACAAACATGGCTAATATTGCCTATAAATGACTGAAGCTGCGTGATGGCTGATCCTGTACTCCGGCAGGTTCGTGAGCCATTTCTGAGCCCTCGGATGCTGGGCGCGGGCTGCGCATAGGCTTTACCTGCCTTTGTACCAGACGATGTGCGCGGTGTTGTACAAGCCGATGTACGTGGTATGCGCGGCCCGCGCCTAGCGCTCGACCCTTGTTCGTTACGGCGCCCCCGCCCTCCCCCCGCGGTGGACTTTTTTGTCGCTTGCCACGGGGGGCGGGCCGGGATAGAGTCGGCGGCAGGGAGACACTCGACATGAGCGATTCGCTGTATGTGGCGCCGGAAGCGGGCGCGGGTGCCGGGACTGGTTCGGGCGCGCTGCTGGGGATGAATTCGGGCAGGCATCCGGACGAGCCGCAGCCGGTGCTGCTGGTGGCGGCGCGCGGGGCGTCGGATTCGATCACGGTCGACGGGAAGCGGTTCGATGCGCCCGACCGGGGGTATGCGTTCGTGATTTCCAGGCCGGCCTGGGCCGAGGGCGGCGAGATGGGCGTGAACGACCGCGGGGTGGCGATCGCGCTGCAGGCGGTGTTTTCGCGGTTCAAGCCGGCGAAGGACGGCGTGCTGGGGATGTCGATGCTGCGCGCGGCGCTGATGACGGCCGGTTCGGCGAAAGAAGCGCTGGAATTCCTGTATGGCCAGGTTGAAAAGCAGGCTCAGGGCGGGAATTCGGTGTTCTGGGGCACGCTGCTGCATGATTCGAGCTTCATGATCGCCGATGGGGCCGAGGCCTTCGTGCTGGAAACCGCGGGCTTGCGCTGGGCCTGGCGGCCGGCGGAGCGGCGCGACGCGCTGTCCAACGCGTACTGCATCACCGAGGATTACAAGCGGCTGGATGTGCAGACGCGCAAGGAGATCGCGCCGGTGAACGAGCGCGCGGCCTGTTCGGACGAGGCCGATCCGGGGCGCAAGGGCGAGAAGGAGTCCTGGCGCGCGCATGTCGAGGATAAGGGAGCGACGCGGGCCTGGAAGGGTGATGTCCGCCGCGCGCTCGCGCTGAAGGCGCTGGGGGCGGGCGTCGGCGGCGCGTTCGGTGCCGCGGGCGGGCAGGGTGCCGCGGGTGTCGCCGGCGGGACCGCGCCGGGTGCGCCGGTGCTGGCCATGTTTTCGATCCTGCGATCGCACGGCGAATACGATCCG
>CAYRXK010000077.1:6815-10660 GCA_964428265.1 uncultured Treponemataceae bacterium
GGCGTCGGTGGAAATTTCCGCCTGGGCCGACGTGTCGTATGTCGTGGATTTTTCGGATGCCTCGAAATGGAAGGTTGAGTGGGACCGGCGCGCGCGCGTGCTGACGCTTGAGGCGCCGCGGCTTGGCGTGCTGCCGCCGGCGGTGCGCACCGATACGATCGAGGTGCGCGTAACGGGCGCCAACGTGGTGACCTCGACCCTGTTCCGGCTGAAGGAAGAGGCTGCGAAGATGCGCGACGCGCTGTCGGACGATTTCGCTGCCGAAGCGCATGTCGCGTTGGGCGATCCGGCGATCCGCGCCGCGGCGCGCGAAGGACTTGCGACCTTCGCCGAGGCGTTCTGCAGGAGCGCCTATCGGGTGGCACCCTCCAGGGTCGAGGTGGAATTCCGGGATTGAGGCGCGCGCTCCAGCGAGCGGGGCGGCGCGGCGGCAATCGATTTTCCTGCCATTTTTGAATCGTGGGGCGGGTTCACGCGCGTTATTCCGTGTATGGGAACGATACAAACGATCAATTTCTCGGAAGCGAGGGCGAAGTTCAAGGATGTGCTCGATACGGTCATCGAGGACGAGGTAACGTACGTCGTCACGAGCATTTATCGGCGCAGCGTGGTGATCCTTTCGGTGCCGGAGTACAACGGGCTGGGAGAGACGCTCCACCTGCTGTCGTCGAATGCGAATGCGGCACGGTTGCGTTCGGCGGTTCTGGATGTCGCGGCGAACCGATGCGCGGTGGCAAGCTTCGCGCCGCGCACGGGGTCGCTGTTGTGCGATCGCGCGATACGTTTCACTCCGGGAGCGCTGGAGGATTGGGCCTGGTGGGAAAGGGCGGATTCCATCGGGCGCGCCCGGCTGAAAAGGATTCTGGAAAAGCTGAACGGCCTTCAGCGCGCCTATCTGCTGGAGCGCAGCGTGCCGCTCGGACGCGAGTTGGCGGGGTTCCGGACGATGGTGATCCAGGGGAACCACCGGTTCGTGTTCAGGCTGGACGATGACGATGTGATCGCGATCCAGTGCAAGTTCCATCATGGAAACGGGCTTGGCGTGAACGGGAGCGGAACCTCGAGCGGATGACGGAGCGACGATGGGCGCGTTTCTCCCGAGGCTGAAAAAGGATTGGCCTGATCGCTGGGCTGGAGTTGCGCATGGGCGGTACGGAATCCGGTACAAGAGGATGTACGGTAAGTTGTACCTCTGGTTGTACATCCGGGAGTTCTGCTCGTAGTGCTTCTTTCGGTACGGCTCGCTGTACGGATTCTGGTATTGGATGTTGTACAACCTGTTGCACCGAATCAAGTCCTCGTTTTCGTGCCGTGTGAGGTACTAATGCCGATACGGATGCAAGTACGTCCTCTGTACCGCTCAACGTACAAGTCTTTGTGCTGTTTCATGTACAAGGTGTGCGCGGTTCCGGCCCAGCTACGGAGCGTGGTCGCGTGGGGGCACGATCCGCCGATGCTACCGATGCCGCCGATGCCCCTGATGTGCATGATGATCCCGGTGTGAGGCCTGGCCGGGCTGGCGGTGTGCGCCAGCCCGGCCAGGCGAACCTCAATCCAATACCGGGGCGAGGATTTCGTCGATGCGGGCCAGGACTTCGGGGGTGAGCGCGGGCAGGACGGCGAGGGCGCCGAGGTTTTCCTCGAGCTGGGAGAGGCGGCTGGCGCCGGTGATGACGGTTGAGACGTCGGGGTTGCGGGCGCACCAGGCGATGCCGAGTTGGGACATGGTGCAGCCGAGGTCGCGGGCGACGGCGGCGAGGCGGGCGACGGCGGCGAGGACGTCGGTCTTGTAATAGCGCTTCTGGAGCCATTCGTAGCCTTTGAGGGCGAAGCGCGAGTCTTCGGGGATGCCGTTGGAATATTTGCCGGAGAGGAGGCCGGAGGCGAGGGGGCTGAAGGTGGTGAGGCCGAGGCCGATGCCCTTGTAGAGGCGGACGAATTCCTTTTCGACTTTGGCGCGGTTGAGCATGTTGTAGCCGGGCTGCTCCATCTGCGGTTTGCGGAGGTTGCGCCGGTCGGCGATTTCCCAGGCTTCGCGGATCTGCTCGGCGGACCATTCGGAGGTGCCCCAGTAGAGGGCCTTGCCGGAGGCGACGATGTCGTTCATGGCCCAGACGGTTTCCTCGATCGGGGTGTCGGGGTCGGGGCGGTGGCAGAAGACGAGGTCGACGTAGTCCATGCCCAGGCGGCGCAGGCTGCCGTTCATGCCCTCCATCAGATATTTCCTGTTGAGGGTGTTTTTCTCGTTGGGGCCGGCGTTCAGGCCCCAGTACAGCTTGGTGGAGATGAGCCAGGAGCCGCGGCGCAGGCCGAGTTTTTTCATCGCCTCGCCCATGATGCGCTCGGATTCGCCGGCGGAGTAGACTTCGGCGTTGTCGAAGAAATTCACGCCCGCGTCGTAGGCTTTCTTTATCATCGCGGCGGCGGAGTCGACGTTGACCTGCGGGCCGTAGGTGACCCAGGAGCCGAGCGAGAGCGCGGAGACCTTGATGCCTGCGGAACCGAGCCTGCGGTATTCCATATTATTTCTCCTTTTTTGCGTTGTGCGACATGATGCGCGCGTATTCTTTTTCGTCGAGGGGATAGATCTGGATGAGGATCGCGGCGGCGATGAAAACCGCGGCGGGGATGGGCCCGATGAGGAGGCGTATGGCGGCCAGAGTGCGGGGGGCCTGTTCCGCGAGGTTGGCGGCGTAGCCGGCGGAGCCGAGGATGGCGCCGGTGAGCGCGATGGCCAGCGAGGTGCCGACCTTGGACATGAAGGTCCACATGCCGTAGAAGGCGCCTTCGCGGCGGTTGCCGGTGCGCACCGCGTCGAACTCGATCGCGTCGGGAACCATGGCCCAGGGCGCGACGTAGCCGAACCCGATGCCGGTGCCCGCGTACACCATCATGGCCAGGAAGAATTTCGGTCCAAGAATATGGCCGAGGGCCCAGATCAGCGCGCAGGCGCTGGCCAGGACCGCGAAGGAAATCTGGTAGGTGCGCTTCTTGCCGATGCGCCTGGATACGAGGACCGACACGGGGATGCAGGCCATCGCGACGACGAGCAGCAGGAGCATCGCGATCGTCGTGAGCGCCTCGTCCCGATATATGTATTTGAAATAATAGACGAGGATGCCCTGCACGAAATTCAGGGCGGTAAGGTTGAGCGCGTAGGTGAACAGGACGATGACGTAGGGGCGGTTGCGGAAGACCGAGGTGAAGGTGGGGAAGAATTTATCCGTGGGGATTGGCTCGTTCGAGTGGTCGGGTTCGCGCACGGACAGGAAGGTGACCAGGGCGCTGGCGGCCATGACGGCGCCGAGCACGGCCCCCATGAAGGAAAATCCGGCCGATCGGTCCGCGCCGAAGATACCGACCAGCGGCAGCACGGCGCCCGCGCCGAGGATGGTGCCGATGACGGCGAAGCCGAAGCGGTAGCCGTTCAGGCTGGATCGCTCGTGGTAGTCCTTGGTCAGTTCGGGCGTGAGCGAGGAATAGGGAATGTTGACGATGGTGTAGGCGGTGTTGAGCAGGCAGAGCGCGAAGGCGGCCCATACTGCCAGCATCGCCTGGCCCTCGATATGGGGATTGGTGAAGAAAAACCACATGGTGAGGGCCAGGGGCAGGGCGCCGAAGAGGAGGTAGGGGCGGCGGCGGCCCCAGCGGCTGCGCGTGCGGTCCGAGATGAAGCCCATCATGGGGTCGGTTACGGCGTCCCAGAGTTTGCCGATCATGACGGCGGCGCCTGCGGCGGCTGCGGCGAGGCCGACGGTGTCGGTGAGGTAGTTGAGGGTCCAGAAGCCCATGGCGGTGAAGAAGAGGTTGCCGCCGAGATCGGCGACGCCGAAGCCCAGTTTGGT
>CAYRXK010000078.1:0-10287 GCA_964428265.1 uncultured Treponemataceae bacterium
AGGCCGTGCCATGATTCGTAATTCCAGGAGCAGGTGCCGATGCGAAGGGGCATGGGAACAGTGTAACGCGGGCGGCGCGCGCATGGTATGCTGTCGGCGGATCAAGCGGAACGAAAAGGAGCCGGCATGGGAACCATCGAGCGTATGGAATACGGGGAAGTGCCCGTCGCGTCGGCGTATTCGCTGCTGACGCCGGGGGGCATGGTGCTGCTCTGCACCGCCTCCGCTGATGGCCGGTACGATGTGGCGCCGGTCGCGTGGAACTGCCCCCTGGACCTGGAACCGGTAAGCAAGGTCCTGCTGGTCTGCGACACGGGCCACCGCAGTTACGAGGATGCCGCGGATTCGGGCGAATTCGCCGTGGCGCTGCCGACACCCGGGCAGCGCGCGATGATGGAAAAGGCCGGCTCGGTGTCCGGCCGCGACGTGGACAAATACGCAGAGTTCGGGATCGCGTCGTTTCCGGCGCGCCTGATCGACGCCAGGATTCCCGAAGGGGTGGCCGGCTGGATCGAGTGCCGCCTGATACGGATCGTGATCGAGGGCACTTCGGCCATCCTGATGGGCGAGGTGCTGGAGGCGCGCGCGGTCGCCGATGCCTGGAAGCGTCGCGTGCACTACGCCAGCGACGGGCTCTGGTACGCGCCGGGGCCTGCGTTGCGGTGATGCGGATCCGGCGGCCCGCGATGCCGCCGACCGCGTCGGCATCGCCGATCGTGGCGGCGCTGGCGGCCTTGCTGGCGCTGGCGGCCGTCGGGCCGGCGGCGGGGGCTCCGGGCGCGCCCGGAGTGCCGGACATCGCCTGGAGCAGGCTGGACGCCGGGCGGGGCTTTACCGGCGGCGCGGTGACCGCGATCGCCCAGGATTCAGCCGGCCTGATGTGGATCGGTACCCGTCGCGGACTTTTCAGGTACGACGGCAAGACTTTCACGGCATTCACACCGAAGCCCGGCGCGGATTCCCTGCCCTCATCCACGATCAGCGCCGTGATGGGCGACGATCGGGGTGACCTGTGGGTGGGCTCGGATGGAGGCGGCCTGGCGCGCCGCGACGCCAGGACCGGATCGTTCACCAGGATCGGCGCGACTTCGGGCGCGGCTTCGGACGCGGCGCCGGGCGCGCCGGCCTTGCCGCGCGGAATCACCGCGCTGGCGAAGGATGGGCGTGGCGGCGTATATGTCGCCGGCGATACAGGGCAGGTGTTCAGGATCCCGGCGCCGGGCAATGACACGGCTGCTGCCCCGGGCGGCGCGGCACCCGAGGAGATTCTTCCCGCTTCCGGGTTGCGGGTGACCTGCCTGCTGGTCGACGCGAGGTCGAGGTTGCTGGTTGGCACCGACGGTGGCGGCATCCTGGAACTGAATGCGGCAGGAAGGCTACTTGCGACGCGACGCAGATCCGAATCGGCGGGGGGCCTGGCTTCGGACCGCATTTCGGCGCTCTACGAGGATTCCCTGGGATTCATCTGGGCGGGTTTCGCGGATGGCGGGATAGACCTGGTGCGTGAGTCCGGCGTGCTGCACGCGCGTCCTGCCGCGGAAGGGGTGGCGCAGCATGCGGCTCCCGGCCGCGAGCGCGGGGCAGGCGTGCTCGTCCTGACGGAGGACGTGAAGGGCAGGATCTGGGCGGGACTGGAATCGGGGGGAATAGGCATCCTCGAACCTTCCAGCATGGAACTCGACTACCATTCCTACGAGACGGACAACCGCGCAACCTCGCTGTTCAAGGATCGCCGGGGACTCATGTGGGTGGGGATGGAGCGGGACGGCCTGCGCACGGGCGACTTGCGCTCCGCGGGATTCGGGCGGGAACGCGTCATGACGGGCGGACGGCCCCTGGGTTCCGCGGGCGCGCTGGCCGCCCTGCCCGACGGGCGCGTGATCGGTGCGGCTACGGGGCCCGGCATGTTCGCCTTCGATCCGCGCACGGACAGGATCAGCGCGCTTGCGGACCTTCCGGGAAATTTCCGGCCGGGCGGAACGCCGGTCATGCATGGCTCGGATGATGGAACGCTTCTGGTCGGAGGCGAGGATGGCGGCCTTGCCCGCCTTGGAGTCGATGGCCGCTGGACGCTGCTGGTTCCCGGTAACGCCGCGCCGGGCAGGTGGGGAGACGGCGCTCGGAAGGGAAAAACGCGCCTGGCGGGTCGGATCAGCGCCATCGCGGAACCGGAACCCGGACGATTCGTGCTGGCCGATGCCGCGGGCACCCTGTTCACCCTCAATCCTGGAGGGACTGGCGGCCCGGTACCGATCGGCGGCGGGGGGACGAATGCCGGCGCGGATGCGCCCCGGCTCGAGATTACCGCGATGGTTGCCGGCAGCGCGCGCAGAACCTGGATCGGCACCGCGAACGCGGGCCTCTTCGTCCTGGCCCCGGGCGCGTCCGAACCCCGCCCCGCGGCAGCCGGCGGCCGCGAGCGCGACGGCATCGGCGATCTGCGCGTCGAGTCGCTGTTCGCGGATTCGCGCGGCATGCTCTGGGTGGGTACCGGCGGCGCCGGCCCCGTGGTGCTGGAAGAACTGACAGGCTCGATCCTGCTGCGGGGACAGGATCTGGGGATCGATGCGAAATCGGTGTACGGATTCGCCGAAGACCGGGCGGGCATCATCTGGGTGGCGAGTTCCGAAGGCCTGTACGCCGTGGATGGGCCGCGCCGCTACAGCTTTCTTTTCGGTCCGGAGGATGGCCTCTGCCCGGGCAGCCTGGACGAGGGCGCCATCGCGGTGAGCGCGCGCGGCGAACTATGGCTGGGCAGCCGCGGCGGCATCACCAGGTTCGATCCGGCCGCGGTGACGCGGTATGCGGCACAGCCCGAAGTGAACCTGTACGATCTGGAAGATCCAGTCACGGGTTCCATACCGCGCAAGGTCGACGGCACGGGCATCACCCTGGCCCACGACAACCGCGGCCTGCGATTCGCCATCGCCGCGATCGATTACCTGGCGCCCGACCGGAACCGCTACGAAATGCGCCTGGAGGGAAGGCACGCGGAATGGACCCCCATGGGCGGCTCGAACTCGGGCTACCTTGCACCGCTGGCCCCGGGCACCTACATGCTGCGCGTGCGCGCGGCCAACGGCAACGGCATCTGGAACAGCTACGGCGCCTCGCTGTCCATCAGGGTGAGCCCGCCCTGGTGGGACACCTGGTGGTTCAGGGCCGCGGCGACGGGCCTTGCGCTGGCGGCGGCCGGCGCGGCGATCGCGGCGCGCATCGGGGCGCTGCACCGGAAGAACGCCCTGCTGCTCCGCTTCGCGCGCCATGTGGACGAAGCCAGGGACGAAGAGCGAAGGATCGCCGCCAGGGACGTGCACGACGAAATCGGACAGCACCTGATGGCGCTCAATTTCAACGCGCACTGGCTGGATTCGCATCCCGCGGCGGGACCGGAGGCGCGCGGGCCAGTGGTCAAGGAGATGCGGCAAACGATCGCCGACGCCATGGCCTCGGTAAAGGCGATCGCTACCCGCCTGCGGCCCGAAGCCTTCGACGTGCTGGAGTTTCCGGACGCGATGCGCTGGTACGCCCGCAGTTTCGAGCGGCGCTCGGGAATCGCCCTCGACCTGGGGATCGAACGGGGCTGGGAATCGATGCGCAGGGAAGATGCGCAGGCACTGTTCCACATCCTGCAGGAAATGCTGGGCAACGTGGCGCGGCACTCTCTCGCGCGCGCCGCGCGGGTGCGGTTTTTCACCGAAACCGGCGATTTCGTGCTGCGGACATCGGACGAGGGGGTCGGCGCCGATCCGGCGAAGTTGGAAGCCCAGGATTCCTTCGGTATAATGGGCATGCGCGAACGCTGCGCGGCGCGCGGCGGAAGGCTCGATATCCGGACCGCGCCGGGCAGGGGCTGCACGGTTACGGCCAGGATACCGGCCGCGCGAGATCCGGCCAAACCCGGAGGAAACGGGGAATGATGCGCATTCTGGTGGCGGACGATCATTTCATGGTGCGCAGGGGCCTGCGTCAGTTGCTGGAGGAGCGGGTACCCGGATCTTCGGTGGACGAGGCGGCCGACGGGAACGAAGCGCTTTCGCGGGTCGCGGAACGTCACTACGACCTGGTCATCCTCGATTATTCCATGCCCGGCAGGGAAGGCCTGGACCTGCTCCGCGACCTGAAGGATGCCGACCCCGACACCCATATCCTGGTGCTTACCATCCTGCCGGAAGAGCAGTACGCCCTGCGCGCCTTCAAGCTCGGCGCTTCGGGCTGCGCCAACAAGGACATAGACCCCGAGGAGCTTCTCGCGGCGATAAAGACCGTGGCGTCGGGACAGCGCTACCTGAGCCGCAAGGCCGGCGCCCTGCTGCTGGGCGACCTCGCGGGCGGCGACGAGGAACCGCACCGGCGGCTATCCGACCGCGAATTCCAGATCCTGCGCATGATCGCCTCGGGGCAGAGCGTGGGCGATATCGCGGCACGGCTCTGCCTGAGCGTGAAGACCGTGTCCACCTACCGTGCCCGCCTGCTGGAAAAGATGAAGATGGAATCCAACGCCCAGCTCATGCATTACGCGTTCCGCCACGGCATCGCCGGCACCGGCGCCTGAACCGCCGCCGTATTCCAGGCCATGTTCCGTGTAGGATTCCGTCCTACAGGAAAATCCGCGCCCGTCCTACATACTCCGCGCCGGAGCCGATCTAGCATGATCCGAAGTTCCATGGACCCGGACAAGGAGGGCAATCCCATGAAATCAGGTTATTACGGAAAACGCCTTGCGGCCCTGTCGGCCGCGCTGTGCCTGATGTTGTTCGCCGCGGCGGGCTCAGGCGCGCAGTCGCTCCTGAAGGTGGGCGCGTCCACCGAACCCGCGTCGATGGATCCGCAGTATTCCACCACCGGCGCGACGCAGCTCGCCTCGCAGCAGATTTTCGAGACGGTGGTCGGCCGCGACCAGAACCTCCAGATCGTGCCGTCCCTCGCGGTTTCCTGGAAGGAAATCGATCCCCTCACCTGGGAACTGAAGCTGCGCCAGGGCGTGAAGTTCCACGACGGCAAGGATTTCGGCGCCGACGACGTGGTATTCAGCATCAAGCGCATCCCGACCGTGCCCGATTCGCCGTCGAGCTACAAGCGCAACGTGTCCATGATCAAGGACGTCGTGGCGGTGGACAAGCAGACCGTGCGCATCCTGCTGAAGCAGCCGACACCGCAGCTGCCTACCGAGCTGACCTTCGTGTACGTGCTGCCGTCGACCACGCCCGCCGGAGCGATGCCCGACGATTTCAACAAGGGCAAGTACGTGATCGGCACCGGCCCCTTCAAGTTCGTGGAGTGGGTGCGCGGCGACCGCCTGGTGCTGGAAAAGAACGGCGCCTACTGGGGCAGGAAATCTTCGTATGACAAGGTCATCTTCAGGCCGATCACCTCGGACCCGTCGCGCGTGGCGGCCCTGCTCGCCGGCGACGTGGACATCATCGACATGGTCAGCCCCGTCGACCAGGAGCGCCTGCGCAAGGATTCCAGGGTCAGCCTGATCTCCAAGCCCGCCGCGACCATGATGTACATCCACATGGACTCGAACCGCGACAATTCCCCGATGATCGCGGGCAAGGACGGCAAGCCCCTGGGCAAGAACCCCCTGAAGGATCCGCGCGTCCGCGAAGCCCTTTCGCTGGCGATCAACCGCGAGGCGCTGACCGAGCGCGTGCTCCAGGGCGCGGCCGTGCCCGCGGGCCAGTTCGTGCCCGAAGGCATGACCGGCTACGCACCCGACATCCTGCCCGATCCGTACGACGTGGACAAGGCCAAGCGCCTGCTGGCCGAAGCCGGTTACCCGAACGGATTCGCGCTGACCCTGCATTCGCCCAACGACCGCTACCTGAACGACGAGCAGGTCGCGCAGACCATCGGCCAGTTCTTCGCCCGCATCGGCCTGGACGTGAAAGTGCAGGCCCTGCCCTACTCCGTCTTCGGCACGGCCGCCACCAAGCTCGAGTACAGCATCTTCCTGATGGGCTTCGGCAACACCACCGGCGACGCGGCGCGCGGCATGACCGCGGTGCTGGCCACCTACGACACGGCGGCGGGACTGGGCGCGAACAACCGCGGGCGCTACTCGAACCTCGATTTCGACAAGTTCATCAAACTTGCGGCGGCTACCTCGGATGCCGCCAAGCGCGAATCCTACCTGCAGGAAGCGGCGCGCATAGCGTTCGTGAAGGACCACGCCATCCTGCCGCTGTACTACCAGACCACGACCTGGGCCCTGCGCAAGGGACTGACCTACGAGCCGCGCATGGACGAGTACACGCTGGCGAACTACGTGAGTCCGGCGAAGTGACCGAAGTGACCGAAGTGACCGAAGTGACCGAATCGACCGAAGTGACCGAATCGACCGAATCGATCCGGGAGACCGACCATCGGGGGAACCACAGGTGTCCGTGTTCATAATCCGGCGGCTCTTCCAGAGCGTCGTACTGGTACTGGCGATGTCGGTGCTGGTGTTCCTGGGGGTGTATGCGATCGGCAATCCCGCCGACATTCTCATCACCCCCGATGCCACGCCCGACGAGCGAGCGGCCCTGATCGCGCATTTCGGACTGGACAAGCCGCTGCACGAGCAGTACGGCCGATTCCTGGGCAACGCACTCAAAGGGGATCTAGGCCGATCCTTCAAGTTCAACGAACCCGCGCTCGGCCTGATCGCCGAGCGCGTGCCGGCGACGCTCGAACTGGCCTTCACCGCGCTGCTGATCACGGTGGTCGTCGGCATACCGCTGGGCCTGTACGCGGGCTTCAGGCCGAACGCCCTGCCGAGCAAGCTGATCATGGGCATCTCCGCCTTCGGTTTTTCGGTGCCGGTGTTCTGGCTCGGCCTGATGATGGTGATGGTGTTCGCGGTGTTCCTGGGCTGGCTGCCGGCTTCGGGTCGAGGTGAAACAGTGAAGCTCCTGGGCGTGCCGGTAAGCTTCCTGACCACCGACGGCCTGTCGCACCTGCTGCTGCCGGCCCTCAACCTGGCCTTTTTCAAGCTGTCGCTCATCATCAGGCTGACCCGCGCGGGCACCCAGGAAGTGGTCCGCAGCGACTACGTGAAATTCGCCACCGCCAAGGGCCTGAAACCCGCGCGCATCGTCCTGGTGCACGTCCTGAAGAATACGCTGATCCCCATAATCACCGTGCTGGGCATGGAATTCGGCCGCACCATCGCCTTCGCCACCGTGACCGAATCCATCTTCGCCTGGCCGGGCATGGGAAAACTCATCATCGACAGCATCAACACCCTGGACCGACCCGTCATCGTGGCCTACCTGATGATGATCGTCGTCATGTTCATCGTGATAAATCTCGTTGTGGACGTGATCTACTCCGCCCTGGACCCGAGGGTGCGCCTGGAGGAACGCCGATGAAGCGCGCGCACGCCACCCCTGCAGCCTCGCACGCCAAAACCGTCGCCTTCCGCGACCGCCCCCTGGGCAAGGCCATCGCCGAATACCGCGAAAGCCCCGTCGCCGTCGGCGCCTTCGCGGTGGTGGTGATATTCTTCATCGCCGCCATTTTCGCGTCGGCCATCGCTCCGCAGAACCCCTACGACCTCGCCACGCTCGACCTCCTGGACGGCGCCCTGCCGCCCATGTCCGAAAGCTTCTCCGGCCTGCGCTACACCCTGGGCACCGACGAGCAGGGCCGCGACATGTTCTCGGCCATCCTCTACGGCCTCAGGATCAGCCTCTCGGTCGGCGTGATCAGCACCATCGTGGCCTTCGCCATCGGCACCTCGCTGGGCCTGATCGCCGCGTACAAAGGGGGCCGCTTCGACACCCTGCTCATGCGGCTGGTGGACCTGCAGCTGAGCTTCCCGGCCCTGCTGATCGCGCTGGTGCTGCTGGTGGTGCTGGGGCAGGGCGTGGACAAGATCACCCTGGCCCTGGTCATCGTGCACTGGGCCTACTTCGCCCGCGCCGCGCGGGGCAGCGCCCTGGCCGAACGCAACCGCGAATACATCGAGGCCGCCCGCGCCCTCAGGCTCGGCGAGATGCGCATCATATTCCGCCACCTGCTGCCGAACGTGCTGCCCTCGATCATCGTCATCGCCACGACCATGGTGGCCAGGGCGATTTCCACCGAGGCCACCCTGAGCTTCCTGGGCATCGGACTGCCCATCACCGAACCTTCGCTGGGCTTGCTCATATCCAACGGTTTCCGCTACCTCCTCTCCGGAAAGTACTGGATCAGCTTCTATCCCGGCATCGCGCTGGTCATCGTGATCGTCGCCCTGAACATGGTCGGCGACCGCCTGCGCGATGTCCTCAATCCGAGGTTGAAACGATGAACGGCGGAAACGGCGATTCCCGCATGCCCGGCCCCACCCTCAGGGTCGAGGGCCTGAAAACGCACTTTTTCACCAAGGCCGGCGTCGTGCGCGCCGTGGACGATGTCAGCTTCGACCTGGCGCCCGGCGAAATCCTCGGCCTGGTCGGCGAATCCGGCTCGGGCAAGAGCGTGACCGGCTTTTCCATCCTGGGCCTGGTCGACGAGCCCGGCAGGATCGTGGACGGCAGGATCCTGTTCCGCGGCGAGGACCTGCGCACCTGCGCGAGCGAACGAAGGCGAGCCCTGCGCGGATCGAAAATCGCGGCGGTGTTCCAGGACCCCCTGATGACGCTGAATCCGGTCCTGAAGATAGAAACCCAGATGGTCGAGGCCGTGCTGGCGCACCGGAAAATGTCCCGCGACCAGGCGCGCGCGCGCGCCATCGAAACCCTGACGAAGGTGGGCATCCCGGCGCCGGAGGAACGGCTGCAGAACTATCCGCACCAGTTCTCCGGCGGCATGCGCCAGCGCGTCTGCATCGCCATAGCCCTGCTGAACGACCCGGCCCTGATCATCGCCGACGAGCCGACGACCGCCCTGGACGTGACCATCCAGGCCCAGATCCTGCATGAAATGAAGCAGCTCTGCGCGGGCACGGGCACCGCCCTGATCTGGATCACGCACGACCTCTCCGTCGTGGCCGGCCTGGCCGACAAGGTCTGCGTCATGTACGCCGGCAAGATCGCCGAACGCGGCAGCGTCGACGACATCCTGGACCACCCGCGGCACCCCTACACGCGCGGCCTGATCAGGTCCATCCCCTCGACCGGGGCCAAGGGAAGCCAGCTGTACCAGATTCCCGGCATGATGCCCTCGCCGCTGTCGCTGGGCTCGGGCTGCGCCTTCGCCGCCCGCTGCCCCCGCGCCGACGCCCTCTGTCGCGCCGCGCCCGCGGAAACGATCGTCGCCCCCGGCCGCGGATTCGCCTGCCACCATCCCCACGACGTCGAGGAACCGCTATGAGCGCCGCCACGATCAAAACCGCCACGATTTCCGCCGCGATGCACAACGCCGCGGTTGCCGACGAACCGATTGTTTCCGCCGTTTCCCTGTCCAAGCGCTTCACCAAATCCCTGGACCTGGCCGAAAAGGTCGCCGTGAAATTCGGCGCGAAATACCGCGAACGCACCGTGCGCGCGGTGGACGACGTCAGTTTTTCCATCGGCAAGGGCGAGGTGGTGGGCCTGGTGGGCGAGTCCGGCTGCGGAAAGTCCACCCTGGGCAGGATGGCCGCGGGCCTGATCGCGCCCAGCGCGGGCCGGGTGCGCTTCCGCGGCGCCGACCCCGCCGCCGCGCGCACCAAGGCCGAGCGCCTGGCCGCGCTGAAAGTGCAGATGATCTTCCAGGATCCCTACGCCTCGCTGAATCCGCGCATGAAAGTGCGCGACATCATCGGCGAAGCCCCCCTGGTGCACGGCCTGGTGGGCCGCGACGGCCAGGAGGATTTGGTGGCGGGCCTGATGCTGCGCTGCGGACTGGATCCCTCCTACATGGACCGCTACCCCCACCAGTTTTCCGGCGGCCAGCGCCAGCGCGTGGGCATCGCGCGCGCGCTCGCGGTCAGCCCCGAGTTCATCGTGGCTGACGAGGCGGTGGCCTCGCTGGACGTGTCCATCCAGGCGCAGATCATCAACCTGTTCATGAAGCTCCGCGAGGACCTGGCCTTGAGCTACCTGTTCGTCAGCCATTCCATCGCGGTGGTGCGCCACATTTCCGACCGCGTGATGGTGATGTACCTGGGGCGCCTGGTCGAGGAAGCTCCCACCGACGAGCTCTTCGGGTCGCCGAACCACCCCTACACGCAGGCCCTCTTGCGCGAAGTGCCGCGCATCGACCAGCGCAAGGCCGACTACCGGCCGATCTCGGGCGAAATCCCCTCGCCCCTGGATCCGCCTTCGGGCTGCCACTTCCATCCGCGCTGCCCCTTCGCGCTGCCGCGCTGCAAGGTCGAGGCTCCCGCGCTGC
>CAYRXK010000079.1:0-10251 GCA_964428265.1 uncultured Treponemataceae bacterium
GGTCGAGCACGACGAGCAGACCCTGCGCACCGCGGACTACATCGTGGACCTCGGGCCCGGCGCCGGCGTGCACGGCGGCAAGATCGTGGCGCAGGGCACACCGGATGAAGTTATGCGATCCCGCAAGAGCCTCACGGGGCAGTATCTCGCGGGTACGCTGAAAATCGAGGTGCCCGCGGTCAGGCGCGAGGGCAACGGCGCGTCGATCCGCATCGAGGGCTGCCGCGAGCACAACCTGAAGGGCATCGACGTGGAAATTCCCCTGGGGATGTTCACCTGCATCACCGGCGTTTCGGGATCCGGAAAAAGCACGCTGCTCACCGACCTCCTGTATCCGGTCATTTCCAACCGCGTCATGGGCACTGCCTGGCCCGAGGGCGATTACGACGCCATCCACGGCATGGAACACATCGACAAGATCATCAATATCGACCAGAGCCCCATCGGGCGCACCCCGCGATCCAATCCGGCCACCTACGTCGGGGTGTTCACCGCGATACGCGATCTGTTCGCCCAGCTTCCCGAATCGAAGGCTCGCGGCTGGAAACCCGGACGCTTCAGCTTCAACGTCAAGGGCGGCCGCTGCGAGAACTGCCAGGGCGACGGCACCAACAAGATAGAGATGAATTTCCTGCCGGACGTGTACATCACCTGCGAAGTATGCCACGGCAAGCGCTTCAACGAGGACACGCTCTCGGTGCGCTACAAGGGAAAGAACATCGCGGAAATCCTCGACATGACCATCGAGGAGGCGGCCCAATTCTTCGAGCACATTCCCCCGATCGCCCATCGCATGAAAACCCTCGTGTCGGTGGGCCTGGGCTACGTGCAGGTGGGGCAGTCCGCGCTCACGCTGTCCGGCGGCGAGGCGCAGCGCGTCAAGCTGGCCTTCGAACTGGCCAAGCGCCCGACCGGCAAGACCCTGTATTTCATGGACGAGCCCACCACCGGACTGCACTTCGCCGACGTGAAGCAGCTCATGGAGGTGATCCAGCGGCTGGTGGATACCGGAAACTCGGTGGTGATGATCGAGCACAACCTCGACGTGATCAAGCAGGCCGACTGGGTCGTCGACCTGGGGCCCGAGGGCGGCACCCGCGGCGGCACGATCGTCGCGCAGGGCCGGCCCGAGTCGGTGGTGCGCATCAAGGGATCGCACACCGGCGCCTACCTGAAGCCCATGCTGTCCTGAACCCGTCATGCGGTACGCGCGTCCCGCATCCCGGGTCCCGGGTCCCGCGGCGTTGAAGGCAGGCGCGCTCCGGTGTATCATCGGCCGGATGCCGCGTTACGCCGTACCTCTCTGCCTGATGATCCTCGCGGGCCTGTTCGCCGGCGTTCCCGCGGCAGCCGCACCCGGTCCCGCGGATGCGGCGCGCGCCGCCCTCGACGCGATGAGCGAACTTCGCCGGAAAACCCTGGCCCTGGATATCGCGGTCAGCTCCTGGTACGAGCTCAGGGAACTCTGTGTCAGGTACGGCCTGCCTGAGTCGGACAACGACACGGCGTCCGACTTGCGCGCGCGGCTTTACGCCTTTTTCGGCATCGCGGCACCCGGCAAGGCGGCAGGCGAAAGCGCCGTGGTGGTGGAACGCAGCTCGGCATTCGACTACATCGACCTGGGCGAATCGGCCGACAGCCTCCTGGAACTCGCAGGCGGCGTGCGCATCACCGTAACCACGCCCGACGGTTTTTCCCACCGGCTCGAGGCTGACGCGCTGCGCTACGATCGCGCGGAAAACTCGGTTGCCGCGCGCGGCCACGTCGTCTACGAACGATCGGGCAACGGCAGGAGCGACCGATTCACCGGCGACAGCATCGCCGCGGACCTGGACGACTACACCGGCGTGTTCCTCGACGGCAGCTTCGATATGGAAAGCCCTCAGGGAACCGTCACCCGAACCATGCGCCTGAAAGCCGGGCGCATCCTCCGGCGCGACGACGAACTGGTATTGTTCGAAGGCGCCGTCGCCACGGCCTGCGACGAACCCGAACCGCACTATTCCCTGCGCGCCCGCAAGCTCTGGCTGCTCGGCGGCGGCGACTGGGCCATCGCGGACGCGGTACTCTTCATCGGCAAGGTGCCGGTGCTCTGGCTTCCCTTTTTCTATTATCCGAGCGAGGAACTGGTGTTCCATCCCGTGTTCGGCGTGCGCGCCCGCGAAGGCTCCTTCCTGCAGACCAGCACCTACCTGGTCGGTCGCAAAACCGGTACGGCCGCTGCCTCCGGGCTCCTTTCCATGGTCCAGCGCCAGGACGATTCGGGCGGAACCACCGAACTGACCGGCCTGTTCCTCAGGCGCGTGGCATCGGCGGCGGGCGCTGCGGAAACGGCCCGACCGATGCTCAGGATCATCGCCGACGCCTACACCTCCCTTGGCGCGCTGGCCGGGGTCGAGGGGAGCCTGCCTTCGCGTTCGGGCAGCCTGGATTTTTCGGTCAGCGCCGCGGCCAGCCGCAGCCTCTTCCTGGAAAGCACGGGGCTGTATTCGCCCTTCGATTACGCTGGCGGCTACGCATCGGTATGGAACGGTTCCAACTTCGCCGGCGCGGACTTACCGTTCCGCTACGGACTTTCCTTCACCTACAAGAACCGATGGGCCGGCAGGGGATCGGAACTGGCGGTAAACGCCTCCGTTCCGCTCTATGCCGACCCGTACTACGAGCAGGACTTCCTGTATCGCCTGCCCGACCGCTCCTGGCTGGACATGCTCATCGGCGGCAGCGCCGGCGGCAGCGCGCCCGCCAAACGCAGCCTCCTTTCGCAGAACATCACCCTCTCGGGCAGTTTTACGCCGCAGGGCGACGATTCGGGGCTCCTGCCGCGCCTGCAGCTTTCCAAACTCGGAAGCGCCCTTTCCTGGCGCGTGCGTTCGCAGCCCATGACCGGCCTCGGAACCCTCGCGCGGCGGCTCCTGGCCGCGGATCCCGCGCGGGACTTCTTCTACCCGGACACCCTTACGTTGTTCGACGGCAACCTCAACCTTTCAGGTACGCTCCTGTCCAACGAAGCGGCGCGATCCGCCCCGACTTCGCAGTCAGGACCCGAAGCCCTGTATCGCCTCGGATGGAGGGCCTCGGGATCGGCCCTCGGCGAGCAGAAATTCGACGCCGCAACCTGGACCGATCCTGACTCGATCGACTGGAACCTGTATTACGCCCTTTTTTCGTGGAGGGGATCCCTCGCGCTGGAATCGCGGCTCGGCACCCGGGACGGCATCGCCGAATTCCTATCCACCCTGCAGCTGGCGGCGCAGGACCAGCGCCGGCCGCTGTTCAACGACGAACGGACATCGCCCGCCACGGTGCACCCCTACCTTCTGTCGGATTACGGGTACCGGCAATCGGTCCTCGATTCAACGGCAACCCTCAACCTGAGGCCTTTCGCCGCATCGAGCCTCTGGTCGCCCACCGGCATAACCTGGAGCATCTCTCCGCGCTGGCTGAAAACCGCCTATGCCGGCCTGGATGGCAGCGGCGCGGCCGCCTTCCCCCGCTACGACACCTCCTACTTCGCCTGGGAGGCGGACTCCATACCCAACCACGCGGTGGAAATGCTGGTTGGCCTGCGTCCCGGCGGACACACCCAGCGGCTCTCTTTCAAGGCGGCGCTGCCCCCCCTGCAGGAAAACCTCGGCCTGACCCTCGACCTGGATTCCGCCCCGGCGCGCCTCTCGGTCGCGGGCACCTACGGCAAGACCACGGCCGCCACCCCCGCGAAACCGCTCACGCTGACCGCGCGCCTGCAGGCGGGTAAAAGCCCCGGACCGAACCTGCAGTCGGATTTTGCCTGGGATTTCGATGCCGAGGCCCCGCTGTCCAGCGTGACCACCGCGGGCTCAGGCCCCTTCGCCGCCACCTGGACCATGCGCAAGGCGCGCGGCTACGCGTTCTCGGGCGGGGCCTGGGTCCTGGACGGCACGGAGAGCTTCCGCCCCTACGAAGCCAGGGCCAGCTTCAGGCCGCAGTTCGCAGCCCTGGGCGCCACCATGGCCCTGAGCGCCACGCAGAACCTGGTGCGATTCACCGAATCATCGATCCAGGCCGAGTTCGGCGCCAAATTCAACCTGCCGGGCG
Organism: uncultured Treponemataceae bacterium; assembly: GCA_964428265.1. Lineage (GTDB taxonomy): Bacteria > Spirochaetota > Spirochaetia > Treponematales > Rectinemataceae > CAYRXK01. Next base: position 4,078 of record CAYRXK010000079.1, read on the forward strand.
GATTTTCGCTCAATTTTTCCAGCCTTTCGACCAACACCACCGCATGGCGGTTCTGGCCCGGACTGCTGCCCTCCGCAGGCGGCATCGATCCCGAGGACTATCGCGAGAATTTCTTCACTGATCTATGGGACTCGCTCTCCGTCTGGGACCGCGAAGCCCTGGAGCGCGGCTCGTTCAAGCTTCGGTCGCTGAGCCTTTCGGCGGCCCAGGACCTGCACGACTGGAACCTTACCGCGTCGCTGGCCATGAAGCCCCTTCGCTACGACCCTCCCTCGGGCCGGCCCTACTACCGCATGGACGTATCCTTCAGTTTCGGCGTCGTCTGGAAGGACATCCCCGAAATAGCCACGAAGATCGCCTACGAAGAGGGCTCCTTCGTGAAATGAGGTCCGCGGACGTGTCGGCCCGCGGGCGCGGGAGTCCGCTTCGCACCCGCCCGCCTCGCGCTCCTCCGCCCGCCTCGCGCCCGCCCGCCTCGCGCCCGCGGGGAGTTGTACCGCGGGGCGGCGCGGGTATACATTTACCATGGGAGTACCCTTGGACAACGTCGGCATAGTGCTCGAAGACACCGTGCAGCTCGCCGAGCTCTGCGGCGCGAACGATTACAACCTCGGCGTGATGGGCTCGCTGCTCGGCACGCCCGTGTACACGCGCGGCAACGAACTGTACGTCGACACCGACGACCAGCGCGTCCGCACCCTTTTCCCCTCGCTGGTCGCGGCCGTCACCACCGCCATGGAAGGCGGCATACCGGCCACGCCCGACCTGATCATCGCCCTGCACGCCGAACTCACCCCGTCGGGCGATGCCGGCGGCGCAGCTCGGTCCGACCGGTCCGGCGGCAGCTGCGACGACTTCATGGACGCCTGCATCCAGATTCCCGGAGGCTACTCCAAGGTCTTCCCGCGTTCGCGCGCCCAGTCGCTCTACCTCCGCGGACTGGCGGAGCACGACCTGACCTTTTCCGTGGGCCCCGCCGGCACGGGCAAGACCTACCTCGCCATGGCCTGGGCCCTGCGCGAACTGGTCGGCAAATCGCGCCGCAAGCTGGTCCTTACCCGGCCGGTGGTGGAGGCGGGCGAAAGCCTGGGATACCTGCCGGGCGACCTCGTGCAGAAAATCAGCCCCTATCTGCGGCCCCTGTACGATGCCATGGAAATGCTCATCCCCTACGAAACCATCCGCAAGCTCGAGGAAAGCCGCGCCATAGAAGTGGCGCCGCTGGCCTACATGCGCGGCCGCAGCCTGGCCAACTGCGTCGTCATCCTCGACGAAGCCCAGAACACCACGAAGGAACAGATGAAGATGTTCCTCACCCGCCTCGGCGAAAATACGAAGGCGGTCGTCACCGGCGACGTCACGCAGATCGACCTGCCGCGCAAGGCGGAATCCGGGCTGGTGCACGCCCTGCAGGTCCTTTCCGGCGTCGACGGCATTTTCGTTTCGCGGCTCGACGCCCGCGACGTGGTGCGCAGCCCCCTCGTCCGCAAGATAATCGAAGCGTATGAGAGCGAGTAGGAAGTTCGCCGCGCGCGGCGGGAATGGGCGCATGCGCTTCATGGACCGCCTGCGCGCCGATCCTGCGTACTTTTCGCTGCTCGCGGGGTCGGTCCTCGCCGCCGCGATCGCGCTCCTGCTGTTCGGTCCGGGAAGGCTCGCCGCCGGAGCCGGGCTCGATGGCGTCGCGCCGGGCCAGGTGGCGTTCCGCGACATCACCGCGGGCAAGGAAGTCAGCTACATCGACGCCGAAGCGACCCGCGCCCGCATCCTGGCCGAAGAACGCCTTGTCCTGCCGGTCTTCACCCTCGATCCGGCCATCGGCGCGCGCAACCTCGCCCGCATGCGCGAATACCGCGATTACGTGCTTGACCTGGTCAGCCGCAAGACCGCCGAGGAAACCCTCTACCTCATGACCGAAGCTCGGTTTCCCGGCGTGCTCGGCAGGGCGGAGCTCGCCGCCATCGTGCGCTCGCCGCTCAGGGCCCAGGCCTTCGCCTATGCGGATTCGCTGCTGGAATCGCTCATGTACGAGGGTGTGTTCCTGTTGCCGTCCGAAGGCCTGGAACCCTACAACCAGGATTATTTCGAGGTCAGGCGCCTGAAGCAGGGCGGCGCCGCCTCGGAAGAGCGCTCGCGTTCCCGCATGCTCACCGCCGACGACCTGCCGCGATCGATCATGCGCGACCTGACCGAGCGCCACCTCGCCCGTCCCCTTGCCGATTACACCGCGCTCCTGGTGCGCGCCTTCGCGGCCGAAAACGGATTCTTCGACGCCGCCCAGTCGGGCCAGCGCCTGGCGCGCGTGCGCCAGCGCATCGAACCCGTCCGCCGCGTCGTCGGCAGGGACGAAATCCTGATCCGCAAGGGCAACCTCATCACCGAAGAGAACTATGCCCGCCTTGTCGCCGTGCGCAACGCCGTGTCGAGAGCCGACGTCGGCATGCTCGCCTCGGGCCTCGGCCTTCTGGCCGCGGCCATCGTGTTCGGCATGCTCGTGCTCGCGCGCGAGGGACTGTACGGATCGGCGCTCAAGCGGGGCCTGGGCATGCTGGCCACCGTATCGGCATTCCTTTTCCTGTGCGCCGTGCTCGCGGTAAACGAGGCGGCCACGGGGCGCAGCCCCATCGACGGCGCCTATCTCCTGCCGGCCTCGTTGCTGGCGGGTCTTGCGTCGGCGGTGTCGGGCACGCGGTTCAGCGTGCTGTACTCGGTCATGCTGGCGCTTCTCGCCGCGGCGGGCACCAACCTGAACGCGCACGTGATCACGCTGACCCTGCTTTCGGGCATCGCCGCAAGCCTTACCGTCAGCACCGCGTCCTCGCGCATCACCCTTGTCAAGGCGGCCTTCCTGCAAACCCTCGTGCAGGGCGCGCTCGCGCTCATGCTCAGCTCGCAATCGGGCCTGCCGCTGCGCGAAATACTCGGCATCGCGCTACTTCAGTCCGCGAACGGTTTCGTGGGCGGCTCGCTGATCGTGGCCATCCTGCCCATCCTCGAACAGACCTTCAACATCCCCACCCGGTTCAGGCTGATGGAACTCTCGGACCTGAACGCCCCCGCCCTGAAGCAGCTTCTGACCGTGGCGCCCGGCACCTACAGCCACTCGGTAAACGTGGCGCATCTGGCCGAGTCCGCCGCCCGCGACATCGGCGCGGACCCCCTGCTCGCGCGCGTCGGCGCCTACTACCACGACATCGGCAAGATCGACCAACCCAGTTATTTCGTCGAGAACCAGGAAGGCGTGAACCGCCACGACGAGATCAATCCCCGCTTGTCGGCTACCGTTATCCGAAGCCACCTCAAGATTGGCATGGAGCGCGCGCGCGAACTTCGCCTTCCGCAGGCCGTGATCGACATCGTAGCCCAGCATCACGGCGATTCGGTGATCGCCTGGTTCTACGACAAGGCGAAAAAATCGGATCCCAATGCCCGTGTCGAGGATTTTTCATATCCCGGCGACCCGCCCGCCAGCCGGGAAGCGGGCGTCGTCATGCTCGCCGACACCATCGAAGCCGCCTCCCGTACCATGAAAAAGCCCACCCTGCCCAAGCTGGAGCAGTTCATCCGCCAGATCATCCTGGACAAGATCGCCTCCGGCCAGCTGGACCACTGCGAATTGACCATGCTCGACCTCGAAACCATCAGGCACAGCTTTACGCGCATCCTCGCCGGCCATTACCATTCCAGGATCGAATACCCCAAGGCACCCAAGGACAAGGAGTCATGAACCGCATCGCCATAGACTGCCGCGACATTCCCGAACCCGACTGGCTGGGCCGCGCCGCCGACTTCGCCGATCGCGCCATCGCCGCGGCCGGGCTGGATCGGTGGGTGCTCTCGATCCTCTTCTGCGATGACGAGTTCATCCGCACCCTGAACCGCGACTACCGCGGCAAGGACGAGCCCACGGACGTCCTCTCCTTCGAGATGGGCGAAACGATGGCGGACGAAGGGGTCGAGTACCGCATCGCCGGCGACATCGTCATAAGCCTCCCCGCCCTCGCGCGCAATGCCGCCGATTTTTCCGTCGGCACCGACGAGGAACTGAAGCGCCTGATCCTGCACGGCATCCTTCACCTCTCCGGTCTGGACCACGCTGACAACGATCCTGCACAGCCCATGCTCGCCGACCAGGAACGCATTTTGGCAGGCCTTGCCGGGGAACGCATCCTATGAGTTCGATCCTCGACCTCTTCAAGGGCCACCGGCACCGGCATCCGGGTCAGGATGACGAATCCGGCGATCCGGGAGACGAGCAGGCCAGTGTCGAACGCGACGAGATGATCCGCGGGGTAGAGGAACTTTCGGAAACCACGGTCAAGGAAGTCATGGTGCCGCGCACGGATACCGTGTTCCTGCCGCTCGACGCCGACGCGGATGAACTCCTTTCCACCGTGGTAGAATCCGGACATTCGCGGATCCCCGTATATCGCGAAAGCATCGATGACGTCGTCGGCGTACTGTACGCGAAGGACTTGCTGGCCGCCCTCCTTTCCCGGGGCAAGGCCGAGATCCGCGCCGCCGACATCATGCGCAAGCCCTTCCTGGTGCCCGAGACCAAGCGCATCGACGCCCTGCTGCGCGAATTCAAGCGTCGCCGGGTGCACATCGCCGTGGTTATCGACGAATACGGCGGCGTGGCCGGCATCGTCTGCATGGAAGACATCATCGAGGAGATCGTCGGCGAAATACAGGACGAGTTCGATGACGAGACGGACGACATAGACCGGATCGGCGACGCCGAATGGATCTGCGATGCCCGCGCCAAACTGGATGACCTGAATGAACGGCTCGGCCTTTCGCTGCCGGCCGAAGAGTTCGACAGCCTCGGCGGGTACGTACTCGACCTGTTCGGCCGCATTCCCCTGCGCCAGGAACGCATCGAGCACGAGGGCGTCGCGTTCACCGTGCAGGAACTGGAAGGTCACCGCATCATCTCCATCCGGATCGCCCTGGTTGCACCCGAGAGCGTTTCAACCGGTGGAACATCCGCAAGTTCAGATCCTGGTTCTCAGGGAAAAGATGCCGAAAATTCTCCGAACGGACATGAAAAACCCTGAAATGGTTCATTCGGCAAAACGACAGTTTGATCGCTGAATCCTGCTTTACGGAATGGAGATACGGGAGTAGAATGAAGGTGGCCGCGTACCGCGGCCGCTACCACCCCTGACGAGGCGCGCTTCTACGGCAACTCGACTCGGAACACACATCACCATCACCACACACAGCCAAAGGAGGGTTCGATGAATTCGTACATCAAGCAGGTGCTTGACGATTTGAGGGCACGCTTCCCCTGGGAGACGGAGTTCATCCAGGCGTCCGAGGAAGTTCTTGAATCGATCGCTCCGCTCATCGAGGCGGAGCCCAAGTACAAGGCCCAGAGAATTCTCGAACGCATCATCGAACCCGAGCGCACGATCATGTTCCGCGTGCCCTGGGTCGACGACAAGGGCGAATACCACATCAACCGCGGCTACCGCGTACAGTTCAACTCCGCCATCGGCCCCTACAAGGGCGGCATCCGCTTCCACCCCAAGGTCCAGCTCTCCACCCTGAAGTTCCTCGGTTTCGAGCAGACCTTCAAGAACAGCCTCACCAGCCTGCCCATGGGCGGCGGCAAGGGAGGTTCCGACTTCGATCCCAACGGCAAGAGCGACAACGAAATCATGCGCTTCTGCCAGAGTTTCATGACCGAACTGTATCGCCATGTGGGCCCGGACACCGACGTGCCCGCGGGCGACATCGGCGTCGGCGGCCGCGAAGTCGGCTACCTCTTCGGCCAGTACAAGCGCCTGGCCAACGAGTTCACCGGCGTCCTGACCGGCAAGGGCATCACCTTCGGCGGTTCGCTGGTCAGGCCCGAGGCTACCGGATTCGGCGCCGTCTACTTCGCCGAGGAAATGCTCAAGCACCGCGGCGACACCCTCGAAGGCAAGACCGTGTCGGTGTCCGGCTTCGGCAACGTCGCCTGGGGCGCCTGCATCAAGGCCAGCCAGCGCGGCGCCAAGGTCGTCACCATTTCCGGACCCGACGGCTACGTATTCGATCCGGACGGCATCGGCACCCAGGAAAAGTGGGACTACCTGAACGAAATGCTGGTGATCGACCGCAACAAGGTGGAAACCTACGTCCGCCGCTTCCCGAAGGCGAAGTTCTTCGCCGGCAAGAAGCCCT
>CAYRXK010000080.1:0-10001 GCA_964428265.1 uncultured Treponemataceae bacterium
AGGTATTCCGTGGCGCAGCAGACGACCCCGCCCGAACCGACGCTTCTCCCCGCATCCGCCAGCACCCTGAATGCCGCGATCGCGTCTTTACCGGGATTCGCGCTCTTCTTGATTTCGATAGGGTGGAGCTTGCCGTCCGCTTCGAGAATAAGGTCGATCTCGTTCCGGTCCTTGTCGCGATAGTAGAAAACAGGAGGAGTTTTCCCCGCGTTGTACCAGCTCTTCATGATCTCGCTCACCACAAAGGTCTCGAAGAAAGCGCCTGACATCGCGCCCGCCTCGAGGGCTTCAGGGCTTGTCCACCGCGTAAGGTAGGCAGCAAGCCCGGTGTCGAGGAAATAGAGCTTGGGCGCTTTTATCATCCGCGTGAGGGTGTTGCTGTACCCCATACTTCCCGGCAGGCATGATCCTCCCAGAGGCCGAAGATCCGGTTCGACCTCATTCACAGGTATTGCGGTTCTTGACGAGGGCTTGCTCTTGGCCTATATTCTTACATATCCACCCTATTGAATAGGGTGCATGGAAGCTGTGGATGACGAGAACCTTCGTTGAGACCAAGGAGTTCCAATCCCGCTGGACGGCCCTTGGGATGACGGAGGACGACCTCCGTGATCTCCAGAGCTACCTCCTCGAGCACCCGGAGATCGCTCCGGTTATCCAGGGTACCGGCGGGGTCCGCAAGCTTCGCTGGGCGCGCGATGGGCGGGGCAAATCCGGGAGCCTCCGGACCATCTATCTCGACATGAGAGCGTCCGGCTTGATCTACCTCATCACTGTCTTCGGCAAGGATGAGAAGGACAACCTGAGCGCCGACGAGAAGCGGGTGATCAGGGCCTACGTGAAGAGTTTGCTAGGAGAGTGATATGGGAGAAGCGTTCGAGAGCATCATGCGGGGCCTCGGCGAGGTCAAGGCGCATCACGAAGGCAAGCTCAAGCTCAAGACCACGGCGATCGAGATAGCGCCGCTCCCTGTCTATGACGCGAAGGCGGTCAAAGCCTTGAGGCTCGCCCTTGGACTATCTCAGACGGTCTTCGCTCAGGTCCTTGGGGTCGCCAAGAAGACCATCGAGGCATGGGAGGCCGGTCGAAATGTCCCGAGCGGCGCCGCCTGTCGCTTCCTGGAGGTCCTTAGGAAGGATCACGGCTTCATCCAGCGAGAACGGATTGTGACCTTTGCGGCTAAGACTTCCGCTATTCGCGTGGTGGTCAAGCGGCCAAGCTCCACCTCGAGGGTGAAAGCCAAGAAGCTCACGAAGTCCAAGGCCCCAAAGCCGACAGTCGTCCGCTAGGCTTGCGCCGGCGCCGACGCTTTTCCATCGACGCTGGTAGGAAGGGGAGAGGAGCTTGCTCCTATACCCTATCGGGCATGGTCGCGTTATTTACCTGATAGGGTATGATTCGTACCTCGCAACCTGAGGTGATGAGCGCTGCCTAATAGTCCTAACAATGCTTACCTTCTCCTCGGGGACTGGACTCAAATTGGACTCAAATCTTGGAATTCGAGTCAGATCCAGGTGCAACCAGGTGAATACAAGTGAAGTTGACCTATCACTTAAATCCATGTATAGTAATGCTTAAGGGCTTCGTCCATCACTAGGTGCAACTTGATGAAAGCGCTCCCGAGCCGCTGTTAACCACTGGGTCCGGTGTTCGAACCACCGCGGGGGATCAAAAAAGAAAAGGCCGTCCCGAAAGGGGCGGCCTTTTGTTCGGGCGCGGCAGCCGTCGTTTCGTGCCGGCTTGACGTTTGGTTTGAAAAATGATATGTAAGTTATCGATAACCAACCAAGGATGCAACTGATGTCCGCGAGCGAACGGCAACGCGAAATCATTGATGCCGCACTGGAACTGATACACGCCCAAGGGCTCCAGGAACTTACGATGAAGCGCATCGCCGAGGCCATCGGCGTCAGCGAACCGGCTTTGTACAAGCATTTTCCGTCCAAATCCGAAATACTATCAGCCGTAGTGGACGTGCTCGAAGCGGCCGGGCGCGGCGCGGTTTCCACCGCGCGGGCGGCGGGCGGAGATCCCCTGAACACGCTTTCCGCCTTTTTCCGGGCGCACGCCAAGCAGTTCGGGAATCGTCCGGCGCTGATGGCGGTACTGTTTTCCGACGACCTGTTCCGCCACGATCGGGCTCTGACCGCCCGGGTCGTCACGATCTTGTCGGAAAACCGGGAAATGATCGCTACCGAGCTCGAGCGGGGCAAGAAGGCGGGCCTGATCCGTCCGGATGCGGACGCTGATACGGTAGCCATGATGCTTGCAGGCGGCTTCAGGTTGCTGGTTTCCACTTGGCGTCTGCGTGACATGTCCTTCGATCTGGAGCGCCGGACGGAAGCGTTCGTGACGCACTCATTCGCCATGTTCCGCACGTAGGCCCGAAGCCTCGCATCACGGCGGAGGTCGAGCCGCGGGTAATGGTACGAATTCTTGTTGCACTGATAATTAGTTATCGATAACTAACCATATAATGGAGGAAGAATGAAATCGTTGTTCAAGCGGGCCGCGCGCCATCCGGCGGCCGTCTTCGTCGTGACGCTGCTCCTGACGGTCCTGTCGGGGTATGTGGTGACTTCACGCATGCGGATGGAAACGAACCTGGACAAATACATGCCCAAGGATCATCCGGCCTTCGCCTACAGCGATGAAGCGGAAGAGCGCTTCATGATCCGTGACGCAATCCTGGTCGCGATCGAGCATCCGAAATCGGTCTTCAATCCGGAAACCCTCGAAAAGATCATCAAAATCGAGGAAGATCTGATCGCCTTCGACGAGATCGAGGCGGCGGATGTCCGGTCCCTGCACACGGCGGAGAACATACTCGGCACGGAGGAGGGACTGGACGTACGGGCGTTCTACGTGGATGTTCCCGCCGACCAGGCGGAGGCGGACAGGGTGCGGGACGCGGTGCGCGCGAACGAGATGGTGCGCGGCAGGCTGGTTTCCGCCGACGAGAAAACGGCGCTGGTCCTGGTGGAACTGTCCGACGGTGCCTTCTCCCGCGGCCTCTACGACCGCATCCTCGCGCTGGCGGACAAGTACGAAGGGCCGGAAACGCTGCACGTGGCGGGCAAACCCATCGTGGAAGGAACCCTGGCGATCCTGGGGCCGCGCGACATGGCCCGCATGGGACCACTGGTGATCCTGGTGATAAGCGCGGCGCTCGTGGTCATGCTCAGGAGCCCCCTGCGCGCCCTCATCGCGCTGTCGGTGGTGCTGTTCGGAACGATCTGGACCTTCGCGCTCATGGTCGGCCTGGGGGTGCCCGTTTACACGGTCACCATCATGATTCCGGTCATGCTGATCGCCATCGGCGTCGCGTACGGAATCCACTTGTACAACCAGATCGACTTCTACGCGGCCATGCACCCCGAAGCCGGACGCGAGGAAATCGCGGGCAACGTCATCGACGTCATCTGGAATCCGGTGCTTTTCGCCGGGCTTACCACCATCGCGGGCTTCTTGTCGCTGGTGACTTCCCAGGTGTACCCGATCAAGTTCTTCGGCCTTTTCGCCGGATTCGGCGTCCTGGTGGCGCTGCTGCTTTCGATGCTGCTGATTCCCTCCGGCATTGTCCTCTTCGGCGTGGGCAAGGGTCGGTCCGGGCGGAAATCCGGGACTGAACACGCCGTCCCCCCGGGAGGTTTTGGCGGCCGGTTCGCCGATGCGGTGCTGGCCCGGCCCAGGACGGTCATCGCGGTGACGCTCGTAATCGTCGCGTTCTCCGTTGTCGGCATCACGCGCGTCTGGATCAATTCGAGTTTCCTGGACAACTTCGAGAGATCGAGCGATATCGTCCGCACCGACAGATTCATGAACAGGAATTTCGGCGGTACTTCGACGCTCAACGCGGTCCTCGAGGCGAAAGACCCCGACGCGTTCAAGGATCCCGAACTGCTGACCCTCCTCGCGGAAATCCAGAAGCGGGTGCTGGAACAGCCCAAGGTCGGAGACTCGGTATCCATCGCCGACTACCTGAAGCGGATGAACAAGGTCATGCACGAGGACCGCGCGGAGTACGACACCGTTCCCGCGGGCGACGACATGATCGCCCAGTACCTGCTGCTCTACGAAATGTCAGGCGATCCGGACAATTTGTGGAAAGTCGTGGACAACGAATACCGGACAGCCAACCTCAAAATCCAGCTGAAGAGCGACGATTCGCGGACCATCGGATCGGTGGTCGGCTTCATCGATTCCTACGCGGGCCGACTGGCCGATCACGGCGTGGAAATCCGCTACGCGGGCTCCGGATACAAGAGCATGATTTTCTCGGGCCTCATCCTGAATGGGCAGATGAGCAGCCTCGGCCTGTCTGTGCTCATCGTATTCATCCTGGTCGCCGTGATGTTCCGCAGCGTCGTGCTTGGCCTGATCGGCACCATTCCGGTCGTCATCTCGATCCTGGTGAATTTCGGCGCCATGGGACTGATAGGCGTGCCCCTCACCACATCGACCGCGCTCATTTCGAGTATCGCGGTCGGCATCGGCGTGGATTACGCGATCCATCTAATGGAGCGCTACAAGGAACGGATGAACGAAGGCTATGCGCCCGAAAAGGCGGGCCGCTTCGCCATGAGCCTGGCCGGGCGGGCGGTGTTCCTGAACACGGCCATTGTCATAGCGGGCTTCCTGGTGCTGCTCTTCTCGGTCTTTCCGCCGAACCGGCAGGTAGGCGCCCTGATTTCGCTCAACATGCTGACCGCGTTCGCGGGCACCGTAACCATCATGTTCCTCGTCATGAGGAAATTCTACGTCACGTCGAAGGAGAAATGATCATGAACGCAGTGCTCAGGCGAACCCTGTCCCTGTCCGCGGCCCTTTTCGTCGCGGTGGCGGCGGCCGCCGCGGAACCCTCCGGCGCGGAGATCGTGCAGGCCGTCTACGACCGCCCGAACAGCAGGGACCAGACCGGCGTACTTACGATGACACTCGTCGACGCGCGGGGCAAGGAGCGGGTCCGCTCCATCAAGCAGATTTCCGGCAGTTTCGCGTCCGGCGACAAGAAGCTGATGATGTTCCAGAGCCCGGCGGACGTGCGCGGAACCGCGTTCATGAGCTGGAGCTACGGCGAAGCGGGCAAGAACGACGATCAGTGGATCTATCTTCCGGCGCTCATGCGCGTGAAGCGCATTTCCTCGGAAGGCCGCGCCGACGCCTTCATGGGTTCAGACTTCACCTATGACGACCTCGGAAGCCGGCAGACATCGAAGGACACGCATAGACTGATCGGTTCGGAGGTCGTGGACGGCGAGCCGACCTGGGTTGTGGAAAGTGCCCCCAAGGATCCGAAGGATATCTACTCCAGGACCGTGACCTGGATTTCCAAGGATAGATCTATCGGCGTCAAGCGCGACTACTACGATAAACGAGGCGCCCTGCTCAAGACCCTCCGCATATCCAAGGCGGAAAAAGTGGCAGGGGTGTGGATCATCATGAAAATGGACATGCGGAATGTCCAGAAGAACACGAGCACGCGGATGGAACTCACGGAAGTTTCCGTGAATGCGGGAATCGGCGAGGACAGTTTCACCGAACGCGCCATGACGAGGGGGTTGTGATGAAGCGGTTCACATGGATCGCGGCCGTGTTCGCGGTCGCGGCGTTGGCGGCGCCGGGGGCGCAGGGCGGCGTGGAACTCGGCGGCTACGGCCGGACGAAAGTCGGCGCTCTGATCGATGATGGATCGTACTTCATCACCGAGAACACGCTCGATTTCCGCCTCTCCCGCACACTATCCGACGCGGCGTTCCACGCGAACGCGGTGCTGTACGAACGGGAAGGCACGCTGAAAACGCCCGAATTGAGGGAGGCGTACATCGACTTCCTGGGAGACAACCTCGACCTCCGCATCGGAAAACAGCGGGTGATCTGGGGCAAGGCGGACGGTGTCTTCATCACCGATCTCGTATCGCCCAAGGATCTGTCCTCGTTCCTCGTTCCCGATTTCGAGGAACTCCGCCAGGCGGTAACCGGCGTCAGGGCCGACGCCTATTTCGGTTCCCATGGCATCGAGCTGGTATGGCTTCCCTGGTTCACGCCGACCATCTCTCCGGCCGCCGGCTCGATCTGGGCGCCCGCGCTTCCCTTCCCGGTCGCGCCGACGATCCAGGCCGAGGACAAGCCGGGCTTCTCGCTGGAAAACGGCGAGTACTTCGCCAGGTACTCCTACATGGGCGAATCCGTCGACGTTTCGCTGATGGGCGGCTGGTTCTGGAACGATACGCCCGCCTTCGCCGTGAAGGCGAAAACCATCACGCCGGGCATCGGCATCAGCGCGCTGACCGTGCAGCCGCAGTATTACCGCACCGCGGCAGCCGGCGCCGCGGCGTCGGGAACGCTCGGGCCGCTGATCCTGCGCGCCGAGGGCGCGTGGTACTCCGGCAAGCGCTATCAGGGCAATCCCCTGGCATATCCGGAAGGATACGCGGAAAAGGATGCCGTTCAGTATCTTGTCGGAACGGATTTTTCGGTCGGGGGCTACAATTTCGGTGTGCAATTCATCCAGGACATCATCCTCGACCACGAGGCCGGCCTGGTCAACGATGCGGTGAAGAACACCGGAACATTTGTGATCGCCAAAACCTTCCTGCGTGACACGTTGACCGCGGAATTGCTCACCTACGCGGCGTTCGATCCCATGAACGCGCTCGTGAAGCCGAAGGTCACCTGGGATGCCTCCGATGCCCTCGAGCTATTCGCCGGCGCGTTCGTCTTCCTCGGGGACGAGGGGGATTTCGGCCAGTATCACCACAACAACGGGATCTATGCCGGCGCGAAATTGAGTTTCTGATGAGGTCGGCGGGCGGCCTCTGCCCAGCAGCGGCCGCCCGCCCAGCAGTGGCCCCCATACCGGCCTTACTGGAGCAAGTCCCCGCAGTAGCGCAGCATCTCGATTCCCAGTGCGGCTTCGATCGCCCGGTAGCCGGATGCTTCGCGCATGCCGGCGCCCAGGATGAGGTTGGCGCGAGGGGCGGCCACGAGCACGCAGGGGCGGCCTTCCTCGATCTCCGCGGAGGTGAAGGGCAGGCCGGTGCGCGCGTCGAAGGTCATCATGAAATCGGGGAAGGTGAAGGCGCGCCCGCCATCGATGTCGAGGGCCATGTACTCGTTCCAGATGTACGCCGTGATGGCTTTCGCGGTGCCCGAAAGCGAGAAGCTGCCGACGTCCAGGCCGTTGCGCGTTTCGAGCCGGTAGTCCGAGACGGCGCCTTCGGCGACGATGGTGCCTTCGATGGCGTCCGCGACGTTCCGTATCTTCGCCGAGGCGGTGGCGCCCGCCAGGTAGGATTCGCCGATTTTCAGCGCCTGCGCGTAGGCGCCGACGGCGGCGTGGGTGCGGATGTAGGACGCGGGCATCGGGTTGCGTGCAACCGCGACGACGCCGCCTGCCTGGATCGCGGAGGACAGGACAAGGCTCGCGGCCTGCGCCACCGTGCCCGACGCCACCATTTCCACGTAGCGGCTTTCAACGCTGTTTCCGCCGCAGGCGGCGTGGGTGGTTTGCGCGTTGCGTTCGGCGAGCCCGAGCGATCCCATGGTGCCCAGCGGGTGCGCGCGGCCGTTGCAGGGAGCGTCCAGGATGGGAAGTTTTTTCATCGCGGCGCAATGGAAAGGCCCGAACGAGGAGCTGCCGCCGATCTCGCTGGCGATGAGCGCGCCGACCCTGCAATCCGACTTTTGCTCCAGCAGTTCGACGGCCCGAAGGTAATCCTTGCCCTCGACATGGCTGGTTTTGGAAGCGGGCGAACCCACTCCCGAAATGGTCACGACCGTGGCGTCAGCGGCGAATTCATCGACGGTTTTCAGTTCGATGGGCCCCGCGGCCAGGGCTTCCCGGGCGCCCTGCACGCCCTTGCGCATCGATCCGCCGCCCCCGGCGCCCAGGATGAGGCTTCCGTACCCGAGCGGTTCCAGCATCGATTCGGTGATGATCATGGTTCGATTTCTCCTGATGGTATGCGGTCCAGGAATGCCTGTTCTTCCGGGTTCACGACGGCGATCGCCTTCAAGAGGCGTCGGGTGTAGCTCTGGGCGGGGCGCGAGAAAATATCGTCGACGCTGCCTTGTTCGACCAGCTTGCCCTTCTGCATGATGATGACCTCGTCGGCGAAATTCTTCACGAGCGCCAGATCGTGCGTGATGAAGAAATACGTTATGCGATACTGCTCCTTTATGGAGCGCAGCAGTTCGATGACGCGGCTCTGGACCGATACGTCCAGGGCGGACGTCGGCTCGTCCAGGATTATGAGCGGGGAATTGAGCGCGATCGCCCTGGCGATGCCGATGCGCTGCTTCTGCCCGCCGGATAGCATGTGGGGATAGCGCGCCAGATAATCCTGCGGAAGGTGCACGACATGCATCAGGTGCGTTATGCGCTCCATGCGCTCTTTCCTGTCGCCCATCCCGTGCACGATCAGGGGTTCTTCGATTATTTCCTTGAGGGTTTTTCTCGGATTCAGCGACGAGGTCGGGTCCTGGTGGACGATCTGGACCTTCTTGCGGAATTCCTTCAGGGCTTTCTTGCCCTCGATGCCGGAGATTTCCGAACCATCGACCACGATGGACCCGCCTGAGGGAACCTCGAATTTCATCAGCAATTTGGCCATGGTGGTCTTGCCGGAACCGGATTCGCCGATCACGGCGAAGGTTTTGCCGCGGCGTACCCTGAACGACACATCGTCGACGGCCTTCACCAGCTTCCTTTCCTGCCCGAGAAGGGATGTGCCGCCTCCGAAATATTTGCGTACGTGGCTGAATTCGACGATAGCATCGGACATGCGGATTCTCCTGATCTAGATGATCTTGGGCAGGACTTGCAGCAGGTGCCTGGTGTAGTCCGTTTTCGGATGGAGGAATACGTCCTCGCTGCTGCCCTCTTCCACCACCTCGCCCAGCTTCATGACATAGGTCCTCGTGCCCAGCTGCTTGGCGACGCCGAGATTGTGCGTGATGAAGAACATGGCGATGCGTTCTTCCTCGACCAGGCGCTTGAGCTCCGCGTTGATGCTCGCCTGGACCGTCACGTCCAGCGACGTGCCGGGCTCGTCGGCCAGGAGGAGCTTCGGCGTCCTGATGAGGGCCATGGCGATGATGACGCGCTGCTTCATGCCGCCGGACAGCTCGAACGGATACCGGTTCAGGAGGTGCCCGGGGTCGGGAAGGTGCATTTTCTCCAGGAGGTGGATGGAGCGTTCCTTCGCTTCCTTTTTGAGGACGCCCTTTCGCTTGGAAAGGCGCGCGCGCGTCGATTCCTTGCCCTGGTAGAGGTAGATGTTTTCCATCTGCTGTCCGATGGTGAATACCGGATTGAGCGCCGTCATCGGATCCTGGAATACCATCGAAATTTCGCTGCCCCGCAGGAGCCGGAGCTCGTCCTCGGGCATGGCCAGGATGTTCCTGCCTTTGTAGAGGATTTCTCCCTTCGAATACACGGCGGGAGGCGAGGGGAGCAGGCGCAGCATGGACCGGACGGTGACCGATTTCCCGCTGCCCGATTCTCCGACGATCGTGACTATCTCGCCCTCGTTTATGAAAAGGCTGACGCCCTTGACGGCCGGCGCGATTCCCTCGTCGTTGCGGAAGCCGATATCCAGATCGCGTATTTCAAGAAGATGCTGTGTTCCCATCATCTACCCCTATTGAACCTGGACATCCAGGGCATCGCGGATTCCGTCGCCCAGGAAGCTGAAGCCGAGGACGGTCACCATGATCGCCAGGCCGGGGAACACGGAAGACCACCAGACGCTCGGCATGAAGGTGCGGCCCGACGCGATCATGGTGCCCCACTCGGGGGTCGGCGGCAGGGCTCCCAGGCCGAGAAAGCCGAGGCTGGCCCCCGTGAGGATCACGAAGCCTATATCGGTGGAAATCTTGACGATGATGGTGGGCAGGCAGTTGGGAAGGATTTCGCGGAACATGATCCTTGACGTGCTCGCCCCGATGCCTTCCGAGGAAATGATGAACTGCTCGTTCTTCACCTTCAGCGTTTCCGC
>CAYRXK010000081.1:0-9940 GCA_964428265.1 uncultured Treponemataceae bacterium
GGGCTACCCCTCGGGGTAGCCCTTTGTGTACATAGCGGGTCCTGGTGACGACCTGCGCGGAAATCCAGAGCAAGACACCGTTGACACCACGGGCAATCCGCAGGGAAGCGGGTTTGACAAGGGAAGCGGGTTGCCTTGCCGCCCGTGCCCCGCGATGCTACACTGCCCGGCAATGGTTACACCCCTTTTTTGCTCATATATACGCCGCAAAGACATGGACAGCGTCCTCAACTGCCTCGTGACCGATGCGATAGGCCCGGGAGAGATAGCCGAACGGTTTTCAAAAGCCGCGAGGGAAGTGTTCGGCTACGAGTTCGCCCTGACCATAAGGAGCCCCCACAGCGCACTCCTGCTCGCCTTGCGCGCCCTCGGCATACAGGCAGGCTCGACGGTGGTCGTGTCGGCGCTCGCACCCCTGTTTCATCAGATTGCCGTGACCGAGGCAGGATTCGTACCTGCATACCTCGACCATGATCCCGAGACCTGCGAACCGTTGTTGGCAACCCTGTCGGGGATGGATCCAGCTCCTTCCGCGCTGGTCCTGTTCGATGCGTTCGGAATATTGCCGGAACCGGAAGCACTGCGTGCGGTAGGTGTTCCGGTGATCGAGGACATGACGCAGGCGCTCGGGGCCGAAAGGGATGGCATGAAAGCCGGCACGTTCGGTACCTTCGCGCTGTACGGGCTCGAGGATGCGAGCCTGGTGACGGCGGGAGGCGGAGCCCTCCTGAGCGCAAACCTGCGCCGGGACGCGCAGGTCCTGAAGAACATGGCCGAATCGCTTCCTCCCGAATTGCTGATGACCGACTACAATGCCGCCCTCGGTATCGCCCAGCTCAAGGACCTGAATGAAACGATCGAGCTCAGGCGCGCGCAGGAATCAGCCTTCAGGCGCGAGTTGGCCCGCACCCGACATGCCGGATTCAGCCAGCGCGGAGAGGGGTTCACCGGAACCTGGGCTTTTCCCGTTTCGATTGAATCGGGAATGAGGGACGCGCGCGTATATGCTAAGAAGAATGGTATAGAAACCGAACCGGCCTTCGATCGGAGCATCGTGTCGATGCCCGATTTTCCGGAAGGGGTCTGCCCGGGAGCCCGGGCACTCTCGCTCAGGGTACTGAACTTCCCCGTGCACCAGCGCATAGGGCCGGCGCATGTGAAAACGTTGGGCCGCGTACTGGCCACGCTTCCATGAAGAGGTGATGCATGCAGGCATTTCGTGACGGTTCGAAACCCCGCGCCCTCCTGGTGACGAATCTGCGCAAGGATGACGCGGAAAGGGTTGCGGCCGATGCGGTGATGCATTTCATATCGCTCGGGTGGGAAGTCGACAACTTTTCCTTCCCCGGAGCACCGGGCGTGCCGCCCACTTTCGACTGCGCCGACCTGGTGGTCAGCATAGGCGGAGATGGCACCCTCCTGTATACCGCGCGCTGCGCGGCGCCCTGTTCAGTTCCCGTGCTGCCGATAAACCTGGGCCGCCTTGGATTCATCGCCGCCAACAGGCGTGAATCATGGAAGGATGTCCTGCGGAGATGGATCGAAGGAGAACTGCCCGTTTCATCGCGCATGATGCTCAGGATCGAGGTGCGCTCGAAAGGCGCGACCGGAGGAGCCTTTCTCTGCCTGAATGACGGTGTCATTTCCGCGCAGGGCATTTCCAAGCTCATAGGGTTGCGCCTCGCGGCGGGAGGCCGGGTATTCGGCGAATACCGTGCGGATGGCCTCATCGTCTCGACCCCCACCGGATCGACCGCCTACAATCTGGCCGCGGGTGGCCCCGCGGTGCATCCCGAACTCCGCGCCATCATCGCCAATCCCATCTGCGCCTTCACGCTCGCGTCCCGGCCGCTCGTGCTGCCGGGAGATGAAATCCTCGATGTCACGATCGAGGAAACGCGCAGGTCAGGCGCCCTGCTCACCATCGACGGGCAGGAAACGCTTTCGCTCGAGGCGGGCGATACGGTCAGCTTTGCGCAATCCGACCGGACCGCATCGCTGGTGGTTCCTCCCGAACTGGTATTCTACGGTTCCCTGCAGGCAAAATTGGGCTGGACGGGAGACCGGGATGCTTGAACGGATCGAGGTGCGCGATTTCGCGCTGATAGAATACTCGGCCGTGGATTTTTCCGCTGGTTTCACGGTATTCACCGGCGAAACCGGAGCGGGCAAATCCCTGGTGGTCGACGCGATCGGCTTCCTGTTCGGCGCGCGCGCGGATACCGACGTGATCCGGCACGGCGCGCAGGATTGCGCGGTAACCGGACTCGTGAGCGTTTCGCGATGTCCGGAAGCGCGCGCCTGGCTCGAATCGCGCCATATCGAGGCCGAAGAGGAAACCGTCCTTCTGCGCAGGGAACTCCGCGTCAACGGCAGGTCCTACGCCTGGATAGGAGGCCAGCCGGTCACCAGATCCGACCTGGCCACGTTCACCTCGCGGATCTGCGACATCCACGGGCAGCACGAGCACCAGAGCCTGCTCGATCCGGCCTATCACCTGACGCTCCTGGATCGCTTCGGAGGGCTCGAAGACCCTTGCAGGAAGTACGGGGACCTGTACGATCGCTGGGCAGCCGACGTCCGCCGCTATCGCGAAGCGGTCGCGGAAGAGCAGCGCATGGCGCGCGAGCGCGATTTCCTCGCCTTTACCGTGGACGAACTGCGCAAGGCTGCGCTGAAACCGGGCGAGGACGAGGCGCTGGCAACCGAGGAACGCGTGCTTGCCCAGCATGAAAAGCTCTTCGCCCAGGTGGATTCCGCCAGCGCTTCACTGGGATCGGGCGCATCGGGGGGCGGCGGGAACGCGCCTGCGGCCGATGCGGCGCATGCGCTCAGGAAGGCGAAGGCCGCGCTCCAGGCCGCTGCGGGCATCGATCCTCGCCTGAACGAGTTGGCCGCGAGGCTTTCGGACGCGTATTTCGAGGTCGAGGATATTGCCCAGTCGCTCCGTCAGTACCGTGATGCCTTGAGCTACGATCCGGAGCGGCTTGAAGCCATCCAGTCGCGGCAGGCCGAACTCAAGCGCCTGGGACGCAAGTACGGCGCCACGGTGGAAGCCATGCTGGATCGGTTGGCGCGCGACACCGAACGTCTCGAGGCATCGGCGCGCTGGGAATCCGAGCGCCAGGATCTTGAACGTGCGATCGGCGAAAGCGGAAGGATAGCCCAGGAGGCAGCCCGGGCCCTTTCAGGAGCCCGCAAGGTGGCAGCCGAAGCCCTGGGCCTTCGCGTAACCGATGCGCTGTCCGGACTCGGCATGCTGAAAGCCGGTTTCCATGTGGAAATTTCGCAGAAGAAGGATGCGTCCGGATCGCTGCTGCCGGGCCGTGACGGGATAGACCTGGTGGAATTCCTGATCGCGCCCAATCCGGGTGAGCCGCCCAAGGCGCTGGCGCGGATAGCGTCCGGCGGCGAACTGTCGCGCGTGGCGCTCGGCGTCAAGGCAGTGCTTGCGGAAAAGGATCCTGTGGGCATCCTGGTGTTCGACGAAATAGATTCAGGCATCGGCGGAGAAGTGTCGGTGGCGGTGGGGCGGAGGTTGCGCTCGCTGGCGGACACGCACCAGGTACTGTGCGTTACCCACCTCGCGTCGATCGCGGCCATGGCGGAAACCCAACTGGGTATCGGCAAGGAAGTCAGAGATGGGCGCACCGTTACGACGGTCGAGCGCCTGTCCGGCAGGCGGCGCGAGGAGGAAATCGCGCGGATGCTGTCAGGCGACCCGCAGGGCGCGGTATCGGTAGCGCACGCCGCGGTGCTGCTGGAAACCCATCAGCGCGGCGTTTCTCCGGCGAGTTCGTGAAGGGCGTCGTGGGGAAAAAGCTCCCCCATGGTGGTATGAACAAGGCTTTCGGGCGCATTGCCGAATACGATCGGCGCGCCCGGAGCGAGAAACTCGGACAGCACCTGACGACAGGCCCCGCAGGGGCTTACCGGGTACGTCGCATCGGGAGTGGCGACGGCCAACGCGACGAATTTTCGCTTGCCGCCGCCCATGGCGGCGCACACGGCGGATCGCTCGGCGCATACGGTGAGCCCGAAGGACCTGTTTTCGACGTTCACGCCGGTGACCACGCTGCCATCATCGCACAGCAGGGCCGCTCCGACACGGAACCGGGAGTAGGGTGCATAGGCTTCGCGGGATACCGCGAGAGCCATGCCATAAAGCTCGTCAGAGTCCAGCATGTTTGATACTATATACCACCATGGGGAATGAACGGAACCGCAGGAACAGGAGCGCCCTGTTCGGGACATTGGCGCTTTGCGTCATCTATCCATTCATTTCCCCCCGCGCGATCGCACCCGAACTGGCGGTGCTGCCCGAGCGGCGGGAAGTCCTGTCGGAACGCGTGTCCGGCATCCCGGCCGATTCCTTCGCATTGGATGGCCATGTAGGGTTCCTTGACTCCCGTGGGCGCCTCGCGCGCCTGCATCGGGCCGAAGGACTGGTCTCGCTCGGCAGGGATCGCTGGGCGCTGTCTTCTCCCGGACTTTCCGGGCATCGGGTTTTAGGCGCGGACGGAGCGTTGCGGATCGAATCGGCCGAGATCGGCTATCCGCTATTCATGAACGAACGCAGTTTCCTGGTGCGGCCCGATCAGAGGGGAGTGGCGGAGACCGATGCGCGGGGCACGATAGTCTGGTCCCGTGAGTTTCCCTCGATCCTCACCGCGATGGATGCGGTAAAAGATGCCGTGGCGTTCGGATTGCTCGATGGATCCGTCATCATCGCGGACGCGCAGGGCAGGGTGCGGACACGGATAGCCCCCCCCGCATCGGCATATGCCTGCGTGTACGGGCTTGCGCTTTCGGCCGATGGCGAGGTTCTTACCGCGTTGTCGGGCAAAAATCCCCAACGGGTGCTGCTGTATTCGCTCGAGGGTTCCGACGCACGCCAGTCGGCCTCGATCGAGCTTCCATTCTTCAGCCCGCTGCCGGCCGAACTGGCCTTTTTCGGGTCGGGCCGTGCTGTGATGATGGCATCGGGCGAGCAGCTCATGGCATGGATTCCCGGCAGGTCGGGACGGGGCAGGAGCCGGGATGCGGGACTGACCCGCATCCGCATGCCGGCCGATGCCGCCCCCGGATTCGGCCTTGCGGTACACACGACGATGAGAACCGTTAAGGCGCACGAAGCGGAGTCGATCGTCGCGCTGACCGTTGCCGGGGACGGGGATCCGGCCACGTTGACGGTCGTGGCTCCCGGAGGAAGGATGATCGCGTCGGCGCGAATCGATGGTGGCACCCTGGCCCTCGCCTCGGCGGGAGATGGATTCGCGGTGATCGATCGCGAAGCCCTGTACCTCTACGGGATACAACGGCGATGATGCGGTTGTCTCACGAGGGTTCCCCTGGCACCCCTGGCGCCCCGAAGCGGAGATATGGGGGAATGGTTCCGGTCGCCGTGATCATGACGGCGCTCGCGGGATTCGCGGTGATCGCCGCCATGCCGCTGCGTGCTATGGAATGGCCTTCGGCTCCTGGAGCGCCCGCTGCGGGATTCGGTACTCCCGAACGGGGATATCTATCCGCCGGTATCATTCTCGGGGCGAGCCCGGAGAGCGTTCGGGCCGCGGCGGACGGCGAGTTGCTCTATCTGCGCGGAACGGAAGGCCTGCTCGCGGGGGTTCCGCCTGTTTCGGGCGGTCTGGTCGCGCTTGCCCACTCGAACGGATTCGTTACTGTATACTCAGGTATACAACCTCTCGTGCGGTCTGTTTCCGGGCAGGTGCGGCAAGGTACGGTCATCGGGGTTCAGGCGACCGGCATATCGGGAGACCCTCGCGGTCCCGGTTTCGCGATCGAGGACCGGCCCGCCAAAAGCTGGGTGAATCCTCTCGTCGTCCTTCCCCGCACATCGGCAGCCGGAGAACTGATACCGATGATCCCTGCCATCACGCTGTACCCTGCACGCTCACGCGATGCCACGCAGGCGCAGGAACTCGCGGCGAACGCCAAGGAACCCGCGTCCCTGAAAGGCGGCGCGTACGAGGTCCATGCGAGGTTTCTGCACCCGGCGCGGAAAGGGATGCTGCTCGCGCCATACCGCGCGCGTCTGATGGTGAACGGCATAGAACAGGTTTCGCGCAGCTTCGACGCCGCCATGGGCGGGACGGAAGGTCTGTCCTTCGCGGGGATGGATTCACCCTCGCGGAGCATCGTGGATGCCGAGGGGCGGATCCGGTTAGGTGCGGTATTCCTGCCCGAAGGCGAGATCAGGGTCAAAGTAGTGCTTGAAAGCATCGAAGGAAAAACCAGGGAGACCGTATGGAGATTGAGGGTCCGGTAGAAGGTGCGCGGATCATCCGGGAACGCGTCGCCGAACTGCGCGCCGGGATCGATGCGGCCGCACGCGCCGTCGGCAGGGATCCTGAAAGTATCGCCCTCATGGCGGTCAGCAAGTTCCATGATGCAGGGGCAGTGCGCGCGGCACATGGCGCAGGATTGCGCCTGTTCGGGGAAAACCGGGTGCAGGAGGCGATGGGCAAATTCGGCCCGGAGCTCCGCGCGCTGCCTGATCTGCGCGTGCACATGATCGGTTCGCTGCAATCCAACAAGGCCGCCAAGGCCGCTGACTTTTTCGATGGGATACAATCGGTGCATTCCACGGACCTGCTGGACAGGCTGGTCTCGCGCAGCGTCGGAAGGGCGGTGCCGCTGGAACTCTATTTTGAGGTACACACCGCCGAGGATTCCAAATCCGGTTTTCGCGATATGGATGAACTCTCGGCGGCCTGCGAACGCTGGCAGGAAAATCCGGGCAGTACGATCCTGCGGGGGCTGATGACCATGGCGCCTTTTACCGCTGATGAGGGGGTGCAGCGTGCCTCGTTTTCCCGCCTGCGGGAGTTGAGGGACCGCCTCTCGACCCGATTCGGGATTCCCGGCCTGACCGAACTCTCCATGGGAATGAGCAATGATTACCTGTCAGCCGTCAAGGAAGGCTCCACGATGCTGCGCATCGGCACCCTCATTTTCGGATCGAGGGACTGAATCGTGCGGGGCGTACCTGCGATCATGCTCGCGCTGTTGGCCTCCACGCTGATCCTCACGGGCGCGGGCGCTGAAACCGCGCCGACTCCGTATGATCCGGGCACGCTCCCGTCGATCCTGCCGGCTGAAACCGCGGATCCGGCCGCCGCGATCGCGGTGACCGATCCGGTGCAGGATGCACTGCGCCGGCGGGCGAAGGCTGCCCTGCGGGCGGCCACCCTCGCGGCGGGCGCCTTTCCCATCGCATACCTGTACACCAACTTCGCGTTCGATCTCGGTGCCTTTGCCGCATCGGGAGGCGACGCGCGCTACGCGCCATGGCCGTTTTCCGGCACGGATGCCATCACCCCCTCCACGGAAGAACGGACACTCCGCATCCTGGTCGCCGCAGGCATTTCGCTGGTGCTCGGCATCGCGGATGGCCTCATCCGCTGAATCGGGGACACGCCGCGGCAGACATTGCCGTGCCGAGGCAGACATTGCCGTGCCGCGAAGGCCGGAACTTGACAGTGGTACCTTGAGCCTCTAGTATTCAGGCAAATTCCCACCGCCGAGGCATCAATGTCAGAACAAGAAGAAGGCTTCAATCTCGACGACGCGATCATGAAGGTGCCGGATTTTCCCAAAAAAGGCATCCTTTTCTATGATATCAGCAGCGTCCTCGCCAATCCCGATGCCTTCCGCCATTGCATCAAATCGATGGTGAAGCTCTACCGTGACATGGATCTGCAGGCGGTGGCCGCGGTGGAATCGCGGGGCTTCATCTTCGCCGCGCCCCTGTGCGAAAAGCTCGGCCTGCCGCTTCTTCTGGTGCGCAAGAAGGGAAAGCTCCCGCGCCGCACCATCTCCCGGGCCTACGAACTCGAATACGGCCAGGCGGAAATGGAGATGCACGTGGAAGACATCAAGCCGGGCGACCGCATACTGATCGTCGACGACCTGATCGCCACGGGTGGAACGGTTGCCGCCGCGGCCGAGATAATCAGGGCCGCGGGTGCAATACCCGTACGCGCCTTTTCGGTTATCGGCCTGCCTTTCCTGAACTACCAGGAAGCCCTCGGCGACCTGCAGGTGGACACGCTGATCGAATACTTCGGGGAATGACCCAAGGAGCACGCACATGATCGAACGCCTCGAGAAAAATCCCCGCTGGAAAGGCCGCAAGGGTCCGGTTGTCCTGGTGATCATGGACGGTGTCGGCTATGGCGCCTACAAGGAGGGCGACGCCGTGGCGTCCGCCGACATGCGGCACTTCCGCGCGCTCGAAGCGGCCAACCCCCGATGCGCGCTCAAGGCGCACGGCATGGCGGTCGGGCTTCCCTCCGACGACGATATGGGCAATTCCGAGGTCGGGCACAATGCGATCGGCTGCGGCAGGGTGTTTTCGCAGGGCGCGCGCCTGGTCTCGACATCGATCGCCACGGGAGCCATGTTCGAAGGGAGCGTCTGGAACGATCTGTGCTCCCGGCTGGCCCGGACGGGGGGCGCTTTGCACCTCCTGGGCCTTTTCTCGGACGGCAACGTGCATTCGCACATCGACCACGTGAAGTCCATACTTGAGCACGCCGCGGATCGAGGCATCGGAACGGCGCGCCTGCATATTCTCCTTGACGGACGCGACGTGGGCGCGCAGAGCGCGCTGGACTACCTGCAGCCCTTCGAAGCATTCCTGGCAGGGCTGAACGACAAGGGCGCGGACTATCGCATCGCCTCGGGCGGCGGCCGCCAGTACCTGACCATGGATCGCTACGGCGCCGACTGGAGCATGGTCAAACGCGGCTGGGAATGCCATGTGCACGGCATCGGCAGGCGTTTTCCCAGCGCGGAGGAAGCCATCCGGACCTACCGCCAGGAAAAGCCCTCGGTGATCGACCAGGACATCCACGAGTTCGTGATCGCCGACGCGAACGGCCCCGTCGGCACCATAAAGGACGGCGACGCCGTCATCTTCTTCAATTTCCGGGGCGATCGCGCGCTGGAAATCACGGCGGCCTTCGAGCAGGACGATTTCGACAAGTTCGACCGGGGACGGCGGCCCGACGTGTTCTACGCCGGCATGATGCAGTACGACGGCGACCTCGGCGTCCCGAAGCGCTTCCTGGTCAACCCTCCCTCCATCGACCGCACCCTGGGCGAATATTTCGCCGCGACCGGCCTCCGCAGCCTTGCCATTTCGGAAACGCAGAAATTCGGCCACGTGACCTACTTCTTCAACGGCAACCGCTCCGGAAAGTTCTCCGAAACCCTGGAGGAGTACGTCGAGATCCCCTCGGACCGCGTGCCCTTCGAACAGCGCCCATGGATGAAGTGCGCCGAGATCACCGACCGCGTCCTCGAGGCGATCAAGTCCGGAAAGCACGATTTTATCCGCCTGAACTATCCGAACGGCGATATGGTGGGGCATACCGGTGTCTACCAGGCGGTGGTTTGCGGGATGGAAGGCATGGACCTGCAATTGGGCAGGCTCGCCGAGGCGGTAAAGGCTTCGGGCGGGATCATGGTCATCTCGGCCGACCACGGCAACTCCGACGACATGTACGAGCACGACAAGAAATCAGGCGCGGTCCTGCGTGATGCGGCGGGCGAGCCCAAGGCGAAGACGAGCCATTCGCTGAATCCGGTGCCCTGCGTGATCTACGATCCCGGATACGCCGGCGAATACGATACGACCCTGAGGGAAGGGCTCGGAATCTCGAGCCTGGCGGCCACCTGCATTGCCCTGACGGGGCACCTTCCCCCCGCCGATTACGATCGCTGCGTGTTCGACTGGGTTTCCTGACGTGCAGGACGCTTCCCATGCCGTGGAGATCGAACTCAAGGCCCGGGTGGGGGACGTCCGCGCCGTAACGGTCGCGCTGGATGCGTTCATGGAACCGGCTGGCCCGGTGGACAAGCGCGACGAGTACTGGTCGCTGCCGGCGCATGCAGGAAGGCTGGCGGGAGAAGG
>CAYRXK010000082.1:0-7307 GCA_964428265.1 uncultured Treponemataceae bacterium
TTGCTGCATTCGCTCTGTTCGTCGCGGTTCTCGGCATGGCATCGGCCCAGCCGGTCGCCGCGTTCGCCGGCAGGCCCGCGCTGCTTACGGCCATCGGCCAGAGCGCCGATTTCGAAATGGTCAAAGTGCTGCTGACACGCAACAAGATTCCCTTCACGGCGGATAACCTGCTCAAGGCGGAAAACCTCGACGGCTCCTCCCCGACCCTGGTCCTCGTGGTCGGCGCCAGCTCCAAGGGCCTGGGTGCCGCGGGGATCAGCATAGATGCCGAACTTGCGCGCACCAGAGCGCTTCTGAAGCGCGCCTCGGAACTGAAGATGTCGGTGATCACCCTGCACGTCGGCGGCGCGGCGCGGCGCGGCGCCATGTCCGAAAGCCTGATCGAGCCCTGCATGGCGTCATCCACATACGCGATCGTCGTGCAGACCGGCAACGAGGACGGCTTTTTCACGAAACTGGCCGCCAAGGCCGGCATCGCGCTCACGCAGGCCGAGCGTATTTCCGCGGTAGGGGCGCCGCTCGCGGCGGCGTTCAAATAACCGGAAGGCAGGGATCGCACCATGAACACACGTTGGGCGACTTCGCTCGCCGTACTGATGCTGTGCCTGGGCGCAGGCGGCATGCTCGGCGCGCAGGATCTGCACGGCCGCTACCTGGTCAACCATGATTACCGTCCCTCCGGATCGCTGGCGAAAACCGGATGGCTTTCGGACTATTACCCCGGCCTGCTCGGCACCCCGGGCGACAGCCGGGTCTATTACCTAGAGGGCAGGGAACCGGGCGGCACCGTATTCATCGGCGGCGGCACGCACGCAAACGAAATCGCCGGCATCATGGCCGCCGTACTCATGCTGGAACGCGCCGAAGTGAAGCGGGGCAGGGTGATCATCGTCCCCAACATGAACAATTCAGGCGTCAGCCACCTGGATCGCGAGCCGGACATGCCCGGCTATACCACGCGCGGGCCCTCGTGGATCAGCCTGACCACACCCAGCGGCACCCGCTACTTCAAGTACGGCTCGCGCGCCACGCACCCCGCGCAGCAGGGCGTGTCCGATCCGAAAGGCGGCTACGTGCATCCCGACAGCCGCGAATCGCCCATCGCAGCCTGGGAATTCCGCAACCTGAACCGCGCCTATCCCGGCCGAGAGGATTCCGGCCTGACACAGAAAATCGCGCTTGCCGTCATGGGTCTTCTGCGCGCCGAGAAAGTGGACGCCGCCTTCGACTACCACGAAGCCGACGTGGGCGGGCGCCTTGCCGACATGATGGTCGCGCACCCTAAAAACATCGCGATCGCCGCGGCCGCCCTGCTCGACCTGGAACTGGACCATGGCCTTCTCCTGAAGCTGGAACCATCGAACCTCGAATTCCGGGGTCTTTCACACCGCGAATGGGGTTCGGGAACGGATGCCGCTTCGTTCCTGATCGAAACGCCGCATCCCGGTATGGGCCAAAACGCGCCGGAGGATGTCGATGTGGTCAACGATCCGTCCAGCCCTCTCGGGTCGAGGGTGGCCAAGCACCTGGCAGGCACCCTGGCGGTGCTGAAGGTATTCGGCGAGCTGAACCCCGGGAAGGCTGTCGAGGTGGCTGGCCTGCCCGGGTACGAACAACTGGTGAAGGATGGGGTAGGCCCTTTCCTGCGATAGCGACCGATCAGGCGGCGCATGGTTCGCCGCCGGAATAAAGAGGAGGATTTTGAATGCGCAAGGGTAGAAGCATCATTTCCATGGCGCTCATCGCGCTGTTGTTCGTCGGAAGCCTCGGTTCCGCCTTCGCCCAGAAGGCCGGAACCCTCATCCCCGAGGTGGTTTCCGGCCAGGGCATGGTCGCATCGGCGCACCCGCTCGCTTCGCAGGTCGGCCTGGACATCCTGAAGGCCGGCGGCAACGCGATCGATGCGGCGGTGGCCACCGCGTTCGCGAACAGTGTCGTGGAACCGAATGCCAACGGTCTCGGCGGAGAGGGATATATCGTCATCTACCTCAAGGGGCGGAACAAGGTAACCTCAATCGATTACCGCAGCCGCGCCTCGTTCAACGAAGTCAAGGACGCGAAATGGCCCGGCGACGGGCACAGGGCCGTGGCCGTGCCCGGCACGGTGGCGGGACTTGCCAAAGCGCTGAAAGATTACGGCACCATGAGCCTGGCCGAGGTGATCGAGCCCGCCGTGAAATTGGCGGAAGAAGGCTTCGTCGTCAGCCCGACCCTCGCCGGCGTCATCGCCGACAACTACAAGCGCGCGATGGCCAATCCCTATCTTCTGTCCATCATCGCGCCGGACGGCCTGCCCCTGGAGGCCGGCGACACCTACAAGAACAAGGATCTCGCGAAGTCACTGGCCCTGATCGCCAAGGAAGGCCCCGACGCCTTCTACAAGGGAGCGATCGCCAAGGCCATCGCCGACGACATGCGCGCCAACAAGGGCCTGATCGACGAAAACGACCTCGCGCAGTACAAGGCGATCGAGCGCGAACCCGCGAGCGGCAACTACCGCGGCTACGACATTGTGTCTGCGCCGGCGCCCGTGGGCGGATTCCTGCTGATCGAATCGCTCAACATGATCGAAAACTACGACATCGCTTCGTGGGGATTTTCGTCCGCGAAAAAACTGCACCTCTTCGCTGAAGTTCTGGCCCGCGCCTTCGACGATTACTACGACGTCCTGGGCGACCCGGACTACGTGAACGTGCCGATGAAGGCGCTTACCTCCAAGGGCTACGCCAAGGCGAAGGCCGCGTCGATCAGGCTCGATGCGATGACCACCACCTACGAGAAAATCAACCCGAACAGCGAGCACTGGAGCACCACGCACATGTCCGTGGTGGACAAGGACGGCAACCTGGTCGCGCTTACCCAGACCCTCTCCGGCTTCTACGGCGCGGCCGTGGCGGTTCCGGGCACGGGCATCATCCTGAACAACGAGATGGGCAATTTCAACGGCAAGAAGGGCTCGTCCGCCTACCTTCCCGGAAAGCGCATGAACACCACCATCGCGCCCACCCTTATCATGCGCAAGGGCAAGGCCTTCGCCACGCTCGGCACGCCCGGCGCCATGCGCATCGTGCCCACCCTGACCCAGATCGTGACCAACCTGATCGATTTCGAGATGGGCATGCAGGAAGCCATCGAGGCGCCGCGCATGTACTGCACCTACCTGCAGGGCCCCGGCAAGACCACGATGGAACTGGAAGGCTTCCTATTCCCCGCTGCCGAGATCGAAGCGCTGAAGGCCATGGGCTACAAGATCAAGAGCTACGACAAGCGCGACCTGTATTTCGGCGGCGTGCAGGGCATCATCACCAAGTACGGCATGCTGTTCGGCGGCGCCGATCCGCGGCGCGACGGCGCGGTGTTCGGGTACTGATGCGCGTTTTTTCACGTTACGCGATTTTGAGCGCCGCGGTCCTCGCCCTGGTGGCGGGGGCCGCGGCCACTGCCGGGGCGCAGCCGGGCGCGCCATCGCGTCACCCGGCTTTCGCCGCGGCGCTGGCGGAGCAGCGGCCGGGCCCAGCCGTTGCGCGGATCGGCGCGCTGTCGGACTACGTACCCGCGCTCGCAGGCACCGCGCTGGACAGCCCGGTGTATTTTCTCGAACCCGAAGCGTCCGCACCCGCGCCCCCAGCGGCCGGCCTCCCCTCGATCCTCATTCTGGGTGGCACGCACGGCAACGAAATCGCGGGCGTCATGGCCGCCTCGCTCTTCATATCGAGGGCGCGGCCCGCGGCCGCGCGGCTTATCGTCATACCGCGCGCCAACGCGTCGGCGGCCACCTGGCCCGACCCCGACAGGCCGGGGCCGCCCCATGTCGCGGTCTCGGGGGCCTCGGGCGAGCGCCGCTTCAGGTACGGCGCCAGGCTCACCAATCCCGGCGACGAGGGAATTCCCGATCCGCCCGTTTTTTTCCCCGCGGTCGACGCTGCAGGAGGCAATCCGGACAAGCCGCCCGCAGGTCTCGCCGGCCAGGAATCGCGCAACCTGAACCGCCGCTACCCGGGCGACCCATCAGGCACGCCGACCGCGCAGGCCGCCGCGGCCATCATGGCCCTGATCCGCGCAGAAAACGTGCGCGCGGCCTTCGACCTGCACGAAGCCGGCCCCACTTCCGGCCTTGCCTGGGACATCGTGGCCCACCCCAAGAACATCGTGCATGCGGCGATGGGAATATTCGCGGCCGAGGACCGCGGCATCGGCATGATCCTTGACCAGTCGAGAGAGGAGCATCGCGGCCTTTCGCACCGCGAATGGGGCGAGCGTACCGCGACAGCAGCCTACCTCGTGGAAACCTTGAACCCAGGCCAGGTGGCTGGCGGACGTCCGGATTTCGACCATCTGGGCGATGCGACCGCACCCCTGTGGAAGCGTGTGGGCATCCATATCGAGATCGTTTTGGCCATCCTGCAGGCGCAGGCAGAAGCCGAGGCCGAGGACGGACCGGGCAAACCGGGCAAACCGGGCGGATCCGGCGGACCTGGATTTTCCGCGGATTGGGGCACGATTCCCGGCATGCCCGCCATAGAGGATTTGCGCCGTGATTTTTCTGGATACTTCTGAAACGCTTGCGCGGATGCGGGGCGTGCTGCCCTCGGCCAGCCCCCTCCTCGCGCTGGCCGTCCGGCTCGCTTCCGAATCGCATAATTTGGCGCCCGACCTCGTGCGAAGCCGCGGAACCTGCGGAGAATTCGGCGCGCTCGGCGACCCTGCGTCATGCGATCTGGGTACGCGCTGCGGCCTTTTGCTCTGGGTCGGCCCCGCTCCGGTTCCCGGACCCGGTCCGGCGCCTTGCCCGGCCTGCGGCAGCGGAAGCGCTTACCGCCAGCTGACGCTCAGCGTTCCGCCCGCGCGATACCGGGTAGAGTACTGGGACGCCGTCGCCTCCCGCCTGGTCGGTGTCGAGATCGCGACCGCGTCGCCCCTGGTCCTGGCGCCGCCCGACCTTTGTGTAGCGCTCATCGTCCGGATCACGCCGGTAACGTACTGAGCCCCGGTCGCGGGAATTAACCGGTTACTAACCGAATCCTGACGCGAAGAGCAAAGTCCGGTCCTACACTCCAGGTTCCGGAGGACCTATCATGACCAGGGTTTTATTCCTTTGCGTGCACAATTCGGCGCGCAGCCAGATGGCGGAAGCCTTTCTGAAAAAATGGGGCGGCAGACGCTTCGAGGCAGAAAGCGCCGGCCTGGAACCGGGCGTCCTGAATCCCTTCGTGGTGCGCGCCATGGCCGAGATCGGCATCGATATTTCCCGCAACACTACGAAAAGCGTGTTCGACCTGTTCCTGCAGGAAAAAATCTACCAGATCGTCGTCACCGTCTGCTCGAAGGAAGCGGCCGAGCGCTGCCCCGCCTTTCCCGGCCTTGCCGAGAGGCACCACTGGCCCTTCGACGATCCCTCGTCGTTCAGGGGTTCCGAGGAGGAAATCATGTCGAGGGTGCGCATCGTGCGCGACCGGATCGAGGCCGCGGTCAAGGAGTTCGTGCACGACCACCCGTGAAGCGCCGTTCAATTGCCCGGATATCGCGCTTCTCACCAATCGGAATCTCGCGCGTCCGGATACTCCGGCCTGTCGCATATCGCAAGCAGATCGTCGGCCATCTCGCCGATCACGGGCCCCAGTTCCACCGCCTCGCGCCAGCGCGCCGGTATTGCCGACAATCCGTGCAGCGCGCCCAGGATATTGCCGGCGATGGCGCCGGTGGAATCGCTGTCGCCCGTGATGTTCACCGCCATGCGGATCCCTTCTTCGCAGGATGATGCCCGCATCGCGCAGTACACGCCTATGGAGAGCGCTTCTTCGCCGACCCAGCCTTCGCCCAGCTCCGCGATGTCCCGCACGGGGTCTCCGCCGCGGCGGGCGAGGTCGACGGCCTTTTCGAGCGCGGCTACGGTTTCGCCCGAGCCCGGCTCGGGACGCAGCAGCGCCAGGACCGCGCCGATCGAGTCCGGAAGGGCCGCGCCGCGCATGAGATCATGAATAATGCAGGCCAGCGCGCCCGCGCCCAGGTAGCCAGAGGGATGGCCGTGCGTTATGCGACCTGAAACGATGCCCAGCTCGAAGGCGTCGCGGCGCGTGCCCGCCGCCGAGGTGAAAACTCCGACGGGCGCGGCGCGCATGACGCCTCCGCAGCCCTTGCGGTCGTTGATCGCCCGGATAGGCGTGAAAATGCCCGCGGAAGCGCGTAACGCATCCAGGCAGGTTTTTCCCGGAGCGCGTAACGCATGGAGTTCCGGAACGGCGTACAGCCAGCCGTCCGGACGGAAATCCGCGAACGGCACGTATTCACCCTGAGTGGCAAGCCACCGCAGGTAGGCATGGTGGAGGAACCCCGCGAATCCGGCAGGGTCGAATGACCGGCCATGCGTCGTGCCGCGCGGACGGCCATGCAGTTCCGCGCGGATCAGCCCCTCGGCCGTGAACAGGCTCATCTGCGTATCGTCGGTGATCAGTCCGCCCGCATCGAACTCGAGGATCCCCCCTGGGCCGAACCGCGCGAGAATTTCCCCGCGCGCCAGGAATTCCACCGGGGCGCCGAGCGCGTCGCCGCAGGCCCCTCCGACCAGGCAGCCGCGCGCTCGGTCGTATCGTTTCCATATCGGTTCGAGGTCGAGAACATAGCGAAGCTGTTCATCGGTTTCGATCGCGCCCGGCCGCGCGGCGCGCACGGCGGCCACGGCGCCGCGCGGATGCATGCCGAATTCCACGAGGAGCCGCGCGGCGACCGTACCGGTGCGACCGAGGCCCCCCATGCAATGCACGCAGACCTTGCCGCCTCGGCGGAGCACGGCGCGGATGCGCCTGCCCTCGACATCCCACCGGCGTTCCCAGGAGGCATCGGGAAGTCCCGCATCGGGTATAGGCAGGCGCAGGTGCAGCATGCCGGCAGGAATGAGGCCGACGAAGTTCGCGATGCCGACCGCGCCGTATTCTCGCTCCTCGATCAGGCTTACCAGGATTTCCGCGCCCCAATCGCGAATGGCCGCCAGGTCCAGCCCCAGATCGCGGTCGTGCGCACCGGACATCGCGTTCGCCTGCTTCTTCCCCGGGCAGATCGTCATGCCGATCGCGCCGCCCGTCCCCGGCACGATCACCGCATCGATGTGCAGAGGGTGGGTGAGGCTGGTGCGGGCGTCAGAAGCTCTCGATTTGTCATTATTTTCGTTCATGTCGTGAGTATGTGCCCGATTCCGCGTATTGTGAATCGAGATTCGCGCACCAGCGTGGCATGGACAGACGCCGGTTCCACGCCCATACTGGGCCTGTATGGACGAGCGGATCAGGCTGCGCGAACGCGAAAAGGAACTC
>CAYRXK010000082.1:7407-9631 GCA_964428265.1 uncultured Treponemataceae bacterium
ATACTGGGCCTGTATGGACGAGCGGATCAGGCTGCGCGAACGCGAAAAGGAACTCGAATGCATCTACGCGATCTGCCTGCTCGCGGCTTCGGCGCCGGATCCCGCCAGGGCGGCCGAGGGTATAGCCCGAGCCCTCTGCCGCGCCATGCAGCATCCGGACAGGGCTCGCTGCGAAATCATGTTCAGCGGCCCCGCGGGGCAATCCACAAGCTTTGACACACTACCCACAAGCTTTGACACACTACCCGGAGGGCGCTCCATCTCGGCCGAACTCCCCGAAGCCCCCTCCGCCGGATGGATCGGCCGGATCACGGTTTCCTATCCCGACGGTTCGGCGGAATTCCTGGCGCAGGAAACGTCGCTGCTTTCCTCGGTGGCGACCGTGGCGGCGTCCATGCTGGGCACGGCGGACCTGATCGCGCGGCTGCGCGCCGCCTCGGCGGACCTGGCGTCGAAAAACACGGCCCTGCGTGAAATCCTTTCCATGATAGAGCAGGAGCGCGCCGCGATCGCCGGCAGTTACCGCGCCAGGCTGGCCGACGGCATCCTGCCGCTGGCCTTGCGCGCTGCGGAGCCCGGCCTGTCCGACGATCGCCGGGCCGAATGGCTGGCCCTGCTCGCGGACGAGGTGCGCCAGCAGATGCGGGCCCTCGGCAACGGGCCTGACAGCCATCCGGCCTTGAGCCCGCGCGAGCGCGAAGTGGCGCTGCAGGTGCGCAACGGCCGCAGCAGCAAGGAAATCGCCGGGCTCCTCGGCATCGCCGAGGCGACCGTGGAGCGGCACCGCCACAACATCCGCCGCAAGCTGAAAGGCGCGGGCCAGGCGTTCAACCTGCAAAGCCTCCTCTCTTCGGGTGCCGCCGACACTGTCGGCAGGCTGGCCTGAGCCGCACCCTCGAACCTGAGCCGCACCCTCGACCCGGAACCACGAATCAAACCAACCTTGTAGATCGATATACAAGGTCCATACATGCTTACTGACGATTGCGCCTTGCCAGATCGCCTAGTATGTTCATACCACACAACAACCTACAGGTAATCTGAAAGAGAGGCGCAGCTGTGGAACGGATCGCCGTCCGCGCGACGCCGGATACCGCGCGGGACACGCACACGCAGGTGCATACCCCCCCGCACGGCATTCCGGTGTCGCTCTATCATCATCCCGCGTGGATCGCGTGGAAGGAACGCCAGGGCTGGACCCGCATCGCCGCGGCCCCCGACGTGCCGGTGCTGTACAAGCGCCTGGCGGCAGGCGGGTCCATGGCCTATGCGGTCGTGCCCTCCGCCGGAATCGCGCGGCAGGGGGTACTGGGCGACGACGCGGGCGCCATCCTCGAACGCTTTTCGCGGCGCATCCTGCCCCTGCTTCCGGCGGACTGCGCGTTCGTGCGCTGGGACCTGATGTGCCCGGGCTGGACCGACGACGAGGGTCTGCTCCTGCCCAGGCACGCCCAGGAACTCAGGATGAACGCCTCCACGGCCCGGCGCTGCCTGCGGAAGTCGCAGGTCGAGCATTCCTGCATCGATACGATGGTGGTGGACCTGTCCGGCGGCTATTCAGGCATCTGGTCCAGGATGGACGAACGCGCCCGCTACGCGGTCAGGTTGGCCACGCGGCGCCGGACCAGGGTCGACCGCACCGGTACCGCGGGCCTGCGGCATTTCCACCGGCTGCACGAGGAGACGTCGGAGAGGCACCGGCTGCCGGCGCACCATGAACATCTTTTCAGGGACCTGTTCACGCATGCGCGGGAACACCGGCTCGACCTGGATCTGTATCTGGCCACCGCCGATGGTGAACCGGTCGAGGGCGGCCAGGCCGCCGCCTCGGCCATCGTGGCGCGCAACGGCCAGGATGCCTGGTATCTCTTCGCCGCGTCCAGCGCGCGGCACCGGGCCAGTTCGGGCCCGAGCGCCATCCTGTACCGCGCGATGATCGACAGCGCGGAAAAGGGCGCGGTGCGGATGGACCTGCTCGGCGTGGGGCCGGCCGATGCCGGCGAGCATCCGCTCGCCGGCCTGACGCGCTTCAAGTCGGGCTTCGGCGGCGTGCGCCGCAGCCGGGCGGGCGCCTGGGACTGGGTGATCAGGCCCGACCTGTACCACCGCTATGCCGAGGCCGAGACGCTCTCGGGAATTTAGTCGTTCCGGGTCGAGGGGGCGGCCACCCCTCGACCCCCGGTCCGCCCCCCCCACCCCCGGGGCGCCCCCCCCACCCCCGGGG
>CAYRXK010000083.1:0-5843 GCA_964428265.1 uncultured Treponemataceae bacterium
TCCAGGACCGCCACGCGGGTGATCTGCTGCGCGCCGGCCATCGCCACCGGCAGGAAGACCGACGCGGCGGCGATAAGAAGCGCGATGCATCGCGTATTCCGGGTTCGCATGCGGTACCTCCCTTTCAATACAGCGGCTGGGTGATGCTCAGCACGAAATCGAAGCTCCAGTCGGGGTTTTTCCAGGTGATCGTGGCCCCATCGGTGACAAAGCGCTTGACGAAGTAGAACCGGAACGGGAACTGCGGGATGACGAAGCGCAGGCCCAGGCCCGTGCTGAATGCCATGTTTTCCCAGCCCATGCCGAGGAAATCGGGCCGCGCGGGATCGCCCGAGGGGTTGTCCTTGGTCATGTCAACCATGCCGGTGCCCGTGCCGGATTTTACCTGCATGGCGCCCGCGTCGACGAAGAGATCCATCCAGAGCACCTGATCCACCACCGGGAAGCGCAGGTCGAGCGAGCTTTCCCAGAGGGCGATGCCCTGCATGTCGTACAGCGACTTCCAGCCGCGGGCGTTGAAGGTGCCGTCCAGGTAGATCCAGTCTTCGGTGACGGTCAGCGGTCGCCAGGGTTGGCCGAGCAGGGCCTGGAAACCGGTGTGCGCGCCCAGGACGCCCTTGAACTTCCAGGTTTCGGTTATCGGGAAGCTGAACAGGGTGGCGTAGGCGTCCAGCCGGGTTTCGGACTTGACGTAGAATTGGTATTCCCAGGGGAAGAAGCCCGCCCAGGTCATGCGCTGGCTGGCGAAGTAGCCGGAGCCGGGGTTGTACCAGAAATCGAGCTTGTTCAGGTAGGCGCGCGCGAAAAGCTTGTTGTAGAAGCGCCAGGTGCCGTTGGCGTTGCGCAGGTCGGACTGGTAGGGCCGGTACCGGGTGGCGTCGTAGGACCGCATGCCGATGCCCGAGGTGAAGCCGCCGCCGACCGAGATGTCGCCCAGGGGCTGCTTGAAGGTATAGCCGGAGGACAGGCCCAGGCTCATGTCCCAGTTGGTGTAGGGCATGAGGTACTGCTCGGGAATCGAGGAGAGGCTGCCGTCCCATTCGCCGGAGCCGGCGCTGGACGTGTTTATGGCCACGTAGGGGTCGGGAATGTCCTCGGTGGCGAAGATGGGCGCGATGCTGTCCTGCGCGGTGGTTTCGGTGGAGTGCTTGAACGAGAGCGAGACCGAGCCCGCAAGCCGGCGCGCGAAGAGCCAGGGTTCGGAAAAGGCGACCGAGGCCGACTGCTCGGTGGGCGAAAGCGTGACGTTGGTGGACAGGGTCTGTCCCCGGCCGCCCAGGTTGCGGTCGTTCCACTTCACGTAGCCGGAAACCGGGAAGTCACCGGGCGAACCGATTCCGGTCAGCGTGACGCCGAACTGCACTTCGGCCATGCTCTGTTCTTCGACCGATATGACCAGATCCATCAGGTTGGGCGCGCTGCCCTGGGTCATCTGCGGTTCCACCGAGGCGAAGTACTGCAGGTTGTACAGGCTGCGCAGGCCGTCGATGATCTTGGCCTTGGAGAAGATGTCGCCCACCTCGAGGGGGACTTCGCGCTGTATGACATAGTCCCGGGTCTTTTCGTTGCCCAGCACGCGCAGGCTTTCTATGTGCGCCCGCTCGCGCTCGGTGATCCGCACCGTGAAGGAGATGCTCTTCGCGGCCTCGTTGCGGAATTCCTTCATTTCGATGCCGTTGAATATGTAGCCGTTCTCGAAATAAAGGTCGTCTATGCGCTGCTTGTCCTGCGCAAGGCGCTTGCCGTTCAGGAGGCTTCCGGGCTTCAGGGTTACGAGGGCCTGCAGCTTTTCGGTGGAAAAGACGTTGTTGCCCTCGAAGGACAGGCCCCCGAAGTTCCACTGCGCGCCTTCCTTTACCGCGATGGACAGGATGAGCCATTTCTTGCCGGACTTCTCGTCGCTTTCGTAGCTCCGCGCCACCTCGTCTATCTCGGCATCCACAAAGCCGCGCTGGCGGTAGTAGTCCAGGATGGCCTGCATGCTTTCTTCGAGCTGGGTTTCCTGGAAGGTGCCCTTCTGGAAGAGCGCGGCTTCCTTGAGCGTCATCTGCGATTTCAGGGTGCGTTCCGGCACGGCGGCGTTGCCCGTGAACTGTATGCGCCTGACGCCGACCTGCTCGCCCTCGGATACCTCGAACACCAGGACGAGGCTGGTTCCGTCCTTGGAAGGCTGCGCGGATGCGCGGACCTCGGCGTCCGGATAGCCTTTTTCGCCGTACAGCTTGAGGATGGCGGCGGTATCGCGGTCGGCCGCGGCCTGGTTGTAGATCGAACCGGCCTTGGATTCCGCAACGTCCAGGATTTCGGCGCTGCGCAGGGTTTCGTTGCCCGATACCCTGACCGCGGAGATGGAGGGTTTTTCCACCACGGTGAGCAAGAGGATCATGCGCTGCCGCGTATCGTTTTCGGGCAGGGCCGAGGCTTCTATCGATTCGAACCAGTCGAGCTCGTAGAGCTTGGGCTGCAGGTCCAGCCAGAGTTCATCGGTAAAGGGTTTGCCCGCGTAATCGCGCACCAGGGCGTCGAGCTTGACCTTGTCGGCCTTGCGCAGGCCCTTCCACTGGAACGAGGCGACCGGCTTGTTCCAGAACCAGTCCGGGTCTGCCTCGGCCTGCGCGAACAGGGCGGCTGCCGCGAACAGCAGGAGGACGAGGGCGGATGCGTATCGTTTCATGGTGTTCCCCGCGGGTGGCGATTCAATAGGGTATTCTCCAGCTGAGGCTGAGTTTTTGTCCTTCGACCAGGGCTCCGTCGCCCGCGGTGGGCGAAAGGCTCCAGCTCAGGATGCCGAAGGGGCTGTCGAGCTCTATGCCGATCTCGGAGTCTAGTCGCAATTGACTCGAGGCAACAAGTGGGTCCTCGCGGAGCTTGATGGAACCGTGCAGGAAGGCCGCGTTGCCGATGTACTTGCCGACGTACAGTTCGGATTTGTCCAGGTAGCGCGCCAGGGGGTCGTCCGGCGCGCTTTCGCCCGCGGGGCTGGATATGTCCAGGAGCCAGCGCTGCAGGAAGGTTGACCGGAGGTAGACCACGTCGAGGCCGAGCTGCTGGCGCACCCGGTTTTCGAAGGATTTGTACAGGTTGAACTGCGGCAGGAATTCCGATGAGGCTATGACGGCCTCGCGGATGCCGACGGTGCCCTCCGCGCTGGTGGTGGACAGGACGCCGCCGCCCATCAGGGCGATGAGCTGAGCTTCGGACATGGCGGGCACGGAGCTGAGGCGGGGCCGCAGGTTGGATATGGGCGAGTCGGCGAGTTCGAGCCCGATGATGACGGGGCCGTCCTGGTTGGCTTCGCGGAGTTCGGCCGTGGCGGTGACCAGGGGATCGAACTTGCGCTCAGTTTCGGCGAAGACGACCTCGGCCCGCTTTATGAAGAAGTTGCGCAGGTAAAAGAAGAAGTAGCCGCTCTTGATCTGCAGCTTGCCGTCCAGGTGCAGGACGCCCGAGGCGGAGTCGAAGCGCAGGGCGACGGCGCTGGCGGGATCCACCGCGCCGGAGATCACGGGGATGTCCCTGGAAGGCAGGTACGCCTGCACCTGGGTGCCGAAGCTGAATTCGGCATCCACGCGGATTTCGGGCCCGGGGGTTTTTTCCGTGGCGGCAGCCTGCGCCGACGCGGGTACGAAACCGCCCGGATTTATCAGGACATCGCCCTTTTCGATCAGGACCTTGCCGCCGATGTCCAGCCGCTCCGCGGAGATGCCAAGCGAGAGATCTATGGAGCCTTTGCCTTTTTCCACCCCGACGCCCAGGATGGTTCCGTCTATGTCGAGGGTGGACTTCGAGCGCGATTTCAGGAAAAAGGTGAGGTCGCGCAGTTGCAGGGCTTCGAGGCGGGCGGTGGCCGAAGCGTCAACCACGCCGCCGCCTATCGGTATGCGCGCCGGTTTAACCTCGATATCGCGGCCGGAGAGGAGCAGTTCCAGATCGAAAGGCTCGGAGGTACCGCGGACAAGCTGGTTTATTTCTATTACTCCGCCCAGGATGTACGCGGTGCCGGAAAGTTCGGGGTCGTTCAGCGATCCGCGAACCGAAAGGTCGCCGTACAGCCTGCCCTGGCGGATGGCGACGGGCGTGGTGTCCATCAGGAAGGCGATCTGCGCGAGGTCCAGGTTCAGGCCCGCCAGGACCGCGTCTATCCCGGTGTCGCGGATGCTGCCGAGGGCCTGCACGCGCACGGGGAAGGGATCCTGCAAGGTGAGCGAGAATTCTCCGTCGTTCGCATACCGCAGCTGCACCTGCCCCCCTCCGCCGTCGAACCGGATGCCCTCTTCCGAGTACGTACCGGAGAAACCCCAGTCGCGGAGTTTGGTTTCAGCGATTTCGACGCTTTCGAAGCTTCCTGAGAATTCGAGGGGTGGCAGGACGCCCGAGGCGAGGTCGAGGCCTGCGCCCGGGACAGCGCCCGGTGATGCGGGCATGACGACCGTGACGAACAGGCGCGCGTTCACGCGTTCCTTGCCCCACGCGCCCTTGTAGGATGCCTGCAGGCTCGCGCGTCGCTGGTCGATGAGGACTTCCGCGCTCGCGTCGGAGATGGTGTTGCCCTGCCAGGCGAAGTCCAGGGAATGTATGCGAAGCTGGTTTCCCGACAGGATGCCCGAAGCCGCGGCCTTGAGCGGCATGGCGCGGTACTCGCCCTGCGCGAGCGCGACGGTGAATTTCAGGTTGGGGAGCGTGGCCAGTTTGGCGAAGTCGGGTTTTCCGATGTCGAACGGACCATCAAAATCGATCGATCCCTCCAGGTCGCCCTTGACCGTCATACCCGGCAGTCGTTCCACCGGGAAGCCTGAAAAGCGAAGGGTTCCGGTAAGCGCCGTTCCCGCGAGCCGGGCCGTGACGGAAAAGCGTTCGCGGGCGTTCTCCAGGCTGGCAAGGTCGCCCTGCAGGTCGAATACGAGGTTATCACCTTCGCGCGCGTAGGCTAGCGTGACCGGCCCCCCAAGGCCGTAGCCCTCTCCGCGCAGGTCCAGGCGCGTAAAGCGGAGGGTGCCGGGAATGAATTCGAAGGCGCCGGCCAGTTCGGGAAGGCGCAGCGCACCCGCGGGGAGCGCTGCTGCCGGTTCGTAGCGCAGGGAGAAGCGTTCCACTCCCAGGTTCCAGTCGCGCGGGTCGGCGAAACGCCCCCGGGCCCGCAGGCTGGCCACGGCGCGGCCCTGGGCAAGGGCGACCGGCAGTTCGGAAGCCTCGATGCTTCCATCCCAGCCGCCTCTGCCGTCGGGCCTGAGTTCGGCGACCAGGCCATGCCCGCCCCGCAGGTATACGGCGCCTTCCTCGTAGCGCGCGTTCATCGCATAGGAGATGCCGCCGTAGGTGACGTTTCCTTCGAATGCAGGGAGCCCGGCATAGCGCAGGATGCCCGACAGGCTCGCTTCATTGCCCGCGTAGCTCAGCTTCATGGAACGGATGCGCGCTTCGGACAGGTCGCCGGCGCCGGATCCCTCGAA
The DNA here is from genome assembly GCA_964428265.1 of uncultured Treponemataceae bacterium. GTDB lineage: Bacteria > Spirochaetota > Spirochaetia > Treponematales > Rectinemataceae > CAYRXK01. The sequence goes on from CAYRXK010000083.1 coordinate 5,451, forward strand.
GCGCAAGACCGCGCCCGATACCGGCAACTCTCCCGATAACTTCAGCGCGTTCCACGATACCTTCTTGAAGTCGCTTTCGGCGAACAGGGTACCCGACAATCGCGCGCCCGCGGGAATACCGGGCAGGGCTCCGATTCCGGGTAGATCGAGCGCGGCGACGAATGCCCGGATCAGGGTTGGGTCCAGGCCGGAGAATTCCAGGCCGATGCCCGCGGTGGCCGAACCGAAATGCCCTTCGGCCGAGAAGCTTCCCGGCGCGTTTCCCGGCGCGTTTCCCGGCTGGGTTCCCGCAGCAACGATCGCGGCCAGCGTGCCGGAAATGGCCAGATCGTAGCCTTCCTTCGCCGCGAGCAGGCTGGCGGAAAGGTCGGTGAATCCGGTACCGCCCGAACG
>CAYRXK010000083.1:5943-9395 GCA_964428265.1 uncultured Treponemataceae bacterium
AGCGACATGGCCATCAGTGCGGACAGCGACGGGTCCGCGCTGTCCAGGCGGCCGAGATCGGCGAGGCGGAATCCCTTCATGCCGAGCGTGACGGAAGCGGAGAGGTCGGCGGTACGCACCCGGGCGCTTCCCGAGAGTCGCCCCGAGCTTTCCAGTTCGGCCAGGAGATCGCCGCGGGCGTAGCGCAGGCGAAGGCGCTGTTCCTGCAATTGCAGTCCAGGTCCCGCCAGGGCGATCGAAAGGTCGCCGCGGTAGCTTTCGGGGTCGGGGATTTCCCCCGAAAGGATGCGCGCGAGGTCCGCAGGCCCCCGGATCCTGAGGTATCCCGAGGCGTCCAGCGGTTTCGCTCCCTTGCCCGCGGCGATGGGAATGGACGAAAAACCGATGCCTGCGCTGAGGGCGCCATCGGCCAGGCTGGCGCGCAGGTCGTAGCCCGCCCTGCCCTGCCCCAGGAATCCTGCGCCTTTCAGGGTTGCCGCGAGTTCCAGATTGAGGTCCGCCAGGCTGCCCGCGTATTTCAGGGTGGCGGGCCCTTCGAGGCCGTAGCCTTCGCCGCGGATATCCAGGCGCCCGAACCGCAGCTCTCCCGGTTTCAGGGTAGCGTCTCCCGAGATTTCCGGAAGCGCGGCGGCCTTCCCCGAACCGTCGCGCGGCAGTTCGTACTTCAGGCGGAATCCGGTCAGCGCAAGGTCCCAGTTTTCGGCGCCCGCGTAGCGGCCCGAAGCTTTCATGCCGGCCACCAGGATGCCGTTACCCAGGACCAGCGGAAATTCCGACGTCTCAAGGCTGGCTTTCCATGCGCCGCCGTCGTCCTTGCCTGCCTCCAGGACAAGGCCGTGGCTGCCCGTGACGCGCAGCAGCTTGTCCGCATAGGTGGCGGCCAGTCCGTAGCGCCTTCCTGCGTAATCGATGCTGCCTTCGAACCCTGGCTCGCCCGCCCAGCGGACGGCGCCCCGCGCGGCGACGGCGGTGCCGCCCAGGCGGAGATCCAGGCTGTCGATCGTGGCGCGGGACAGATCTCCCGACACGGATGCCCTCAGGACAAGCGCTTCGGCGCCGGCCATCATCCGCGCCTGGATGCGGTCCGCCTTCCAGCGGGTGCCCTGCGGGTCCGATACGGCGCTGCCGGCCCCCGAGGCCACCAGGTCATCGGGAATGGATTCGCGGACGGCGGTTAGATCCGGCAAGCCTTTCAGGCCGAGGGCGCCGACCATCGCCGCCAGGGGCGCGACCCGCAGTTCCGAAACGTCGATCGCGACCTCGCTCGCTGCGTCGCCCAGCACGAGGGTTCCCTGGATCGATCCCCCGGCCGCCTGCGCGCCGGATCGAGGGGCCGCCTGTGCCGCGGCCAGCGTGATGCCGGTCCGCCCCGGGGCTGTCTGGAGCGACACGGTGACCGCGTCAAATCCTTCGCCGCCGAACCGTATCTTCTCGGCGCGCGCCTGATAGCGGCCGCCCGATCCCTTGATGGCGGCCTCTGTGCCGTCCTCGCCGCGCCGCGCCCAGATACTGCCGTTCAAGGCCAGATCCGCGAACCCGAGCGGCCCCTCGTATCCGGCGCTCCAGGCTCCGAGCTTCGATGACAGCCGCAGCGCGGACAGGCCTTTCAGGTCGCCTTCGCCCGACAGCGATACCGACGCGCCTTCCGTCGGCAGCCCCGCTATGCGAAGGCCTTTGCCGCCCTTGGCCGACAGCGTGGCGCGGTAGCGGAGTCCGGCATCGATCGTGGTGCCGCCCGCTGCCGTGCCGCCCGCGCCGAACGAAATTTCACCCGATAGCGGAATCGCGGCCAGGGACTTCAGATCCGCCGCTCCCCCCTCGAACCCGACGATCGAATCGGCCCTGAATTCCCGCAGGCGCGCCGTACCCGCGATGGCCGCCTTGTCGGCATCGTAGGTCGTGACGATTTCAAGTCCGTCGCCGCCAGGACGCGTTACCACGATCACGCCCCCGCCGATGCGGACCTGCAGGTCCTGCCGTCCGAGCCGGATCGTGCCGCCCTTCTCAGCGCCGTCCGAACCGCAGACGGTCACTTTCAGGCCCATGTCGGCGGAGATCAGGGAGAGATCGCCCGAGGCGATGCCGCGCGCGTCCACGAGCAGCTCCAGGACGGGGCCTCCGGATGCCGGTTCGAGGCGCAGGGTGGATTCGCGCAGCGAGAACGAGGGGTTGGGATCGAGCGATGACCAGCCGAGTTCCGGCAGCGTGCCCGAGATCATCGTGCCGTCCTGCAGGCGCAGATCCAGCGCGCACGATTGGATTTCCGCGGCCAGCAGGGGCAGGACGAAGGCGGCGCCCTCGCGCGGGGCGGCCAGCGCGTCGATGAATTTGGCGTCGTCGGGAAGCCGCAGCGAGAGCCTGAGGCCCTCTATGCGAAGTCGCCGCACGATGCGCTCGGTCTTGCCGGCCAGGGCAGCGAGCAGGTCGACCTTGGCGGTGATGGAATCGGCGGACAAAAGGTCGCGCGGTGCCGGGCGTTCCGCTGCCGGGGCGGAGAAGCGCAGCCCCTCGACCCGGATCCCGTTGCCGGAGGCAAGGATGATCGCCTCGTAGGAAGCCACCAGGCCTGTCTGCGCGGTGAGCGCCGAGGACAATTGGTCTATCGAGGCGGCGAGCCGCGTTTCCACGGTCCGCGTGAGGGCGGGTACCACCAGCAGGGCCAGCAACGCCGAACACAGCAAGGACGAGGCGATCGCGGCGAACATGCCAAGTCTGGTGCGTATCATCTCTTGTGACTATACTAGCACGCCATGAAGGGATATGACAGCGACGCAAGGCCCGAAAACTTCATAGTGTTCGAAGGGATAGACGGATCGGGCACCACCACCCAGCTCGCGCGCCTGGATCGCGCCCTGGAAGCCGCGGGGCGAGAGCATTGGGTCACCGCCGAGCCTACCGGCAGACCTGAAGGCATGCTGATCAGATCCATCCTTTCGGGCACGCTTCACGCCGCGCCCGGCACCGTGGCCCATCTGTTCGCCGCCGACCGCCACGAGCACCTGTACGGTGATGGGGGTATCATGGCGCGCCTGGCGCGGGGCGAAATCGTGGTTTCGGACCGCTACGTGCTGTCCAGCCTGGCCTACCAGGGCATGGCCTGCGGCCCCGAGCTGCCGGGATGGCTCAATTCAAGGTTCCCCGCTCCGGGGCTCACCGTGTTTTTCGCGATCGATCCCGAACATTCCATGGCCCGGCTCGGCAACCGCGGATCGCTGGAAATCTACGAACGCCTGCACATCCAGAAGGACGTGAGCGCGATGTACGATCTCGCCCTGTCCGATGCCGCCGCGCGCGGCTGGAATATCCTGCGGATCGATGCCGCGCAGACTCCCGACGAGGTGACGCGCGACCTGTTCGCCGCGGTGTCGGCCCACCTGGGCATCGCGCTGCGACCTTAATAGGTCAGTTAGAACCCGGAAGCTTGTTGCGCCGGGACTTCTGAATGGGCGGGA
>CAYRXK010000084.1:0-8143 GCA_964428265.1 uncultured Treponemataceae bacterium
GGCGCTATACTCCCCGGACCGTATGGATCCGAACACGCTGTTCATGGCCGCTCTCCTGTCGCTCACCCCCATCTCGGAGTTGAGGGGAGCCATCCCGTTCGCCGTCATCCGCGGCATGGACCTGTTTTCCGCGGCACTCTGGTGCGCTGCATGGAACGCTTCAGTGCCGCTGATCGCCTACATCTTCCTCGCCACCGCGCACAAGCTGTTCTACCGGTGGGGCTGGTATGCGCGCCTCTTCGACCGCACCGTGGAGCGCGCGCGGCAGAAAATCCACCCCCGGGTGGAGAAATTCGGAATCATCGGAATCCTAGTTTTCGTCGCCATTCCGTTTCCGCTGACAGGCGCCTGGACGGGCACGCTGGGCGCATGGATCCTCGGGCTGGACCGGAAGCATACCATCCTCGCCGTGATGGGCGGGGTTATCGTCGCGGGCATCATCGTCACGGCGATCGTGGGCATCCTCGGGGCTGGCGCTTCGTCCATCTTCATCAAGCATTTCTGACCGATACCCAGGCACGCGCATGCGCATAGACTTTTCCGCCGAACTCGATCCGGAACAATACCGCGCCGTAGAGGCCACCGAAGGCCCGGTGCTCATCGTCGCCGGCGCGGGTTCCGGCAAGACTCGCGTGATCACCTACCGGATAGCCCGGCTTCTGTCCAAGGGCGTGCCGCAGGAATCCATCCTCGCGCTCACCTTTACCAACAAGGCGGCGAAGGAAATGGCCGAGCGCGCCCGGGCGCTGGTGCGGCGCCCCCTGCGCGACCTGACCGTATCCACCTTCCATTCTTTCGGCGCGGCTATCTTAAGGAAGGAAATCCGCCGGTTCGGATGGAGGGAGAATTTCTCGATCTACGACGAATCCGACCGGGCCCGCGCGGTAAAGGAGTGCGCCCGTGAATTGGGCCTTCCCCTTGAAACGCTGGATCCATGGAAGCTGGCTTCGCTGTTCTCGGGCGTGCGCGCGGGACACGGCGCGCTCGATGGCGAGGATGCGGTCTGGAAACCCCTGTACGACGAATACCGGAAGGCGCTGAACGTATACAATGCGGTGGACTTCGACGACCTCATCGCCATGCCGCTGGATATTTTCCGGGCCTTTCCCGAGGTCGCCGAAGCGTGGAAGGCCCGTTATCGCTACGTGCTGGTGGACGAGTTCCAGGATACCTCGCGGCAGCAATACGACTTCCTGATGAAGATATGCGCCCGCAACATCTGCGCCGTCGGCGACGACGACCAGTCCATCTATTCGTGGCGCGGCGCCGACTTCGGCAATCTGCTGCGGCTTGAATCGGATTTTCCCGACATCCTCGAAATCCGCCTGGAGCGGAATTACCGTTCCACGGGTTCCATCCTGGAAGCGGCCAATGCCGTCATAGCGCACAACGTAAAGAGAAAGAAGAAGGAACTCTGGTCTCCTTCCGGCACGACCGGGGTTCCGATAGAACTGCGGAGCCACGAGGGTGAATCGGATGAGGCCGAAGCCATCGTGGAGCGCATGAAGCGCCTGCGTTTTTCCGAAACCCTGCCCTGGGACGCTTTCGGGATCCTGGTGCGGACCAATTCGCAGGTGCGCGTCATCGAGGACGCGATCATCGAGGCGGGAATTCCCTACCGGGTCGCCGGAGGCCCTTCCTTCTACCAGCGCAAGGAAGTGCGCGACATGCTGGCGTACATGCGGATCGCCGCGAATCCCGACGACGACATGGCGGTGCTGCGGGTGCTGAACGTGCCGCGGCGGGGGATCGGAAGGGTGGGCACGGAGCGGTTGGTGCACTTCGCCAGATCGCGCAACGTATCGGTGCGCGTCGCCGCCGAAATGATGGCGCGAGCGCCCGAAACGCAGGCGGCCGCGAGGCTGGCCGCCGAAACCGAAGGTTTCTTCGCTGGCGCGCAGCGGTTCCGCGAGCGCGTGCTTTCCAGGGCCGCACCCCTGTCGGTGGCGCTGCGCGACCTTGTGCGCGACATCGGTTACTGGCGCTACCTTCTCGAGGAGCATCGCGATGACGACAAGGCCGCGGCATGGCGCTACCGGAACATCGAATTGCTGGCATCGGCGATAGAACGCTGGGAACGCGATCCGGATACCATGGATGCGGGGCTCTTCGCGTACCTTTCGCGCGTGGCCCTGGTGACCCGCGACGATTCCGACGACGAGGAAGGCAAGGTCAGCCTGCTCACCATCCACGCGGCCAAGGGGCTCGAGTTCGATACGGTGTTCCTTCCCGGCTGCGAGATGGGGATCATTCCGCACGCCCGATCGGTGGAGGAGGGCGGTGGCGATCTCGAGGAAGAGCGGCGGCTTTTCTATGTGGCGCTAACGAGGGCACGGAAGCGGTTGTTCATTTCGCATTGCGCGTCGCGGAGGAGGCAGGGTTCGACCGGGCGCGTGCCCAGTGCCGTCTCCCCGTTTGTCGATGAAATACCCGGAACCTTGTTGAGCTCCGGCGAAACCACCGAGACGACCGTTACCGAAGCGGAAGCGGCGGCAGCGTTTTTCGGAAAGATGCGGGCGCTTTTCGGTACGGTTGGTGAATCGCCCGAGCGGGGATCGTCATCAGACGGCGGCGATGCGCAGTCCGGAGAAGCCTGACAGGCTCCTACCCCAGAACCCGGGATGCTGTTCCTAGAACCCGGAAGGTTGTTGCAGTCGCATCCACGTTAGTTCGTGCCGGTTGTGCCACAGGTGCAGCACCCTCGATCCGGGAATCCCTGCAAAGCGATCGGTGGTCTCGCGATCGAAATCAGCGCCCTGCATTTTGATCGTGCAGATGAAATTCCTGGCCATGCCCGATTCGAGCCATGACGAGATCCACGCGTATAGGGCGTCCGGGTAGCAGATCACATCCGAAAAGAGCCAATCCACGGGCCCGATATCCTGGGGCTTCAGCGTAAAGGCGTCGTGGCGTTCCCAACTGACGCCCGGCATGGATGCAACCGATGGAGCCAGCGGCGCGCGGTCCACCGCGTGCACGGACGCGCCAAGCCCGGCGATGGCCCAGGTCCATCCGCCGGGGCTGGCGCCCGCGTCCAGGCAGCGGTCTCCCGGGCCTGGCATCATTCCCGCGAGCATGAGCGCTTCCCAAAGTTTCCGGTACGCGCGTGAGGGCGGTCCTTCTTTATCCTCAACAAATTCGAACTCGCCGTTCGGAAAAGGACTGGAGCAACGCGCGGAGCCCATGAGGGTATGATCGTCGAGCAGGGTGAACGCGCCCATGGGCGAATCGGGCACCAGGAACGGGAATTTTTTCGGCTTCGATGGCAGCGGCGGCAGCCGTTCCGTGATGAGGGCAATCCTCCGATGCAGGCGGGTGGGGCAGGGCGCCCAGTTGCGTTGTAAGGCGCGCAACGCGTTGGCCGCTTCGGATATCGACTCGAATTCCAGGAGAAAGGGCTCTTCCCAGACATTGCGCGTCCAGTATACGCGCCGCCGCTCGCCCGCTGCATTTTTGCCGTCCAGCCTGCCCGGTTCCCTCCGGGTTTCCGGATCGTCGGTCCAGTCTGAAAGAAGATCGCCATCGACGCGTACGGGTTCGGACACTTCGGTCTGTAGATGATGGAGAAATCCGCGCGCCGCATGATACACTTTCCCGTTGAGTTTCCGCACGGACCGAGTATCCCGGGCAGCGCCGTGCCGGTCAATCGGCCAGGAGACCATGGCGAGGCGAGGAGTCGAGATGGCTGACCAGAACGATTTCGTGGTGCGTGATCCCGTATGGGGCGACATACAGATGTCCGAAGCGTATTTTGCGCTATCCTGCACGGCCCCCTTCATGATCGCTGACCGGATCCGGCAACTCGGACCGGTGCATCTCGTGTATCCGGGGGCCCTGCACAATCGGCGTTCCCACAGCCTGGGGGTATATCATGTCGCCCGGAAACTCATCGGCGCGCTTTCCGACCGCGGTTTCATCGATTTCACGGACCGGCGCTCCGTCCGATCTTTCTTTGCAGCGGCCCTCTGCCACGACATCGGGCACTATCCATACGCGCACTCACTGAAGGAGTTGCCGCTCGCCCGTCATGAAACGCTCGCGGCCGACGCCATAATAGCCGAACCGCTCAGGAGCGCGGTCGGAGCCTGCGGCGCCGACCCCGACTTGGTCGCCGCGATAATCGACCCCGACAGGGGGATCGAGGATCGAGAAACCCGTTTCTTCCGCTCCCTGCTATCAGGCGTACTCGACCCGGATAAAATCGATTACCTGACCAGGGACGCATATTTCTGCGGCGTTCCCTACGGTGTCCAGGATGCCGAATACATTCTCCGGCATGTGGTCGTCGGTGCCGATGATGCGCCCGGCGTCGATGCGAAGGGCGTCATGAGCGTGGAGAGCGTCTTGTTCTCCAAGTACCTCATGTATCGGTCGGTGTACTGGCATCCCGCAGTGCGGTCCGCGACGGCCATGATCCGGAAATCCGTATCGGCCGCCTTGTCGGCGTCCTTGATTTCACAAGAGGAATTGTACGGGATCGATGACTGGCAGTTCACCGAACTTTTATCATCCCGTGGCGCTGCGTGCATGAAGCCAGCGCTGCAGGTATTTGAAGGTTCAACCTATCCTGCGGCGATCGACATCCCCTTCGATCCGGAAAATCCGGCGCACCGGGACCTCCTTGATCTGGAGCGGCGCCATGAGGCGGAGTCCACCCTCGCCTCCGCCGCCGGTATGCCCGAGGAGGATATAGTCGTCGATATACCGGAGCCGATCAGTTTCGAGACCGATCTTCCGGTGTATGACGAACGTGGGTCGCGCCGTTTCGCAGAGTGCGATACGGTATTCACTCCCGACGTGGTGATCAGGTTTCCCCAGTCGCTCAGGCGGGTGCGCGTGTTCGTGCGGGATCCGGATGATCGAGCGGTACGCATGGCAGAGTCCCTCTTGTCCTGATGCTGGAATCCGCATGCTAGAACCCGGAAGACTGTTGCTGGGGATTCCCGTGACAGGAAAGGCCGGTCAATGAACGTCCCTGCCCGGGCTTCATCGATCATTGCCCATGGCATGCCTGCGATTTTCGCAGCCCGGGTACGCAGCCAAGGCCGCGGAAGCGGCTATGGATGCAGGCTGAATTTGTGTAAAAGGAGGGAGTGAAGGTCTGATCCATGTATGAAAGACGTGCGCAGACCACTCCCTCGATCCAATGTCGCTAGGTATTCTTCAGAAATCGCTTCAACAAGCTTCCGGGTTCTACGACTTGTCATCAGCTATACACCCGTATAGATTTACCCGCAAAAATATTAATTCTGTCTATTCTTTTACTTTTCCCTTTGTTGACAGGTTCATATCGGCAAGTAGAATTGAGACTGTAGTGGGAAATTGTGGGAAATAGTAGGAAATAGTGGCATGAACATGTTGACCGGCGAGTTCAGGAATACCCTGGACGAAAAAGGACGACTTTCTCTTCCCGCACGCCTGCGAGGCGAATTGCCGGAACAGAACCTCGTCCTGACCCAGGGGGTCGACAATTGCCTCTGGTTGTTCCCGCCGGCGCAGTGGGCCGATCTTTCGGCCAAGCTCATGGCGCAGACCAGTTTATTCCAGGCCAGATCGCGCCTGGTGCAGCGCAGGATCCTGGCGCCCGCCCAGGAAGTCGAGGTTGATCGGCTCGGGCGCATCTCCATTCCGCAGAGCCTCCGGGAATGGGCGGGATTGAGCCGCGACTGCGTGATCCTCGGCATTTCGCGCTACATCGAGATTTGGGATGCGGGCGCGTACGCCGAATACCTGGCGGCGAACGAAGACGAATTCCTGGCCGCGGCGGAAGAACTTGGAGGGCTGACGCTGTAGGCGTCGGCGCTCTATGGGAGGAAATGCGGTGACCGGTGTCGATGCCCCGGTGGTCCATGTGCCGGTGATGCTCGCCGAAGTGCTCGACCTGCTGGGCCGGGTCGAGTCCCTGTCGGCGGTGCTCGATTGCACGCTGGGTGAAGGCGGGCATGCCGAGGCCATTCTCGCCCGGCATCCGTCGATCTGGTATGTGGGCATCGACGCCGATCCGGAAGCGCGCGAGCGCGCGACCCGAAGGCTTTCGCCGTTCGCGGAAAGGCTGCGCATCGTTCCGGGGTATTTCGACGAGGCGCTCGGTGTGCTGCTCGCGGAAGGCGGCGCGGCGGTTGCGGGTTGTTCCGCTAAGCCGGGGTTTGCGTTATTCGATCTTGGGGTGTCGATGTATCATTTCGAGGGTTCCGGCAGGGGGTTTTCCTACCAGGCCGATGAACCCCTGGACATGCGGCTTTCGCCGGATGCGGAAAGAAGCGCCGCCGACCTGGTCAACGGGCTCCGCGAGGATGAGTTGGCCGATATCATTTACCGGTACGGCGAGGAGCGCCTGTCCCGCAGGATCGCGAAGGCGATCGTCGAGGCGCGAACCCGTTCGCCCGTCAGGAGTTCGGCGAAACTCGCCGATGTGGTGCGAGGAGCCGTGCCGGCCGCCTACAGGCATGGGCGGATACACCCCGCCACGAGGACCTTCCAGGCGTTGAGGATCGCGGTGAATTCCGAGCTTGCGCGCGTCGAGCGAGCGCTGCCGCTCGCGGCGGAGTTGCTCGCGCCCGGAGGCATACTGAGCGTCATCAGTTTCCACTCGCTCGAGGACAGGATCGCCAAGCTGGCTTTCCGCGCGCTGGTGCGGGAATCGGGGTGGGAAGACCTTTCAAAAAAACCGATGCTGCCCTCCGAGGCCGAATGCGCGGCCAATCCAGCTTCCCGGTCGGCAAAATTGCGGGCGGCGAGAAAGCCGCGCGCGAAGGCTGCCGAATGAGGCGGGCCGGGTTCTGGACCATGGCGCTAGTCGCCAGCGCGCTCGTGCTCGCAGTCGCCTGGCAGTCGGCGCGGTATCAGGAGCTTTCTTCGCGGGCGAAGGCGCTCGAATCCGCGCAGGAAGCGAAAATCGAGGAGAACAGGAAACTGGAATCCGGAATCGCGGTGCTTTCATCGCGCACCCGTACCGGGGAGATGGTTCCTTCGCTCGGCCTCGAGATGGCTGAACCCGAAGACCGGATGCGGGTCCTGGTGGGACCGGGGGAGGGCTCCGGTGGCTGAGGCGACGAGGATTCTGTTCACGGCGGGCGAAGCGGCGGCGATCGCGGGCGGCGCCTGCTTCGGCGCGCTGAGCGCGCGTGTTACGGGAGTGGTTACGGATTCCCGCCAGGTCGGCCCCGGATCCTTGTTCGTGGCGCTCGAAGGAGAGCGGAGCGACGGTCACGCGTTCATCCGCGATGCCTGCGCCTCCGGCGCGGCCTGCGTGTTCGCGCGCGCTTCCCGCGCGGAGGAAGCCAGGGCGGCATTCGAAGCTTCCGGAAAAACGGGCAACTCCTGCCTCGTACTGGTGGATTCGCCTCTGGGCGCGCTGCAGGCGCTGGCGCGCGAGCACCGGCGAAGGCTTCCCGCTGCGCTCAGGATCGGCGTGACCGGTTCGTCGGGGAAGACCACCACGAAGGAATGCATCGCGGCCCTGCTGCGCGAGGCGGTCGGCGCGGATGCTGTTGCGGTAAATCCGGGAAACTTGAATTCCGATATCGGCTTGCCCCTTTCGGTTTTCGGCATGACCGCGGCGCACCGCTACGGCGTGTTCGAGATGGGCATGAACCGCAAGGGCGAGATCGCGGAATTGGCATCGGTGCTCGAACCGGACATCGGCGTGATCACCAATGTCGGTACCGCCCATGTGGGCATGATCGGATCGCGCGAGGGAATCGCCGCGGAAAAGAAGGCTATTTTTTCGCGATTCGACGGCCATCAGGCCGGCTTCGTATGGGAACGCGACGATTACCGGGAATTCCTGGGACGCGGCGTGGCCGGAAGGATGTTCACCTTCGGAGAGCGAAGCACCGCGGGCATCGATCGGATCGAGGGCGCCGGCCTGGATGGCTGGAGGATTTCGTGGAACGGGGTTTCCGGCGCGTTCCCCCTTCCCGGTCGGCACAATCTCGACGACGCGTTGGCGGCCCTTTCGGTGGCCGGTTTCCTCGGCGTCGATCCGGGTGCCGCGATGCGGGGGCTGGAAGGCGTTCCGCCGATGTTCGGGCGTTCGGAAATCAGGCGAGGCCGCATAACGTGCGTGGTCGATTGCTACAACGCGAATCCGGATTCGATGGAGCGCGCCATGGATGCCTGCGAGGCGGCCGGCTGGAAGGGC
>CAYRXK010000084.1:8243-9344 GCA_964428265.1 uncultured Treponemataceae bacterium
GCCGGATTGATCCAAACCGTTCCGGAAGGGAGCGCGCGCCATGCTTCGTGAATTCCTGTATCCGCTCGTCGGATTCTTCGGGCCGCTTAACATACTGCGGTACCTGACATTCCGGTCGGCATACGCCGCGGTCACCGCGCTGCTCATCGCCTACGCTTTCGGTCCGGCGGTGATCTCGCGCCTCAGGATGCTCAAATTCGGGCAATCCATCCGCAGCGAAGGTCCGGAAAGCCATTTGGCCAAGCGCGGCACGCCGACCATGGGCGGCGTCCTGATCATCATCGCCGTGGCGGTTTCGGTCCTTCTCTGGCAGGATATCCGGAGCCTGTACACATGGGTTGCGTTATTCGCCATGCTGGGCTTCGGCTTCATAGGAATGGCGGACGACCTTCTCAAGATCAGGAAGCGGAATTCGGACGGCCTTTCCCCCCTGGCGAAGCTGGCTCTCCAGGGTGCCGTTTCCACGGCGGTGGCGGTCGCCCTGTTCATCTCCGAAGGGGACGCGATGACCCGGCTCTATGTGCCGTTCTTCAAGCGCCACGTGGTCGACCTGGGAGTATTGTGGATTCCCCTCGCGGTGGTGTACGTGTCCGCCTGGTCGAACGCGGTCAATATCACCGACGGCCTGGACGGCCTGGCCACGGGCCTGGTCATCATGGCGCTCATCGCATTCTCCGGATTGACCTACATCACCGGCCGGGCGGACTGGTCGGCGTACCTGGGCATTCCCTACATCAAGAATGCGGCGGAACTAACCGTGTTCAACCTCGCGCTGGTCGGCGCCTGCACCGGTTTCCTCTGGTTCAACGCGCATCCGGCGGAGGTGTTCATGGGCGACGCCGGCTCGCTCTCGCTCGGTGGCGTGCTCGGCGTGATGTCGCTCATGGTGAAGAAGGAACTCCTGCTGCTGGTCATCGGCGGCGTATTCGTGATGGAACTCGGTTCGGTGATGCTGCAGGTGGGGTATTTCAAGCTGACGAAGGGCAAGCGGCTCTTCAGGATGGCTCCGCTCCACCATCATTTCGAATTGTCGGGCCTGCGCGAAACCAAGGTTGTCACGAGATTCTGGATCATGGGCGGGATTTTCGCCATCGTCGCGCT
>CAYRXK010000085.1:0-9272 GCA_964428265.1 uncultured Treponemataceae bacterium
CGCCCTCGCATTGACTTTTCCCCCGCCTTTCGGCGACACTGGCATTCGCTTTCCGGGCCCTTAGCTCAGTGGTTAGAGCTGCGGACTCATAATCCGTAGGTCGCTGGTTCAAGTCCAGCAGGGCCCATAAATCGTTTCCTTAAAATATAATAACTTGACAGTATTCCAGAGCCCCGCGATCATTCTCCGCATACGGCCCGCGCGTAACGCGTGCGGCAAATCACGGGAGGTGCGGAATGAAGTCGAACCGGGCTGGATCCATCGCGGGAATCTTCGTTTTTGTTTCGCTCGCCCTATGTGCGGCGCAAACCAGCATCGCGGGTTTCGGGGTTGGCGGCACGACGCTTTCATGGGATGCGCAGCCACGCCTCGGGATCATCAAGGGCGATTATTACCGGATAGAGGAACGGTTCAGGCAAGGGCACCTGGGTGTCCTCGAAGTGGTGAAGCAGGGCGACCGACTGGTGCATGTCGAGTTCAACGAACTGACCAGGCCCAATTACTACAACCGGTTCTTCCAGGCCGTTCCCAAGCGGCTTTCGGAATACAACTTCAGCATGGGCGCGACGAAGGGCGCGGCCTGGATCCAGAGCGTTGTGCTCGTAGAACGCGCCATGGTCGAGCAGCAGCGCATCACCGGCAAGTTCGATGTGGTCTCGGGAGCTTCCAACAGCATCAATCAGTCGATGCTGCCGCTTGCCGCGAAATTGAATCCCGGCCTATCCAGGCCCACCTCGCAGGCGTATTACGCGATCGCGGAAAAGCTCGGCGGCGGTCTTACAGGGCACCTGAAAATCATCCTGGGCGACGGCAGGATCACCGAATGCAGGTATGACGAGATTTTCGCGAACGACCCGTCCGAAATCGCCAATCCCGCGCTGAAGCAGTTTTATCGGCAATCCAAGTACCAGAGCGTACTCTACGACGAGCCGTCCAGGATAGGCTTCAATATTCAGATGGATGCCCTGAACGATGCCGTCGTCAAGAACCAGAATCTTTTCGACATCAGCGGTCTTCCGGCCATCGCGTCGACGGGAAACTACGGGACCTCCGGATATACCGAACGGAATTCGGCCTGGGACAACTACCTCCGTCTCGCCGCGAAACTGAAGGAAGAAATGGACAAGGATAAAGCTCTGCGCTGATACCCGGGGGAGGCCCCGCCCCCATCCCCCACCCTCGCAACCTGTGCTACTGTCGGACAACGGGGGTTGATCGTGCAGATTGCGTACCTGGGCGTCGTGTTTCTCGTCATGGTCGTGCTGCTTGCGATGCGGCGGCCCCTGTACCAGGCGATCCTGGGCGGAATCGTCGCCCTGGTCATCCTTTACCGGGTTCCTCCTGTGGAGTGGTTCCGGCAGACGGCCAAGGTGTTCACCAACTGGAAATCCTTTTCGGTGCTGGTGTCGCTGTACCTGATCACCTTCCTGCAGCGGATGCTGGAGGCGCGCGGCCAGATCAAGCTGGCGCAGCAGGACCTGAACGGGCTGTTCCACAATCGGAGGGTCAATGCGGCGGGCTCGTCGCTGTTCATAGGCCTCTTGCCGTCGCCCGCCACCATGATCCTGGCCGGCACCATCGTGAAGGATGCCACCGACGGCTACCTCAAACCCAAAGAGCAGGCCTTCGTGACCAGCTGGTTCCGCCACATCCCCGAAAGCACCCTGCCCACCTATTCCGGCGTCCTGCTGATGTCCACCCTGTCGGGAATTCCGCTGGCGACCTTCATGCCGGGAATGATCGTGCCGATCCTGGTCCTGGCCTCGCTGGGATATTTCATCTATTTGCGCAAGCTGCCCACCGATCCCGGAACGCCGCGCAGCGCGGACCGCGCGCGGGACGCCCTGAACCTGCTGCGGCACCTGTGGTCGCTGCTGCTCATCCTGGTGCTGATCCTGGCGTTCAATCTGCAGGTGGTGGTCGCGGTGCTGGCGGTGATCGCGGCGATGGTGCCCGTATACCGTTTCCGCGTGCCGGAATTGCGGAAGATGGTGGGTTCCGCCTTCGAACCGAAACTGCTGGTGAACATGTTCCTGGTGCTGACGCTGAAGGAATTCATCACGCGCACCGGCGTGCTGCACGCGCTGCCCGACGCCCTCTCCGTTCTGCCCATACCGACGTACCTGGTATTCGCGATCCTGTTCTTTCTCGGCGGCATCATCAGCGGAAGCAGCGGGATCATCGCGATGGGCACGCCGCTGGCCTTCGCCGCGATTCCTGACGGCGGCATGCCCCTGATGGTGCTGCTGATGTGCATGAGCCACGCAGCGAGCCAGCTTTCCCCCACCCATGTATGCCTGGTGGTGGCCGCCGACCATTTCCGCATTACGTTGGGCGACCTGATGCGCACGACGCTGCCCGTCGCGCTGCTTTTCTGCGCGCTGATGGTCGGGTATTACCGGCTGCTGGCCGCGATCGTTTGAGTTATGCGATCTCTTGCCGCAGCCGGGCGCCGGCGGCGCCCGGCTGCCGTCACTGCAGCTTCGGGTCGAACGCGGCGCGCAGGCCGTCGCCGAAAATGTTGAACGCGAGCACGGTCAGGAAAATCGCGATGCCGGGGAAAATCGTGAGGTGGTCGGCAACGCCGATGTAGTCGCGGCTCTCCGCGAGCATCGCGCCCCATTCGGGCGTGGGGGGCTGGGCGCCCAGGCCGAGGAAGCTGAGCGACGACGCGGTCAGGATTGATGTCCCGATGCGCATCGTGAAATACACGATGGATCCGCTGAGCGTGCCGGGCAGGATATGCACGAACATGATCCGCTTGTCGGAAGCGCCCATGCTGCGCGCCGCGCGCACGTACAGGCTTTCCTTGAGCGAAAGCGTGTTGCCGCGCACGATCCGCGCGAATGTCGGAATGGAGAAAATCGCGACGGCGGCCACCACGTTCACCAGGCCCGGGCCGAGTATCGCGACCACCGCGATCGCCAGCAGGATGCCCGGAAACGCGAACAGCACGTCGGAACCGCGCATGATGATTTCATCCAGGAAACCGCCGAAAAAGCCGCTGACCAGCCCGAGCGTGATGCCGAATAACGCGCCGATCGTGACCGACGACACGCCGACCGCCAGCGATATCCTGGACCCGTAGATGATCCTGCTCAGGATGTCCCGGCCATACACGTCGGTCCCCGCCCAGTGTTTCGCGCTGGGCGGATTCATGGCAAGGCCGTAATCCG
Source organism: uncultured Treponemataceae bacterium (assembly GCA_964428265.1). Lineage (GTDB taxonomy): Bacteria > Spirochaetota > Spirochaetia > Treponematales > Rectinemataceae > CAYRXK01. The sequence goes on from CAYRXK010000085.1 coordinate 3,177, forward strand.
TGGCCATCGGATCGTAGGGCGCGATCAGCGGGGCGAACAGCGCGACAAACAGCAGGAACAGCATGAATATTCCGGCCACCATCGCGGATTTCTGCTTCTTGAACTTGCGCCAGAAAATCATGGAAGGGGTAATCGTCTTTTCCGCCATGTCGTGACCCTATTTGTACCGGATTTCCGGATTGATGACCGCGTAGAGCATGTCGATCAGAAGATTGATCGCCACGAACTGCAGCGAATACAGCAGCAGCAGCGCCTGCAGGACCGGGTAATCGCGCGTGCTGACCGACTCGATCATGTAGCGGCCCAGCCCCGGCCACGCGAACACCGTCTCCACGACGACCGAACCGCCCAGCAGGAATCCGAACTGGAGGCCGATCATGGTGACCACGGGAATCAGCGCATTCCGGAACGCGTGCTTCCACATGACCGTCCGCTCCGGCAGGCCCTTCGCGCGCGCCGTGTTGATGTATTCCTCCTGGAACACATCGAGGAACGACGAAAGCGTGAACCGCGCGATGATCGCGGCCACCGTGGCGCCCAGCGTAAGTGAGGGCAGCACCAGCTCGGCCGGCTTCCCGGTGAAGCCCGTCACCGGCAGCCAGCCGAGATGCACCGCGAAGAGCTGCATCAGCAGGAGCCCGAGCCAGAACTGCGGCATCGAAATGCCCGACACGGCTATGACCATGGCGGTGTAATCCTGCCATTTTCCCCGGTGCATGGCGGCATAGGCGCCGAAAAAGACGCCGAACAGTATCGACCATGCCAGGCTGGCCACCGCGAGGTACAGGGTCGGCGGAAACCGCAGCGCGATTTCCTGCGCGACCGGCAGCTTGCTGCCCAGGCTCTTGCCGAGATCGCCCCTGAACAGGCGACCCATGTAGGTCAGGTACTGTTCAGGGAGCGATTTGTCCAGGCCGAGTTCGGCACGGACCCTGTTGATGGTTGCCTCGTTCGCGTCGGTGCCCGCCACGATGCGGGCGGGATCACCGGGCAAAAGATGCACGAACAGGAAGACGAGCACCGAGACCACCAACAGGACCGGAAGGATGGACAAGCACCTTCGAAGAAAATACTTGAGCATGGCTTACTGCAGGATTTCCGCTTCTTCCACGGTGAAGGCGCCATCAGCCATCGGGTAGATGCCGGTGAGCTTCTTCGTCTTGGCGGCGAGCATGGTATCCACGAACAGGTACGCCCAGGGCGCCTTCTGCCAGATGTAGTCCTGGAGCTTCATGTAGGCTTCGCCGCGGATCTTGGGATCGGCCGAGGTGAGGCCGGCTTCGATCAGGCTGTCCACCGTCTTGTCAGAGAAGAACCCATAGTTGGACATATTCGGGGGGAAGGCGTCGGTGGACACCAGTGGGCGGGTCGCCCAGTCGGCGTCGCCGGTGGACGAAGACCAGCCGCCGAACGCGATGAAGGGATTGTCGCCGACAGTCTCGGCCTTGTTCTTCGCGAGCATGTCATAGAAGCTCGCCGAATCCATGGACTGGATGTCACCGGTGATGCCGATGGCCTGCAGCTGCTGCTGCGCCATCTGGGTTACCCGCAGGCGGGCGCTCGCATTCGGCGTGATGAAGTTGACCTTGAACCCGTTCGGGTAGCCGGCCTGCTTCATGAGTTCCTTGGCCTTGGCCACATCGTAGGGCCAGGGGCCCTGCTTCTTGAAGAAGGGCAGCGAAGACGGGAAGAGCGAATCGGCTTCGGCGGCGGCTCCGCCCCAGCCAATGCTGATGATGGCTTTCTTGTCCAGCGCGTAGTTGATCGCCTGGCGCACCCGCTCGTCATTGAGCGGCTTGGCCTTCGTGTTGAGGATGAAATAGCGCTCGATGATGGAGGCCTGCTTGATCACTTCGACATTGGCATCATTCTCGACCAGCTTCAGAAGTTCCGCGGGCATCGGATAGATGTAGTGGGCCTGGCCGGCGCGGAGCATGGCTACGCGGGATCCGTTTTCGGGGATCGGCTGGAACTTGATCGAGTCGACCTTGACCGTGCCGCGCCAGTAATTCGGGTTCTTCTTGATGAGCACGTAGCTGCCGGACACCATTTCGCCGAACACGTAGGGGCCGGTGCCCACGGGGTTGTTGCTGATCCCGTCGCCGTACTTTTCGAGCGCGGCGGGGCTGAGCATCAGGGCGCCGGGGTGGGCGAGCGCGTTCAGGAAGGCGCCGAAGGGCTTCTGCAGCTTGAACTGCACCGTGTAGTCGTCGATGATCTTCAGCTCTTTCACGGGATCCATGAGGCTGCTGCGGACGTACTTCCCGGTCATCAGGCGGTCCACGTTAACCTTCACGGCCTTGGCGTTGAAGGGCGTGCCGTCATGGAAGCTGACGCCCTTGCGCAGCTTGAACGTGAATTCGGTCGCGTTGCTGTTGTAGGTGTACGATTCGGCCAGCAGCGGGATGATGTTCATGTTCCTGTCGAATCCGAGCAGGCCCTGGCAGATGGCCCGTTCGATGGCGCCGGAATACGTGTCCGACGTGTTGTGCGGATCCAGCGTCTTGGTCGTGGAATCCGACGCGTAAATGATGTCCTTGCCGGCCGCGAACAGCGGCGAAGCGGCGACGGCGAGGACCAGCATCAGCGCGAGCGCGAGATACCTTGCTCTCATTTCTCTCTCCTCCTCCAACTACATGCCCGTCAGCTCCCGCGGTCGGCCGACGGCCGGGCCTGCGGGAGCGCGATGTCACTTCGGAACGGCGATCTGGTGCCCCGGTTCCACCTCGACATAGTCGATCGGCGGCACGGTATCGCCCACTTTATGGATGGTGCTGGGAATTTCCCCGCTCAGCATGCCGAAATTGGATCGCCGCGCCGGATCGGGGACCGGGATGGCCGAAAGCAGTTTTTTCGTGTAGGCGTGCGCGGGATTTTCGAACACCTGCATGCGGGTGCCCGATTCAACGACCTGGCCGAGGTACATCACCATGACGCGGTTGCTGACGCGCTCGATGACCGCCATGTTGTGCGAAATGAAGAGGTAGGAGAGCCTGAATTCCTTCTGGAGCTCCATCATGAGGTTGAGCACGTTCGCCTGGATGGACACATCGAGGGAAGAAACCGCTTCGTCGGCGATGATGATCTTCGGCTGGGTGGCGAGCGCGCGCGCAATGGCGATGCGCTGGCGCTGGCCGCCGGAAAATTCGTGGGGGTAGCGGTCGCGGTGCGCGCGGGGAATTCCGACGCAGTCCAGCAGGTATTCCACGCGCGCGCGCCGTTCCGCGGCATTTCCGATGCCGTGGATGATCAGGGGCTCTTCGATCGCGGCGCCGATGCGGATCCGCGGGTTGAGCGACGCGTACGGATCCTGGAACACGAACTGGATGTCGCGGCGGTACTGCTTCAATTCCGTGTCGGGCAGCGAGAAGATATCCTTGCCTTGATACCGGACGCTTCCCTCCGCGGGAACCAGCCGCAGGATGGAATACCCCGTCGTGGACTTGCCGCACCCGGACTCGCCGACGACGCCGAGCGTCTCGCCCTCGTACAGGTCGAAATTCACGTTCTCCACCGCGCGCACGACATGCGTGGCGTTCCCGAAAAACGTCTTCTCCGCGACGAAGCGCGTCACGAGATTGCGCACCTCCAGCAGGGGTTTGCCGGAATAATCCGCGGTATCGATGATCTTTTCTTCCGGCGGCGCGTCGCCTTCCGCGCGGGCCATTTCCTTGGACATTTCCAGCACGGGAAGGGTAGCCGGGAATTTCCGCCCGACCATGGAGCCGAGCTTGGGCACCGCTTTCAGAAGCGCGCGCGTGTAGGGGTGCACGGGGGCCGTGAAAATGGAATGCACATCGTTGTGTTCCACCAGGTCGCCCTTGTACATGACCACCACCCGGTCCGCGATTTCCGCCACGACGCCCATGTCGTGCGTGATGAAGACGACGGAAATGCCCAAGCGCGACTGCAAGGACTTGATCAGCGCCAGGATCTGCGCCTGGATGGTCACGTCCAGGGCCGTGGTCGGTTCGTCGGCGATCAGGACCTGCGGATTGCTCGCGAGCGCCATGGCGATCATCACGCGCTGGCGCATGCCGCCGGAAAGCTGGAAGGGGTAGTCGTTCACGCGGCGGTTCCTGTCCGGAATCCGCACCAGTTCGAGCAGTTCCATGACCTTTTCCATCGCCTTTTCCCTGGGAAGGCGCTGGTGCACGATGATGGCTTCCAGAAGCTGGTCGCCGATGGTGAACACCGGATTGAGCGAGGTCATGGGCTCCTGGAAGATCATGGCGAGGTCGGTACCCCGGATCTTCGTGGCGTCCTTGTTGCTGATGTCGGTTATGTCCAGGATTTCGCCATCGCGTTTCCTGAGCAGGATGGTCCCGGAGTCGGTGCGCACGTTGGCAAGCAGCTTCATGACGCGCCGCATGGTTACCGTTTTCCCCGAACCCGATTCCCCGACGATGGCGAGCGTTTCGCCTTTCTTCACCGAAAAGGAAACATGGCGGAGGACCTGCGTGAATCCGTGGTACCCCGGGAAGCTGAGCGACAGGTCCTGCACGCTCAGGATTTCGTCATCCCGCATCCGCGTATCGGCCGCGCTCATGTCTCGAAATATCCTTTCTTCACGACGATGCCGTTTTCCACCACGAGCGCGCCGCGCGCCACCACGTCCCTGATCGCGAACGAGGCCGGATCGATGCAGATCAGGTCCGCATCCATGCCGGCGCCAAGCGCGCCCTTCCTGCCCTCCAGCCCGTACACGCGCGCCGGCGTGGTCGTCAGCGGTTTCAGCGCTTCCTGCAGAGGGAATCCCTTCACGTTCACGAGCTGGGACAGCTCGAACAGCAGGGACGAGGGCGTGCCCACCCCCATTCCCGTGATGCGGCTGCGGTCCTCGTTCCAGATGGGAAGGGAGCCGCCGGAGTCGGAGCTGAACGACACCTGGTCGAACAAGCCGTTGTCGCGCGCCATGCAGGCGAATTCCGCCGCCAGGAGCCGGGGCGAATCCGGTGCCGGAAGTTCCGCATGGCAGGTGGCGTCCACGACGCAGCCCTTCGCGGCAAGGCCGAGCGCCTGGTCGGTGAGCTTCCCGGCCTTCCGGCCCACATGGGTCGGCACGAAGAGGCCCGGCCTGATCTGGAATTTCTCGATGATCTCCATGATTAGATCGAGCGCCTGGTCCCGAATGCCGGTGTGCACCGTGATGATGCCGGGCTTGTTGGCCACCAGCGCCGCGACCTGCACGTCCGAGGCGAGCGCCGCGAGGGTGTTCGCGTCGATGTGGGGGCCGCGCGTATCCGCCAGCGCGAGCTTCACGCCGATGACGGGCTGCAGGAAGACGATGTCGCGCGACACCGAACCCGTGATCGTGGGTGACGGATGCCAATACGCGCCGGTCAGCATGAGCGCGGTCATGCCCTCGGCGTTGAGCGCCTGGGTTTTCGCGTAGAGGTTTTCCACGGAACGCGTCAGCGAATCCGTGCCGAGCAGACCCACCGCGGTGGTGACGCCATGCCGGAAATTGGTGGATATCGAGGGTTCTGGGACGCGTGTGTGGAATCCACCCTCTCCGCCGCCGCCGGTGAAATGCTGGTGCCCGTCTATGAAACCCGGGATGATGAGCTTTCCCCGCGCATCGATGACCCGCACCTCGCCGGGCAGCGATCCCGGCTCGATGGAGGATTCCATGGCGAGTATCTTCTCGCCACCGATGAGCAGATCCCTTTTCCCCAAGGGCTGGGGAGCGAACACTTCCGCATTCCTGATCACGAGCACGGCGATTCTTCCTTTTTTGGGGGAGTATCCCTCGATCCGGCGATGAGGGCGTATCCCTTTTGTTCTATTTCCATGCCTTCGCGCACGGATTCCCCGCAGCCTTCCTGGGAGAGCAGGAGCATGTGCACGAGGATGTGTATCGATGAAATCACGCCCACGAAGGAATTGGCGGTGAGCATGGAATTCGTGGCGCATTTGATGATGCGGCGGGCATCCGGGTAGATGGGGCAGGCCGCCGAATCGGTGAAAAGGTACAGCGTGCCCTTTCTCTCCTTGACGACTTCGGCCACCTGGCGGGTTTCCGCCGAGTAGGGCGGAAACGTCAGGATGAACATCACGTCATCGGCGGTGAAATTCTTGAGTTGGGGGTAGTAG
>CAYRXK010000086.1:0-9228 GCA_964428265.1 uncultured Treponemataceae bacterium
ACATGCAGTCGGTCGGCCTGCGCACCATGAAAGCCACGTTCGATCTCGGCGCCGCGGCCGAAAAGTATACGGTCCGCATGGGCGGCTGCTCGCACTGCCCGATCCGCTGCCACTCGCAGCTCAAGGTTCCGCAGCTCGAGAAATACGGCATGGATCCCTACGTGTCCAACACCTGCATGGGCTGGTTCAGCCCCAGGTCGCTGATGTTCAAGGGCATCAAGGACTTCGACGGCCACACCGGCGACGACGCCCTCATCGTCGGCACCGCCATCGGCGCGCACTATGCGGACGACTTGGGCGTCTGGTGCAACTACGGCCAGACCAGCCGCGACCTTCAGTATCTGTACGAAAAGGGAGTGTTCAAGAAAATCCTGTCCGCCGAAGAGTACGCGTCCATCCCCTGGGAGAAGCTCGAAAAGGGCGACGCCACCTTCCTGGCCGACTACTACGAGCGCGTGGCCTTCAAGAAGGGCGAGTTCTCGCACATAGGCGACGGCGCCGCATGGATGGCTCAGCGCTGGAACCTGGGCGACGACTACTGGAACTACAAGGGCAACAAGCTCTGGTCCAAGGGCGGTTGGCCCGTCCATCACTCCAACGAAGCCGGCGCCCAGGTCGGCGCGCTGATCTCCTGCTTCTCCAACCGCGACGCGCAGAACCACAGCCACATGAACTTCATCGGCTCCAAGCTGCCGATCGCGATCCAGAAGGAAATCGCCGGAGAGATCTTCGGTTCTCCCGACGCCCTGGACGCGCCCAACAACTATAAGCCGATGAACGTCTACAAGGCCAAGTTCATCCGGTACTCGCTGGTGCGCAGCCTGCTGCACAATTCGCTGACGCTCTGCAACTGGATGTGGCCGATGGCGGTCAGCCCCCTGAAGGAGCGCAAGTACCGCGGCGACACCTCGCTCGAGGCGCAGTTCTATTCGCTGGCCACCGGCATCAAGATGTCCGAGAAGGACCTGGACAACGCGGCAGCGAAGGGCTTCACCCTGCTGCGCGCCTACACCATCGCACAGATGAAGGCGGCGGGCATCGCCAACCCGGTCGATCTTCGCGTCAACCACGACCAGACCACCGAATGGTCCGTCACGCCCGACAAGGCCAAGGACGGGTCCAAGGTGGCGCAGTTCACGCCCGGAACCATCCAGATGGACAAGGACGACATGGAACTCGGCCGCACGATGGTCTATCGCGAGTTCGGCTGGGACGAGAAAACCGGCGCCCCGACGCGCGCGGGCCTCGAAGCGGCCGGTATGAAGGATGTCGCCGAAGGGCTGGCTGCCAAGGGGCTGCTGCCGGCCTGATGATCAAAAAGGCGTGCGGGTGCCTGCCTATCTGAAACAGGCATCCCGCGCCGTATATCGACTCATTGACGCGCCGCCGCGTCGGCGTCATGCTGATGCGGCGGTTTTTGTCTATTCATGGAATGAGGAGTCTTTCGAGGATGGGTTTCGCGTTTCCCGGAAAAAAGCAAAGGAATCTCCCCGATCCAGCCCCGGATTCTTCCGGAAAACCTGCGGAGGTCGCCGCATCGTCTCCGGAAGGTCCCGCCCGGCAATTTTCCGGGGCGATCGCGCAGGCCATCCGCGCCGATTCGGCCGAACACCGGCTCTCATCGCTCACCGCGCTCAGCGCCGCCCATCCCGTGCCGCAGGAACTGCAGGCTGAATTCCCGCGCGGCGTGGAAGAGGCTATCGAACACGCCGAAAACGCCGAAGACCTGAAAAAGATGGCCGGTTCCTCGGAAACCTGGTTTTTCAGCGAACGGTCCATGACCGGGGCCTATGCGCTGCACCTTCTCAGGTTGGAGGAACGGGATCCCGTACGGCTGATCGCCGAAACGGTGCGTGACGATTCGCGCATCTACCCGCGCCCCACCGATATCAGGTTCTTCGCGGATCCGCCCTTTTCTATGTCCGACCGCGACATCAGGCAGGCGCTCGGCATGATGCAACTGCGGCCCGACTGCACCGACATCAGGACCTGCGCCGCGTCGAACGGTGCGCTGTACCTGTATTCGACGCTGCACCTGGCCGAGAGGCTCGCCGAATCCCTGTGCGAATGGATCGAGGTCGGGCAGAAGGAAAATCCGTGATTCCGCCGCTGGCTCCGGAGAGCGGGGTGGAACTCTGGGTGAACGGTTCGCTCGCGGCCACCTTGATGTGCACTCCCCGCGATCTGGACGATTTGGCGTGGGGACACCTGGCTTCCCGCGGGCTCGTCGCGAATGGTCCCGGAGCGGCCAGGCCCAGAATCGCCGTATGCGAAAACAGGTCGAGGGTTGATGTACAGGCTGTCTTGCGCGAAACCCAGGACGGTGTATCGTTGGCGGACGTGGTCGCCTCCGGGTGCGGTTCCGGTCTAGGTACGGGCAGCCAGGAAGCGGCGTTCGGCCGCTTGCTGTTCGTCAAGGCGATCCAGACCGGGTTTTCCGTCGGCCTGGGCGAGCTGGCCGACCTGCTGAAGGATATGTTTTCACGCGCCGCCCTGCACGGGGAAACCGGCGGCATGCACTGCGCGGCGCTGGCGCGGCGCGTGCCGGGCTCTCCGCAGGGCTGGGAATCGATCATCCGTGAGGATGTGGGCCGGCACAATGCGGTGGACAAGGCCATCGGCCGTGCCATCGCCGAAGGGTGGGAACTCCGGGCTTGCGCGCTCATCACATCGGGCAGGATCGCCGCGGACATGGCGATCAAGGCCATGAATTGCGGCGTGCCGCTGCTCGCATCCCGGAGCATACCGACGACGACCGCATACGAATTGGCCGTGCGGGGCGGCATAACCCTCGCCGGAAGGATAGGATCCGTGAATCCGTCAGTCTACACGCATCCGGAGCGGATCCGGCAGGAGGTACCACATGTTCGGTAGAATCGGCCCCATGGAACTCATACTCATTCTCGTCATCGCGCTGGTGATTTTCGGGCCGAAAAAACTCCCCGAAATCGGCAAGGCGGTCGGCGACGCGATAAAGCAGTTCCGCAAGAGCACCGAAAAGGTCACCGACGAAATCGAAAAGGCGACCGACCCCTCCGACGAAGCGCCCAAAACCAAGATCGAGAGCGCGTCCAAGGCCTCGACCCAGGAAGGGAAGAAGTCCTGACGGGCGGTTCCGCGCAGATGGAAGCAAAAAAAGGCGAAACGCCCTCGGCGATGTCCTTCGTGGGGCATCTTGCGGAACTCAGGCGCAGGCTCATCATAGGAATGGCGGCCTTCGTGGGCGCATCGCTGGCCGCCTTCGGCTTTGCCGACCGGATCGCGGAATTCATCATGCGGCCGGCAGGTTCGCTCCAGTTCGTGTACCTGTCGCCTCCCGACCTGTTCATGGCCTATGTGAAACTCTCGCTGGCCGTGGGGTTTGCGGCCAGTTCGCCCGTGCTGCTCTTTCAGGTATGGCGCTTTGTCCGACCGGCGCTGAAAAAGGGTGAAACCCCGTCCATGATTTTCGCGCTGCTGGCGGGCACCCTGTTCTTCGCCGGGGGCGCGGCCTTCGCCTTCTACGTGATCGTGCCGTTCACCATCCGGTTCTTCAACCAATACCAGACCGAACGCATCATCGCCATGTTTTCCATCGCCGATTACTTCTCGTTCATCAGCAACCTCGCGCTTTCCTTCGGCGGAGCCTTCGAACTGCCGGTCGTGGCATCAATCCTGGGCGCCCTGGGCATCCTGAAGGCCGAACTCCTGACCCGGATCCGCAAGTACGCCATCCTGGTGGTATTCGTGGCCGCAGCCATCCTGACCCCGCCCGACGTGATTTCCCAGGTCTTGCTCGCCATTCCGATGCTGCTGCTGTATGAACTTTCGGTACTGATCCTGGTGCGCCAGCAAAAGCGCCGCGACAAGCTCGAGGCGCGCCAGGCCAGCGAAGCTGCCGCCAGCACCTGAACGACCATACCGCGCGATCCCCTAGTATGTAGCGGCAATTTCCGCATATAATTGAAATTAATGACATTCGATACCTTCGGACTATCCGCGCAGATGATCGAAGCCCTCAAGACGAAGGGCTTCGAGGAAGCCACCTCGATCCAGGCGCTGGCCATCCCCCGCCTCATGCAGCCCGGGCCCGCGCTCGCCGCCAAGGCGCGCACCGGCACCGGCAAGACCGCCGCCTTCGGCATACCCCTCATCGAAGCGCTGCGCGAGCGGCCCGATCCCGCTTCGGGCGGCGAATGGATCCGCGGCCAGGTCCGCGCCCTGGTCCTGGTTCCCACGCGCGAGCTGGCCATCCAGGTGGCCGAGGAAATCTCCTCGCTGCGCGGCGGCGACCGGCCCAGGATCGCCACCGTGTACGGCGGCGCCTCGATGCTGGAACAATTGAAGCGCCTGGCCTCGGGCGTGGACATCGTGGTCGGCACCCCGGGGCGCGTGCTGGACCACCTGAAGCGCGGCAGCCTGGACATTTCGCGCATCGGCCACTTCGTGCTGGACGAGGCCGACGAAATGCTCGACATGGGCTTCATCGAGGACATCGAGGCGGTCATGGGCATGATGCCCGCAACCTCGCGCGTGGTCCTCTTTTCGGCGACCCTGGCGCGTCCCGTGATCCAGGCCGTGCGCGCCCGCGTGGGCGAGATCGAGATCATCGAGGATTCGTCCGCCACGCTGACCACCGAACTGGCCGAGCAGCTCTGGATCGAGGTGCGCGAGCGCGACCGGCTGGAGGCGCTGTCGCGCATCATCGACGAGGCGGAGGACTTTTTCGGCATCGTGTTCGTGTCCACCAAGGTGGAATCCGACCGCGTGGCCAAGTCGCTCACCGAGCGCGGCTACGACGCCGAGGCCCTGAACGGCGACATGACGCAGGAAGCGCGCGAGCGCGTGCTCGGCAAATTCCGCGACCGCCGCGTGCAGGCCCTGGTGGCCACCGACGTGGCCGCGCGCGGCATCGACATAGAAAAGCTTACCCACGTGATCAACTGGTCCCTGCCGCACGACGCCGATTCGTACCTGCACCGCGTGGGCCGCACCGGGCGCGCCGGCAATTCCGGCACCGCGATCACCTTCGTAACGCCCGAGGAATACCGCAAGCTGTTCAGGATCCGCCAGGTTTCCGGATCGGCGCTGAAAAAGGCCAAGGTGCCCGGGGTCGAGGGGCTGATCGCCGCGAAAAAGGAGCGTCTCGCGGCGCGCATCGAGGCGGCGCAGATCGCCGGCACGCCCGACATGTGGCTGGAGATGGCAGACTCTCTCCTTTCGCGCATGGACGCGAAGGCGGCCCTGGCCGCCGCGCTTTCGGAGGGGTTCCGCGACGAGATCGATCCGTCCAAATACCGCGAAATCCAGGAAATCCAGGACAGTTCGGTGGACCGCGCCGGCGTTTCGCGCCTGTTCATCGCCGCGGGCAAGCGCGATCGCCTGAGCGCCCGCGCGCTGGTGGACCTGGTGAAGGGCCACACCGGCCTGCAGGACCGCCAGATCGGCAGCGTGGAGATTTACGATACCTATTCTTTCCTGACGGTGCCCTACAAGGCCGCGCAGCGCCTGCTGGACGTGGCCCGGACCGGCGACGGATTCCCGCACACCAAGCTGGCCACCCCGCGCGGCCCCGGCGACCGCGCCGATGGCGCGCCGGGAGCGCCGGGCCTCGCGCGGCGCGGCAAGGGCGGTTATACTGATACCTCCAATCAGGGAGGTTCAGCACCATGGCGGAAAAAGCACTCGTCGAATGCGTTCCCAACTTCTCGGAAGGGCGGAACAAGGAAACCATAGAGGCGATCGCCACCGCGATCCGCGGGGTGAAGGGCGCGGCCCTTCTGGACGTGGATCCGGGTGCCGATACCAACCGTACCGTCTACACCTTCGTGGGCGAACCCGAACCGGTGCTGCAGGCCGCCCTCGCCGCGGCCCATGTCGCCCGCGCGCGCATCGACATGCGCCTGCACTCGGGCGCGCACCCGCGCATGGGCGCGCTGGATGTCTGCCCCTTCGTGCCGGTTTCCGGCATTTCGATGGCCGAATGCGCCGAACTGGCGCGCCGCTTCGGCCGCGCGATGGCGGATGAACTCGGCGTGCCGGTCTACCTGTACGAGCATGCCGCGTCGCGTCCGGAGCGCCGCCTCTTGGCCGACATACGCTCCGGCGAATACGAAGGCCTGGCCGGCAAGCTCGCCGACCCCGCCTGGGCGCCCGATTTCGGCGCCGCCGCCTTCGACGCCCGCTGGGGCGCCACAGTTACCGGCGCCCGCGAGTTCCTCGTGGCGTACAACGTCAACCTCAACACCAGGGACAAGAAGCTGGCCAACGAGGTGGCGCTCTCGGTCCGCGAGGCGGGCAGGGCGGCGCGCGGCCCCGACGGCGCCATCATCAAGGACGCCTCGGGCGCCAACGTCATGGTGCCCGGCAGGCTCAAATCCGTGCGCGCCATCGGCTGGTACATCGACGCCTACCGCCGCGCGCAGGTATCCATCAACCTGACCGACCACCACGCCACGCCCCTGCACGTCGTCTTCGAAACCGTGAAGGAAGAAGCCGAAAAGCGCGGCCTCCTGGTCACCGGATCCGAACTGGTGGGCCTGGTGCCGCTGGAGGTGCTGCGCGATGCGGGCAGGCATTTCCTTGCCAGGGCGGGCAAGAATCCCGGCGCGCCCGACCGTGCCGCGGTGGATGCCGCCGTGCAGTCCATGGGCCTGGATTCGGTGCAGGAATTCGACGCCGAGCGGAAAATAATCGAGTGGGCGTACCGAAGCCCGGGGAAGCTCGCGTCCATGACGCTCGCGGGTTTCCTGGACGAATTGTCGGGGGATTCGCCCGCGCCCGGCGGCGGATCGGCGGCGGCGCTCGCGGGAGCCGCGGGAGCCGCGCTAGCGGCGATGGTGGGCAACCTGACCGTCGGCAAGGCCGGCTACGAAGCGTCGCGCGACGCGTTGTGCGACATGGCCGTGGCCGCGCAGGGCCTGAAGGAAGGCCTCCTGTCAGGGGTCGACGACGATACCGACGCCTTCAACGCCATACTGGAAGCGGGCCGTCTGCCCAAATCCAGCGAGGCGCAGAAAGCCGAGCGCGCGCGCGCGATGCGCGAAGCGGCCGAACGTTCCGCCCTGGTGCCCATGGCCAACGCGCGGGCCTGCCTGCAGGCGATGGAAGCCTGCAAGGTCGCCGCGGAAAAGGGCAACCGGAACTCGGCCTCCGACGCGGGCGTCGGCGCCCTGGTTTCGCGCGCGGGCCTGCGCGGCGCCCTCTTGAACGTGCGCACCAACCTGGCCTCGCTGGATGACACGGGCCTGGCCGATCGGCTGGCCGCCGAGGCCGAATCGCTGGAGGCCAGGGCCGAGGCGCTGGAATCGGAGATCATGGCCGCGGTGCTGGCGGCGATGCCCGCGCGCTGACGCGGCCGCCGCGCATCGCAGACCGGGCGCGGGCGGCGGCAATGGCCGACGCCCGCCCTCGACCCTGCGATTTCATATTGACCAAGAGGGGTGCATTTACTATACCTGACCCGTACATATCACGACGCACAGGAGATGTGGTGCGGTGAAAGGTTCGGATGTTACCGTTTCGAACGTGTCCAAGTCCTTCGGTTCCTTCAAGGCCCTGAAGGACGTCAGCCTTGAAATAAAAAAAGGCGAATTCTATTCGCTGCTCGGCCCTTCGGGCTGCGGCAAGACCACCCTGCTCAGGGTCATCGCGGGGTTCGAGGAAGCCGATTCCGGCGTGGTCCGGCTGGACGGTGTGGACGTGTCGGGGCTGGATCCGGACAAGCGCCACTGCAACACCGTATTCCAGAGCTACGCCCTGTTCCCGCACCTGACGGTGTTCGAAAACGTGGCCTTTCCCCTGCGCCTGCGCAAGGTCCCCGGCCGCCTGGTCAAGGACCTGGTGTTCAAGCACCTGGAACTGGTGCAGCTGCAGGCGCACGCCGCCAAGAAGCCGTCAATGCTCTCAGGCGGGCAGAAGCAGCGCGTCGCCATCGCGCGCGCCCTGATCAACGAACCCTCGGTCCTGCTGCTGGACGAACCCCTGTCCGCGCTGGACGCCAAGCTCCGCCAGCACATGCTGATGGAACTCGACGCCATCCACGACAAGGTCGGCATCACCTTCATCTACGTCACGCACGACCAGCAGGAAGCCCTGTCGGTGTCGGACCGCATCGCGGTCATGAACGGCGGCAACCTGCTGCAGGTTGGCACGCCCCAGCAGATCTACGAAAACCCGGCTTCGGACTTCGTGGCGCGCTTTATCGGCGAAACCAACATGTTCTCGGGCTCCGTGCTCTCGCGCCAGGGCAACCTCTTCACCGTGGATGCCGAAGGATTCGGGCGCATGCTGGTGGAGGATGATGTCGAGGTCGGCGCGGGCGACCGGGTGAGCGCCACGGTGCGCCCGGAAAAAATCCGCATCACCAACGAACGGCCGGCGGACCTGCCGCTGCTGAACGTGCTGCGCGGCGTGGTGCACGAACCGGTCTACTCGGGCTTCCAGACCAAGTACATCGTGCAGACGGAATCCGGCGGCCTGGTCACCGTGTTCCGCCAGCACGCCAACTGGTCCGAGGGCGTGCCCGACATCGAATGGAAGGACGAGGTCTTCCTTTCCTGGAGCGCCCGCGACGCGGTGATCGTGGAAAAGCAGGTTTCATGAAGCGCAATTACGGAACCGCCTACGCGGCTCCCCAGGCGCTCTGGCTCACCGTATTCTTCGCCGCGCCCCTGGCCATCATCGTCGTGTACTCGTTCCTGAAAAAGGGCCTGTATGGCGGGGTCGAGGGCGAGTTCAGCCTGGAAGCCTACCGCTCGCTGGCCAATCCTACGCTCCTTACGGTAGCGGTGCGGACACTGTGGGTATCGGTCGCGTCGACCATCATCACCATCCTGATCGCGCTCCCCTGCGGCTTCAGCATCGCCAGGTCGCGCAACCAGGCCATGCGGCTCTTCCTGGTCATCGTGCCCTTCTGGACCAACTTCCTGGTGCGCATCTACGCCTGGATCGCCATCCTGGGAAACGAGGGCTTCATCAACCAGGCCCTGCGCTGGCTGGGATTCCCGGGCGGCGGCGTGCAGTTCCTGTACAACCAGGGCGCGGTGGTGCTGGTCCTGGTGTACATGTACCTGCCCTATGCCATCCTTCCGCTGTTCTCCACGATCGACAAGTTCGATTTCACGCTGCTGGAGGCGGCGCGCGATCTGGGCGCCACGCGCATGCAGTCGCTGGTCAGGGTGCTGCTGCCCAACATCCGCGGGGGCATCATCACCGCGGTGCTGTTCACCTTCATCCCGATATTCGGCG
>CAYRXK010000087.1:0-1854 GCA_964428265.1 uncultured Treponemataceae bacterium
CGGCTGGTCGGCGTGTCAACCGGAAGCCGGGCGCGGAACATCCCCCCGATCGCTGAGCCCGGGCTGCGCATTGCGCGTACATCAGGCTGTACTGTTGGCTGTACAATCCGCTGTACAACGTGATGTACAACGCCTTGTACAAGTCTAGGTACAAAGTGATGTACATCCAGTCGTACTGATGCAAGTACAGCCAGTAGCCAACTCCGGCCCAGCGAATGGCAGGTCGTGAATACTGCCCTTACTCCTTCACCACCACCCGTATCTCGCCCATCACGGCCATGCCGGAAACCTCGACCCAGGGGGAATCGGGGTCGACGCGGCGGGGGACGCGGTCGTCGAGGCGGGCTTCGGCCATGAGGGGGAAGGCGGAGAGGCGGACGGGAAGGCCGGGCGGGACGATGATCTTGGTTTCGCCCATGAGGGTGAAGAGTTCGATGCGCAGGCGCCCCGGGGGTAAGGTGGCGTCGCGGAGGTCCATGGTGGTGGATCCCATGACGGTGATGCCGGTGACGGCGTCGGATGAGAGCCAGTCGCCGGACATGCGGCGGTCGGACATGATGCAGGCGACGGTTTCCTGGGGGCCGTGCCGGGACTCGACCGGGAAATGGCGCGGCGAGGATTGTTGCGCGGCGGCGGGAAGGTCGGCGGTGACGAGGGCGATGTCGCCGGCGTCGCGGGCCTGCTGGACGGCGCGGGCGCGGCGCTCGTAGTCGTCCAGGGGCAGGCGGTCCTGCGCGTAGGCGGCGGTCAGGAGGTCGAGGGCGCGTTCGCGCGCGGTGTCCAGGTCGGACGCGCCGTCAGGAGACGGGTTCCGCGAGGGATTCCGATCGTTCCGGTTTGGGCTCATTCGGTCCTACCTGCGAAATGATCATTCCGGCGAGCATCAGCGCGCCGCCGGCCAGGGTCCGGGCGTCCATCCGCTCGCCGAGGAGCAGGGCGCCGCCGACCGCGGCGAAGAGTGATTCCATGGAAAGGATAATGGATGCGTGCGTGGGGGGCGCGTCTTTCTGCGCGACGATCTGCAGGGTGAAGGCCACCCCGATGGACAGGAAGCCGCCGTACAGGATGGGAATGAGGGCGCCCATCGCGCCTGCGAAGGGCTCAGGCTCGAAGGCGAGGGCGGAGGCGAGGCTGAGCGCGGCGCAGACCAGGTACTGACCCAGGCCGAGTTCGGCCACGTCCATGCGCGGCGCGAGCCGTGCGACGATGAGGATGTGAAGGGCCCAGAAAAAGGCGCAGGCGAGGACGTAGCCGTCGCCCGGAGAGACGGTGAAGCCCTCTCGAACCGACAAGAGATAGAGGCCGGCGACGGCCAGCGCCACGCTGAACCAGACGCGGCCCGAGACCCTGCGGCCGACGATGATGCCCAGGATGGGCACGATGACGACGTAGAGCGAGGTGATGAAGCCCGCGTTGCCGGCGGTGGTGGACACCAGGCCTATCTGCTGCAATCCGGCGCCCAGGAACATGCAGGTGCCGGCGAGGGCCGAGCCGAGGATCTTGTCGCGGGCGGAAAGATGGCCGGGCGCGCCAGGGGCGGAGGGCGCGGTGGCGGGCGCGGCGGCGCCCCCGGACCCATCGGACTTGGTGCGCGCGCGCAGGCTTTTGGCTACCAGGGGCAGCATGCAGAGCACGCCGATCAGGTAGCGCAGCGCGTTGTAGGCCATGGGGCCGATGAACTCCATGCCCTTGCGCTGGGCGGAGAAGGCCAGGCCCCAGATGAGGGCGGTCAGGAGCAGAAGGCCGTCGGCCCTGAGCCAGGCGGCCCCGCGGGAGGTCCTGGAGCTCATACCAACGAAATCCGGGGGTCGCGGTCGCCGATGAGGGTGCCGACATAGGCGCGGCCGCGCAGGA
>CAYRXK010000087.1:1954-9161 GCA_964428265.1 uncultured Treponemataceae bacterium
ATCCGGGGGTCGCGGTCGCCGATGAGGGTGCCGACATAGGCGCGGCCGCGCAGGATGTCGTCCAGGTTGGCAAGGTCCTTGCCGGCGGCGCAGATGACCGAGATGTTCGCCTGCTGGGCGCGGCCCGAGGCGATGGGGTCGAAGGGCAGGTTGGCGCCGGGCGACCAGGTGTCGCCCACCATGCGGCGGAAATCGTTCCAGGTTATGGCGTCGATGGGGGTGGCGGTGGCATCGGTCCTGGGGTCGGCGGTGAAGACCTTGGCGATGTTGGAAAGATTGACCACCAGGGGCGCGCCGAAGCGCTCGGCCAGCCAGACGGCGTCGAAATCCGTGGAAAAGCCGGGTTTCCAGCCGGCGGCCACGAGGACGGAGCCTGCGAAGGCGAAATCGGCGGAAGGATCGGTGACGACGGGGTCCGCGCAGCGTTCGCCGAAGACGGTCTTTACCAACTGGGCGTTCAGGCGGGTGGCGGCGATGCCGATCCAGTCGAGTTCGTCGTGGCTGGGCGCGTCGGCCGCGCGGATCTGGCGGCAGGCGTTCTGGTAGGCGCGCGCGGGTCCACCTCCACCCACGACCAGGATCAGGCGCCGATCGGCGCTTTCGTCGAGCCAACGGGCAGCCAGCGAGACGAAGCGGATGAGAAACGCGACATCGGGCCCTTCGGGGGGCGCGACGATGGAACCGCCGAGCGAAACGACAAAGGTCACCTGGTAGCCTCCGTATGGGGGCAGGATATCCGCTTGCCGGGTTTCCTTCAATCTGTGTATACAGGTGCCATGCAGGCAGCCACGATGATGTTCCAGCTCCTGGGCGGGCTGGCGCTGTTCATGTACGGAATGGAGAACACTTCCGAGGGCATACAGCGCGCCGCCGGCGACCGGCTGCAGCGGGCGCTGAATTTCATGACGCGCAACCGCGTGATGGCGGTGCTGACCGGCACGGTGGTGACCATCGCGGTGCAATCGTCGTCGGCCACCACGGTCATGCTGGTGTCCTTCGTGAACGCCGGCATGCTGACCCTGGTGCAGGGCATCGGCGTGATCATGGGCGCCAACATCGGCACCACGCTGACCGGCTGGGTGATCGCGGCGGCGGGCATTTCCAAGTTCAGCATAGGCGCGCTGGCGGTGCCGATCTTCGGGATCGGCTTTTTCATGTCGGTCATGAAGAAGCGGCCGGATTCGTTCCGCAGCTACGGGCGCGCGCTTATGGGGTTCGGCCTGATTTTCATGGGGTTGGGCTTTATCGGCACCGCGATACCCAAGCCGTCGGCCGGCATGCTGGAATTCCTGCACGGCTTCACGGACGCCGGGTTCGGGGCGCTGGTGCTGGCGGTGCTGGCCGGCACGGCGTTCACCGTGCTGGTGCACGCGTCGTCGGCCACGCTGGCCATCGTGATCGCGCTGGCGGCGGAGGGGGTGATCGACTTCAAGATCGCCGCCGCGCTGACCCTGGGCGCCAACATCGGCACCACCTTCGACGCCTTCCTGGCATCGATCGCACCGGGCGCCTCGACCAATGCCAGACGTGCCGCCTGGGCGCACATACTGTTCAACATAGCCGGCACGGTGTGGGTGGTGGTAGTGTTCGGTCCCTTCCTGAAGCTGGTGCAGTTCGTGGTGCCGGGCGAGCTGGCAACCTCGAACCTGGGCATTCACATCGCGATGCTGCATACGCTGTTCAACGCGGCCAACACCCTGGTGCTGCTGCCCTTCGTGAAGCAGTACGCGGGCATCCTGTCGCGCCTGATAAAGGAAAGGCCGGAAGAGGCCGAGGCGCGCAGGATCTACCTGCCGCAGACGCTGATGGCCACGCCGGAGCTGTCGCTGCTGCACGCGCGCAAGGAGATTTCCGACATGGCGGGCCTGGCGCGCGGCATGTTCGACCGGTTCCGCGCGGACCTTCTGAAGCCGGCCTCGGACCTGGAGACGGAGACCGGGTGGTTTATCCTGAAGGAGCGTTACGCCGACCAGATGCATCTGGAACTGTCGCGCTTCCTTCTGGAGATCACCAAGCAGGACCTGTCCGAGCGCACGCGCGAGCGGGTGGGCTGCAAGATGCGCA
The DNA here is from genome assembly GCA_964428265.1 of uncultured Treponemataceae bacterium. Taxonomy (GTDB): domain Bacteria; phylum Spirochaetota; class Spirochaetia; order Treponematales; family Rectinemataceae; genus CAYRXK01. Next base: position 4,019 of record CAYRXK010000087.1, read on the forward strand.
TCGTGGACGAGCTTGAGAACATCACCGACAATTGCCTGAGCCTGGCCTTCCAGCTGCAGCGCCGGCACGAAAAGGGCCTGGAATTCGATCCTGACGCGCTGGCGATCCTGGAACCCTACGCCCAGCTGGTGGACGATTTCCTGGGCATGGTGTCGGTGCATCTGCACGAGGGCATGGACGCGGTGCAGCTGGGGATCGCGCGCGAGCTCGAGGACAAGATCGACTCGTTCAAGAAGCACCTGAAAAAATCCGCCCGCAAGCGACTGGGCGCCGGCGCGGACGTGAAGTCCGAGTTGCTGTACATCGACGTGGTGCGCCAGATCGAAAAGATCGGCGACTGCGCGTACGCGATTTCCGGCGAGCTGCGCGCGATGGCGAAGGCCGGAGTGGCATGATGGCGCGTTTCGGATCGAGGGTGGCGCGTTTTTGGCCGAGGCTGGCGGCGCTGGCCTGCGCGGTGGCGGCCGCGGCGCTTGGGCCGGCCGGCGCGGCGGCGCAGGCTACCGCGAAGTCGCAGGTGCAGGCTGCCGTGCAGACGCAGGCGACGGTCGCGGCCTACCTGCCGGCCGCCGCTTTGCCCTACACGGTGGGTGTTCCGGCTAAATCAGAGGGCAAGGCGGACGTCGCGGCGCTGGTGCCGCGGGCGGCCGGGGTAGAGGCGCTGGTGCGGCGCCTGACCGGAAGCGCGCAGGCGGACCGGCTGCGCTTCGAGGCGCTGGGCGTGCTTGCCCGGCCGCCCGAGTTCGCGGCACGCGCAGGCGGCACGGCGGCTGCGGTGGCGGAAGAGCGCGCGGTTATCGCGGGCATCCTGAACGCGGTGGGCAGGATGCAGGGGTTGGATTACTGGTCGGCCAGCCGCAACACCTGGCGCCTGCTGTACGAGGAGTCGTACCGGGTTTCCGCCGCGGCGGGGGGGGATCGCCTGAGCGACCTGCCGGCGCCCGCGGCGGGGGCCATACCCTCGACCTGGGCGTATTACGCGTTCCAGAAGGACCTGACCTTCGGGGCGAACCTGTACCGCTACGACCTTAGCGCCGATGCGGACGGCTTCCTGGCCACGAGCAGCAACGAGACGCCGCTGAAGGTGCTGTTCGTGACCGCGGTGGCGCCCGGCGACATGAAGGCCACGCTGGCCATCCTGCCGGCGCGCGACGGGATCGTGGTGTACGTGATCACGACGATGAAGGCGATGGACCTATTGAAGCGCAAGGCCTTCGATTCGGTGGGAAACCGCGCCTACGCGCTGTTCTGGTGGTTCGCGAAGCAGGCCGAGGCCGCGGGTATCGCGGTGGCGCCGGCGATCAGGCCGATTGCCGCAGAATGACCCGGGACCGCGCGGCGCGCACGAGGGCTTCGTCGGCGTAGAACGGGACGCCCAGCCTCAGGCCGAGCGCCAGGGCATCGGCCACCCGCAATTCGCGCACCCGGGGCGATCCGCCCGCGCGGTAGAACAGGCGCGCGCCCAATTCATTTCCTTCTGAAGAATTACTACTATCAGGCGAGTCCGAGGCATCGGGGGAATAGTCGGCACAACCCCGCGGGGCGATCTCGACACGGTCCGCGATGAATCCGGCTTCCTGGAACATCGACGCGAAGAGGTCGTGGGTCAGGGGTTCGCTCGTGGCGATGCCTTCCATACGCATGACCAGCGAGATGGCTTCGGTGGGGCCGATGGGCGCGGTAAGGAAGCGTCCGCCCGAGCGTTCGCCCAGAATGACGAAGGGGTCGCCGCCCGGGGCTCCGGCCGAGACCCTGAGGATGGACACGCCCAGCATGCGGGCATGCCGCGGGGTTGCGCGTTTTCGCATGGAATGAAGTCTATCGCGCGGAGGCGCGGATTTCAGGTTCGCGCGGATTTCATGGGGTCGAGGGTGGCGCGCGGGTCCGTCAGGGGGCGGACGCGGCGGCAAGCAGGTCGGCCAGCGCGGCGAGGTCGGCGGGGCCGTCGACCAGCACGGCGCCCATGCCCAGGGCCAGCGCGGGCAGGCAGTCGACGTCTTCGCGGTCGCCGACGGAGATGCAGGCTTCCGGCGGCAGGCCGAGCGAGGCGCAGGCGGCCAGGAAGGGTTCGGGGCTGGGCTTGGAGCGGCCGGTGTCGTCCAGCCCGGTGACGGTTTCGATCAGGGCTTCGACGCCGAGGGCCCGCAGGCTTTCGCGGCCGACCGAGGCGGGGTTGTTGGTCAGGAGGGCGAGCCTGAAGCGGCGGCGCAGGCGCGAAAGGGTGGCTGCCAGCGCGGGATCGGGCGAGAGCCAGCGCGCGGGCACGATTTCCTCGACCCGCCAGCGCACGATGTCGGCCATGGGTACGCCGAGTTCCAGGTAATGGTTGGCCAATGAGGTCTTGGGCAGGCCTGAGTCGGCGCGGGCACGGCGCGCCCGCGCCAAGAGGGTTTCGGCGCCGCCGGGGCCGGATACGGGCAGGCCCAGGTGCCGGGCCAGCCGCGCGACCTGGCTGGTTTCCTGGTGGGCAACGTAGGCGGGATGAGTGTAGAGCGTGTTGTCCAGATCCAGGATGAGCGCGGCGGCCCCGGCGGGAATCCGGAGGATCCTCACACGGGAGATTCCGGCGCGGGCGCGGCCTGCATGTCGAGCGCGGCCTGCGCCGCGGCGTCCTGGGCGGCCTGCGCCGCGGCGTCCTGGGCGGCCTGCGCCGCGGCGTCCTGGGCCGCAAGCCGGTCCATGTGCTTTTTGATCATCTTGGTCACGACATCGCGGTTGTCCAGGGTGGACGAAAGCGAGCGGTCGTGGTGCACCAGGCTGATGGTCTGCGCGAAGAGGCCGGTGACGTCGGCCTGGACGTACCACTCCTTCTGCAGGAGGTCGTTGTGGAAGACCGCGTTGGTGCCGATGATCCGATGGAAGAGGCCCTGCTTGTGGGCGGCGTCGAAATCCTCGATGGCGGACCCCGAGAAGAGCGGCAGCGACACCGCGCAGATCACTTTTTCGGCGCCCATTTCCTTGAGGTTTTTCATGCCCTTGATCAGGGTGCCGCCGGTGCCGATCATGTCGTCGGCCATGAAGATGGTCTTGCCCTTCACGTCGCCCAAAAGGCGCATTTCGGAAATGTTGGATTCCGCGGCGTTGCGGGTGACCTTGGAGTAGTCGCGCTCCTTGTACAGCAGGGCCAGGGGGCGCTGCAGGGCGTTGGCGTAGAACTTGTTGCGGTCCACCGCGCCGGTGTCGGGGGCCAGGACGACGATGTCCTCGCGCCGGGGATCGACCAGGCCGAAGAGCTTTTCGATGATCTGGAAGGACGCGTGCAGGTTTTCAAGCCGCGTGCGGTCGAAGCAGTTTTCGATTTCCTTGGAGTGGATGCCCAGGGTGATGATGCGCGAGGCGCCCAGGTGCTCCATCATGGACCCGACGCGCGCCGCGGTAAGGCCTTCGCGGCCCTTTTTCTTGTGCTGGCGCGAGTAGGGGTAGGTGGGCAGCACGAGGTTGACGCGCTCGGCGCCGGCCTGCATGGCGGCGTCCATCGTGACGAAAAGGCTGAAGATGTGGTCGTTGATCGACAGGACCTTGTGTTCCGCGCCGTCGTTGAAGGCGATGGGCTGGTGGTTTTCGATGTCCTGGATGATGTAGAGGTCCTTGCCGCGCACGGAATCCAGGATTTCCGCCTTGATTTCGCCGTTGGCGAAAAAGGTGTGGCGCGTGTGGACTTTCAGCTGCGGCAGGCGGTAGCGGTCCGTGGGGCCCGGCACGTAGGTCAGGCTGGATGCGCTGTCGTTGGCGAAGTTGATGTCGCGCGTGACTTCTTCGGGCGAGAGGTGGTACCTGGACGAGAGAGCCTGGGTCTTGCGGTCGAATCGGCGCTTGTAGATGCCGGCGAGCTTGCGGACCACCTGGTCCGTGAAAGCTTCGGCGCCGGGGCAGGCAAGCACGCCCAACTTCGACGGGTCCGAGTAGCTCATGGGGTTTCCCCTTGGGAGTGAGTGTGCCTGTCAGGCTATACCCCGCGCCCGTTCGTGTCAATCCAACTCAGGCCCCCCTCGACCCGGCGCATACCCTCGACCCGGCGCATACCCCCAGGCCGAACATGGACATCGGGCGGCGTTCAGGGGTACATTTGGGCCGCAGGAGACGCCATGGCACTTCCGACGGACCGCACGCCCATCTGCCTCTGCCTGACCGGCAAGACCTTGCGCGAAAACCTGGAAGCGCTGGATCGCCAGCGCCCCTATGTCGATATGGTGGAACTGCGCGCCGACTGCCTGGTGCCGGCGGAAAAGTTCCTGCTGCGCTCCTTTCCCGAACAGGCGGGCCTGCCCACGATCCTGACGGTGCGCCGCGTTTCCGACGGGGGCCAGTTCGAGGACGGCGAAGGCGTGCGCATGACGATGTTCGCCAAGGCGCTTTCCTACGCCAGCCCCGACGCCAAGGGCAACTTCGCCTACGTGGACCTTGAATCGGATTTCCACGCGGTGGCGGTCGAGGACGCCTGCCGCACCTTCGGCACGCGCATCATCCGCAGCGTGAACTGCCCCGACTCGATACCCGACGACCTGGAAGCCGCCTGGGCCGATATTTCCGACGAACCGGACGAAATTCCCCGCCTGGCGGTAAGCCCGCGCAATTCGGCCGATCTGGCGCGCCTGCTTTCCTGGTCGCGGAAGTTGCCCGAGCGCGAGCGCATCATCCTGACCCTGGGCAAATTCGGGTACGGCGGCAGGCTCGTGCCGCGCATGTTCGGATCGATGCTCGCCTACGCGGGCGCCATGTACGCGGGCATGCCGATGGGTTCGGTGGGCCTGGTCGACGCCAGGACCTTCGCCGAGACCTTCCGCTCGCGCGAGGTGGGGCCGGACACCAAGCTGTACGCGCTGATCGGCGGCACCAGCGTAATCGGGTCCAGGTCGCCGGCCCTGCACAACAACGCCTTCCGCCGCGCCGGGATGGATGCGGCGTACATGCCCCTGCCCTCGGACGAGGCCGGCTACTTCATGCAGATCCTGGAGGAGCTGGACGTGCAGGGCGCCTCGGTGACCGTGCCGTTCAAGGAGGACGTGCTGCCCTTCCTGTCGTTCCGCTCGGTGGACGTGCAGGGCATCGGCGCCTGCAACACGCTGGTGCGGCGCGATGGCACCTGGGCCGGCTACAACACCGACGCCGACGGCTTCGAGCGCAGCGCGCTGGAATTCCTGGG
>CAYRXK010000088.1:0-9111 GCA_964428265.1 uncultured Treponemataceae bacterium
TGGGTCGCGGTCGCCCTCGGGGTCGCGGTCGCGCTGATGTCCTGCGGCGGCAACGGCGGGGTGCGCTCCGATGGAAGCGCATCCCTCATCGACAAGCCCAACCCGCCGTTGCCGACGGCGCGCCTCAGGCTGGGCGGCGCGGAACTCGTGGCCGAAGTAGCCGACGACGAAACCGAGCGCACGCGCGGGCTCATGCACCGAACCGAGCTTGCCGACGGCAAGGGCATGCTCTTCGTGTTCGAATCCGACCAGCGCCTCTCGTTCTGGATGAAGAACACGCGCATTCCCCTGTCGATCGCCTACCTCCTTTCGGACGGCACCATCGCGCGCATCCTCGACCTTGAACCATATTCGGAACAGCCCCGATCATCCGACCGCAGCGTCCGCTACGCGCTGGAAGTGCCGCGCGGCTGGTTTGGCCGCGCGGGCGTCGCGGAAGGCGACCGTGTCGTCATTCCGCCCCTGCGGTGATATCTTCGAAGGCAACCACGAGAAGCAGCACGAGGTGAAATCGCATGCGTGAAATCGTTACTTTCGGGGACCCGGTCCTGCAGCGCAGGGCGGAACCGGTGACCGTGTTCGACGAAAGCCTGCAGGCCCTGGTCGCCGACATGTTCGACGCGATGAAGCGCGAACACGGCCTGGGTCTGGCCGCGCCCCAGGTGGGCGCCTCGGTCAGGCTCTTTGTCACGGATGTCGAGAATGACAAGCCCCGGGTTTTCGTAAATCCGGAAATAATCCAGACCAGCCAGGAAGAATCCGACTACGAAGAGGGTTGTCTCTCCTTTCCCGGCCTGTACACCAATGTCCGGCGGCCTTCGGCCGTGCGCATCCAGGCCTTCAACGAGCGCGGCAGGCCGTTCACCGTCGATGCCGAAGGCCTCCTGGCCCGCGTCATCCTGCACGAAAACGACCATCTCGACGGCAAGCTGTTCGTGGATCGCCTGAGCGAACCCCGCCGGGAAAAGGCCATAGCCCGCTACCAGCGCCTGGTCAGGATGTAAGGCCGGTGCGCATCCTGTTCGCCGGCAGCGCCCAGATCGCCGTGCCCGCCCTGCGGGCGATCGCCGCCAGCCACGAGGTGGTGGGCATACTCACGAATCCGGAATCGGCCAGGGGCAGGGGGATGGAGCGTTCGGCCACCCCGGTAGCGCTGGCCGCCGCGGAATTACCGGGGCCCCGCATTCCCGTGCTCGCTTTTCCGACCCTGAAAACCGAAGCGCGCGAAGCCGTGGCCGCGCTGCGGCCCGAACTCATGGTCACCTTCGCCTACGGCAGGATTTTCGGGCCGCGCTTCCTGGACCTCTTTCCGCGCGGAGGCATCAACATCCACCCCAGCCTCCTGCCCCGGCACCGGGGCGCCACGCCCATTCCCGCCGCCATCCTGGCGCGCGACCGCGAGACCGGCGTCTGCGTGCAGCGGATCCTGCTGGAACTCGATGCGGGCGACATCCTCGCCTCGACCAGGATACCGCTTGACGGCAGGGAAACCACCGCCAGCCTGTCGGCGCTTGCCGCTGAAGTCGGGGCCTCGCTCGTGGTCGAGGTTCTGGACGCCATTCGCAGTGGCGCCGAACGGGCCGTGCCCCAGCAAGGCACGCCGACCTGGTGCCCGCTCCTGACCAAGGCCCATGGCCTGATCGACTGGAACGCTTCCGCGCTGGACATCGATGCCCGGATACGAGCTTTCGACCCCTGGCCGGGCGCGCATACCTGGCTGCACGGCCGGAAACTCGACATTCTCGAAGCCGAACCGCGGCCCGGCGCTCAGGCCGCGTCGGCGCCGAACGGAACCATCGTCGCTCTGGACAAGTCCGAAGGGCTGATGGTACAAACGAACGACGGTCTGCTGGCCGTGAAGCGGTTGCGGTTCTCTACCAAGAAGGCGTTATCCTGGAAGGAATTCGCCAATGGGGTACGGGATCTGGCCGGTGCGCGTCTCGGCGGGCCTCCGGAGGATTCGTCCGCGCCATGACAAAGCCCACACGGCCACTCTCCCGCATCCTGAAAGGGATCGGTTCACGCATCACGAAGCGCGCCGCCTCGGTGCGGGGGCCGGATTTTTCCGGGATGAATCCCGCGCAGCGCAGGAATTTCGCATGGTTCGCCGCGCTCATGGCCATCGTGTTCGGCCTCGCGGCCTTCGCGGCCTTCTTTCTCGTGCTCAGGGGCCCGGAGCGCGTCATGGTGCCGGACCTGCGGGGCATGGATCTGGCCGAATCCCTGGTAAAGCTGCAGGAGCGCGAACTCTATCCCCGGCTGTCGCTGCGCTTTACCGACAATCCCGCCGACCGCAATACCGTACTTGAACAGACTCCCCTTCCCGGTTCCATCGTAAAGGCGGGCAGGCGAGTCCATCTGACCGTGTCGCGCGGCGCCGTGCTCGACAAGATAGAAAACTACGTCGGCCGCGACCTGGAGGAGCTCAAGCTCCACCTGCAGAGCACCTTCGCAGCCTCGCGTCCCCTGATCACCATCCGCGAACCGCCGGTCTACACCTATCACGAAAAACCGGCCGGCACGATCCTCGAACAGAAACCTCCCGCAGGAACCGAAATATCCGGCCCGACCGTGCTTGACCTGGTCGTGAGCATGGGACCCGAAAGCAGGAAATCGGTCGTACCGGAATTCGTCGGCGTGCCGATGGCCAAGCTGGCGGCCGCGGTGGCTTCGTCTCCCCTGACGGTCGATTTTTCCATGCGCGCCGCGAAACAGGGCGAACTGCCCGGAAGCGTCGTCGCGCAGGATCCCGCGCCGGGGGTCGAGGTTGCCGCGGACGCCAGGGTTAAGCTGACCGTGGCGGCGCCCGCGGTTGCCGCGGGCATGGTTAACGGCGTGTACGTGTACAATCTGCCGGCGTATCCGTACCCGGTGCCGGTGCGGCTCGAATCGCTGGGGGCCGACGGCAAGCGCTCGCCGATCCTTTCGGCAAAGCATCCCGGGGGCAATTTCAGCGCGCCCTTCTCGGTGCCCGCGGGCAGCATCCTCGTACTGAGCGCGCTCGACCGGGAGGTTGCCCGTTCGGAGGTGAAATGACACAGGTCGAGGCCGGCGCCGCAGACGACGCCGCCCGGCTGCCGGTGGAGATCGTGCACATCCATGTGTACGACATCGGCCGCGCCGTGGATTTGGCTAAGGTAAAATCCCTCATACCCGCGCATCCCGACCTCGGGTTCGCCAAGCGCCGCGATACGCCGGCCTCGCTCAAGCTGCCCAAGCCCCTCGTGCTGGCCCTGAATTGCGAAGGCTGCGACGCCGCCTCCTTCAGCCGATTCCAGGCCTACGCGAAAATCTACGACGACGGCGCCCTCACCATCGTGGTCCGCTACCGCACCTCCTCGACCTTCGAGGCCCTGGCGGAACTCGCGGATACCCGCGTGGGCGACGGGCCGGATTCGCCCCGCGTGTCGGAATTCGCCGCCAAAAGTTATGCGATCGCGTCCGAGGCCGTGCGGGGCGCCGTGGCCGGCTACCGCAACTCCGGCATGGAGGAGCGCGAAACCTACACCGCGTTCTGCCTGCTCGAATGTCCGGGAGGCGATCCCGAAGCCTTCCTGGCCCGGAACCGCGACCGCGCGGCCGCCCTCATTTCAGGCGAGAAGCCGGGGGTCCTGCACGGCACCCAGGTGTCGCAGATCATATCCAGGCCCTTCTGCTATTCCTCGGGCGATCTGGCGGTGTTCGACATGGACCGATGCCTCATCATCGACCCGTCGCGGGATTACGAGGACCTCCTGATCATCGCCGAAATCGCCAACTACCGCTTGAACGAACTGCGCGTGCTCGACGGCCTCCTGGACACCTGGCTGGAGGAGGCGGAGCACGATGTGCGATCCCTGTACCTGTCCAGCGGCAGGAAGCGTTTCGGGCAGGGAAGCCTGCGCGTGAAGTCCGCGCGCCTGGCAGGCCTGCGCCTGGACGCCCTGCTGACCCTGGAAAACCTGGACAACGCGTCCAAGATCATCGGCGACTATTTCCTCGGCATGGTCTACGCAAGGTTATGCGACATGTTCAACACCGAGGGATGGATGGTGTCCGTCCAGCGGCGCCTGACCACGCTGCAGAACCTCTACGAAATGCTGAAGAACGATTCCGCGGAGCGCCGCATGGTGGTCCTGGAAGTGGTGTTCATCGTCGTGTGCGTCATTTTCCCGACGCTGCAGATCATACAGGTCCTGATGGTGTCCAGATGACGGTATCCCGATGAAGGACTTCGCGCCGGAGGACAGGTTCGAGCTGTGGGAAAGCCTCGCGCTGATCGAGGACGCCATGACCGGCGGCCTGCGGCGCGCGCGCGCGGCCCCGTCGTTCGCCGAAGCCCCAACCGGCGCGCCGCATGACGCGTTGGACGATCTGGCAACCCTGCGCGCCGCCACCCTGGAATGCAGGGCCTGCGCGCTCGCCGCGACGCGGACCCGCGTCGTGTTCGGACAGGGCGTCGAATCGCCCATCGTGCTCGTGGTGGGCGAGGGGCCCGGCGCCGAGGAGGACCGGCAGGGCCTGCCCTTTGTCGGAGCCTCGGGCCAACTCCTTGACCGCATGCTTGCCGCCATCGGCCTCTCGCGCGAAACCAACTGCTACATCGCCAACATCGTCAAGTGCAGGCCGCCCGGCAACCGCGAACCGCAGCAGGAAGAGCGCGACGCCTGCATCGGTTACCTTCGGCGGCAGGTAGCGCTCCTGGCGCCCAGGGCAATCCTCTGCGCCGGACGCACCGCCGCGCAGAGCCTGCTCGGTTCCGCCGAAGGCATAAACCGCCTGCGGGGGCGCGACCTTTCGTACGATGGTATCCCCGTCGTCGCCACCTATCACCCCTCCGCGCTCCTTCGCGACGAAACCCTGAAGCGGCCCGCCTGGGAAGACCTGAAGCGCCTGCGCGAACTCCTCGCCGGCCCGCCTTCCGGTATTCCCCCCGAATCCGCATGAGCGAATTCATCCGCGTCGCGCTTCCGCTTCCCCTGCAGGACAGCTACACCTACCGCAACGACCCCGACAAGCCGGCGCGCGTCGGCATGCGCGTCGAAGCTCCCTTCGGCCGGCGCGCGATGACCGGCTATGTCGTCGCCGAAACCGAAAAACCCGACATCGACGAATCCCTCGTGAAGCGCATAACGCGAAGGGTCGATGCCGAGCCCCTGTTCGGCGAGGAAACCGCCGACCTCGCGCGCTGGATGGCGGGCATGTATTTCTGCTCGCTCGGCGAGGCGCTCGGCGCCATGCTCCCCTCCGGCCGGCGCGAGGAGCGCGCAGGCGGCGTCGAGGCCGATGAATTCGAGATCACCGACCGGCCGCTTGAGCTCTCGGACGAGCAGCGCGCCGCTCTGGATCGCATAACGCAAAACCGCGGCGGCGTCACCTACCTCTACGGCCTTACCGGCACGGGCAAGACCGAAGTCTTCCTGCAGGCCGCCGAAGCCGCCCTGGCCGAAGGCCGCTCGGTCATCTACCTCGTGCCGGAAATAGCGCTGACCGGCCAGGTCGCCGACGCCGCGCGGCGCCGCTTCGGCCCGGACTGCGCCGTCATGCATTCGCGGCTCACCCCGTCGCGCAGGCTCGCCGAGTGGAAACGCGCGCTCGCAGGGCAGGCGCGCATCGTCATCGGCGCGCGCAGCGCCATATTCGCGCCCCTGCGCGACCTGGGCCTGATCGTGATCGACGAGGAGCACGAAGGCTCGTACAAGGCGGGCAACACCCCGCGCTACCACGCCCGCCAGGTGGCAATGCGCCGCGCCGCCCGCGCAGGCGCGCGCCTGGTCATGGGCAGCGCCACCCCCTCGGTAGAAGCCTGGCGCGCCTGCGCCGCGGGCAGCATGGAACGCCGCACCCTGACCGCGCGCCCCGCGGGCGGCGCGCCTCCATCCGTGACCATCGTGGACATGCGCGGAGAACCAGGCAGCATTTCCGCGCCCCTGCGCCGGGCCCTGCGCGAAACGAAGGAATCAGGCCAGCAATCCATCCTCTTCCTGAACCGCCGCGGCTTCTCGCACTTTTTCCTCTGCGCCACCTGCGGCGCCGAGCTCAAGTGCCGGCACTGCTCCGTGCCCCTGACCTACCACAAGGAAAAGGGCGCTCTCGTCTGCCATTACTGCGGCTACCGCGCGCCGCCGCCCCAGGCCTGCCCCGCCTGCGGATCGATGGATGTCGGCTGGGCGGGCTTCGGCACCGAACGGGTGGAAGAAGACATCCGCGCCCTGTTCCCTGATTTCCGCGTGCGCCGCCTGGACGCCGACAGCACCGCGCGCAAGGGCGCGCTCGAGGAAGCGCTCGAGGAATTCCGCTCCGGCGGCGCCGACCTCCTCCTGGGTACTCAGATGGTGGCCAAGGGACTGAATTTTCCCGGCGTCAGGACCGTCGGCGTGGTGCTGGCCGACACTTCGCTGTCGCTGCCCGATTTCCGCGCCGCCGAACGCACTTTCGCCCTCGTCGTGCAGGTTTCGGGTCGAGCGGGCCGCTACCGGCCCGACGGCCAGGTCTTCGTGCAGACCTACCGCCCCGACAACCCCGTCATCCGCGCCGCCGCCGCCTGCGACACCGAAGCCTTCTACGCCCGCGAACTCGCCCTGCGCGAAGAGGCCGGCTTTCCTCCCTTTTCCCGCATGATCCGTGTCACCTTCAGGTCCAAGGACCGTGATGCCTGTATCGAGGCCGCCCGCGGCTTCGGCGCCGCGGCGGAATCCGCCATCGCCGCGGCGGAACACGCCATCGCCGCATGCACGCCAGCCGCGGTAGCCGCGGTCGAGCTGCTCGGACCCGCCGAATGCCCCCTTTCGGTCATTGCCGGCTCGTACCGGCGCCACGCCATCCTGCGCGCCCCCGACCTGGCCGCGCCGCGCCGCGCCCTGCGCGCGATCCTGGCCGCCTGGCAGCCGCCATCCCAGGTGCATGTCGAGATCGACGTGGACCCCGTGTCGCTGATGTAGGTAGTTTGGTCAGTATGCTGACTAAATTCGGTTGATTTCCGTCAGTATACTGACTAAAATCAAGATATGTACCTCCCCCGCACCCTGGAACGCGCCGTCGAGGCATGGTTCGCTTCGCCCTTGCGGATCCTCACGCTGTACGGACCGCGTCAGGCCGGCAAGACAACGATGCTGCGCAACGCCCTCGCTTCCTACAGCGGAAGGGTCGTGCAGATGGATGCCGACCGGTATGCCGTCCGCGAAGAACTTTCATCGGGGGATTTTGCAAGGCTGTCGGGGCTCGTAAACGGAAAGGACATCCTGTTCATCGACGAAGCCCAGCGGGTGCCGGACATCGGCATCAACCTGAAAATCCTTCATGATGGCATACCCGGACTGAGGATAATCGCCACGGGCAGTTCATCGTTCGAGCTGGCGCAGAAAACCGGTGAGTCGCTCGCCGGCAGGGCCATGTCGATGACCCTGCTGCCTCTCTCGGTGCGCGAAGTGTCCACGGGCATGACCAGGTTCGAACTCGATGAAAAGATCGAAGGCTATCTCCGCTTCGGCATGTATCCGGGCTTGCTCGCCGTCCCGGGCGACGACGGGAAGGCAGATGCGCTCATCGACCTCGTGGACAGCGCCCTGTACAAGGATATCCTCGCGCTGGGCGGCGTGCGCAACGAGCGTGTCCTGCGCGATCTGGTCCGCCTTCTCGCCTTTCAGGCCGGCAGCGAAGTATCCGCCACCGAATTGGGAACCTCGCTCGGGATCAGCAAGAATACGGTGGACCGCTACATCGACCTGCTTGAAAAAACATTCGTGGTCTTCAGGCTGCAGGGGTTTTCCCGCAACCTGCGGAACGAAGTCTCCAGGAAATCCAAGGTATTCTTCTGGGACAACGGCATCCGCAATGCGGTGATCGAAAACTTCAAGCCCCTTTCCAAACGCGACGACCGCGGCCGCCTCTGGGAGAATTTCATCATCGCCGAACGCCTTAAAATGCGCCTGCACGAACGCAGGCGCGCCGACACCCGCTTCTGGCGCAGCCATTCCGGCGGCGAGATCGATCTGGTCGAGGATGAAGCCGGCGATCTGCGCGCCTGGGAGATCAAGTCCGGGGATCGCACCGCGCGGGTTCCGCCGTCCTGGGGCGCAGCCTATCCGGGCGCAGCCTTCGCGACCGTGAATCAATCCAACTGGCAGGAATTTCTGGGGGTTTCGGGTTGAGGTGCAACGTCTGATCCCTTGCCCTATCGGGACTTGCGTGGTAGCATCCGATATAATTCCCCCGGAACGACACAAGGAGCTTCCATGGTCATCCTCACCCTCAATTGCGGATCATCCTCCGTCAAATATCAGGTCTACGACTGGGATAAAAAAGACATCCTGGCCACCGGCATCGTCGAGCGCGTCACCCTGGGCGGTTCGTCCATCACGCACAAGCCGCGCGGCAAGGACGAATACCAGGCCAGCCACGAATGCCCCACGCACACCGTGGCCATATCCCTCATCCTGAATACCCTGGTGGATCCGGAGCACGGCGTCATCGGCAGCATGGCCGAGATCAAGGCCGTGGGCCACCGCATGGTGCACGGCGGCTCCAAGTTCGCCCGGTCCTGCCTGATCGACGAAGAATTCCTTACCACCTTCAAGTCGCTGAACGACCTGGCCCCCCTGCACAATCCCGCCAATCTGATGGGTGTCGAGGCCGCCATGGCGGTGCTGCCGGGCGTGCCCCAGTGCGCCACCATGGACACCGCCTGGCACCAGACCATGCCCAAGGCTTCCTATTCCTACGCGCTTCCCTCCGAGTGGGAGGACAAGTACATGGTGCGCCGCTACGGCTTCCACGGCACCAGCTTCCTGTACAACGCCAAGCGCGCGGCCGTCCTGCTGGGCAAGGATCCCTTCCGGACCAACCTCATCATCGCGCACATCGGCAACGGCTCGTCCATCAACGCGGTAAAGAACGGCGTGTCCTACGACACCTCCATGGGCCTGACCCCGCTGGAGGGCCTGGTCATGGGCACCCGCTCCGGCGACATCGACCCGGGCATCATCTTCCATATCATGCGCAAGACCGGCATGAGCGCCGCCGACGTGGAGAAAAAGCTGAACAAGGAATCCGGCGTGCTGGGCATCACCGGCAAGTGGGCCGACCGCCGCGACATCGAGAACGCCGCCGAAAAGGGCGACCCCATCGCCATCC
>CAYRXK010000089.1:0-2429 GCA_964428265.1 uncultured Treponemataceae bacterium
TCGCCGGGGCTGTAGCCGAGCTCCTCGGTGAAGAACGCGGCATCCACCTCGATGATGAGGAAGTCGATGCCGGCGCCGACCGTGAAGTAGCCCTGGTTCAGGCCCGCGCGGGCGGCCAGGAAGTTGAACAGCTTCAGTTCGCCGCCCACGTGCATCCTGCCCCATGCGGCGTTCAGGTCCGAAATGATGGGGATGATGTCGGTTACTTCGGCGTAGATGGAGGGCGACAGCACGCGGTTTTCCCAGCGGAAACCGAGGCCGGCGGAAAGCTCGTCCTTGAGCGTGTACGCGGTGGTGCCGCCCATCGGCAGGTTGCCGTCCAGGACGTCCTTCAGTTTCTTGGTCTCGTCCAGGTTGATGCCGAAGCCGATGTTGCGGTAGGTGGCGCCGAGCATGAACGGCCCCAGTTCCATGATGGCGCCGACATCGGCCGCGAAGCCCATGCCTGCGGCGATGGGCTGGTCGCCGAGGATCTGCATGAAATCCGCGTTGGGGTCGCTGAGGATCGGGATCAGGATGTCGCGGGCCGACCAGGAGCCGCCGAGCGCCTCGATCCGGTAGAAGGCGCGCGCGTCGGCGCCCACCTTGAGGGTGACCGGTCCCATGCGGAAGGGGAAGGCCAGGCCGACCACGCCGTTGGCCTCGGTGCGCGAGGTCATGTTGGCGCCCAGCAGGGTGGTGCCGGCCAGCACTTCGTCGGTGACGATGGTGACGCCCGCGCCGAAGCCCTTGCCCGTCCAGCTGGCGCCGATGCTGGCGCCGGCGCCCAGGCCGTTTTCGGTGATCAGGTCTTCGAGCAGGCCGGTCATGGTCGCCGTATCGTCGGGATTCTCGAGCACGGTGTTGATGGCCTCGAGGTTTTTCTGGTTCGGCTTCAGGTAGGCCCAGGCGCCGATGTCGGCCAGGGTGACCGAAATGCGGTTGTAGGCCAGTCCGGCCGGGTTGCCGTACAGCGACATGTAGCCGTAACCGAAGGTGCGGAAGGCGCCGCCCATGCCCATGGTGCGCGCGTCTTTGGGCGAGAGGCCGGTGAGCGTGTTCTGCGCGAACGCGGCGCCTCCTGCGATGAGGAGGACCGCGAGAAGCAACGTGATGCGTTTCAGCATGGTGTCCTCCTATCCTTATTCGAACTGACCGGCCAGGTCATCGAGCTGGATGCCCGCCGCAGTGGCGAAAGTGACGATGGTCGTGTAGTACTGGTTGTTCGTGTCGGTAAGGATGGCCTCCAGGTCTGGCGGCGTGCCGAGATAGTATTCTGGCGCCCTGTCCAGTCGATCGTTGTCGTTCAGGTCCGTCCATGCAGCGGCGAATGCGGCGCCGATCGAAGTGAAATTGGCTGACGGCGGGAACGCGTGGAACAGCGCGGAAAGGATGGAGATCTGGAGGGTGGACATGATCTCGTCATCGGTCATGCCGATGAAGAGCGGCGGATTGGACCTGCGCATGACAGTTGCCATATCCCTGAAATACGGCCATGCGTCGCGTATGCCGTTGACCGCGGCGGTAAGCTCGGCTTCCGTCATGTCGTCGGGGATAAGGGCGTCGAGCTGGTCGCGGATTTCGGTTTCGGTGATGGCGCGGGAGCTGGCCGGCGACGTGGCCCGCATGTAGCTGCCCAGCAGCGAGCCGAAGTTGCGGATGATGTCCATGCTGCGGGTGGTCTGGATCTGGATGTCGACCAAGGTGGTGAAGGCGGTTTGGATCGTTTCGGTCATGACCGCGGCGCCGCTGGCGGCGGCGTTTGTGATGGTTTCCAGACGGGTTTCGAGCGCGGCCATCAGTACGGGATCGGCCGCCAGCGAGGCGTAGAACGAATCGCTGGTGATGCTGACCCTGAGGGCGGCGACTACCTCGTCGTCGGTGGCGCTCGGGTTGTTGACCACGTTGGCCACCCTGTCGGTGCCGACCTGGCCGAGGCCCGCCGCCTTGAAGTAATTCGTGAACAGCGCGTCGCAGGAGCCGAGCAGGAGCACGGCCGCCATCGCGACGATCGCCGCATGAACCGCATATCGTTTCATCAATGCCTCCTTGAAGGAAAACAACTTCCTGTCATGAGGAATAGGATAGCGATAATTGGCGATAAATCAAGCTAAATGTATATTCCAGTCCACGAAATGATCAGGCTCCGGCATATGCGGCGATGGCGTCGGCGCCCTGCGGCAGCGATCCTTCCGGGGGAGGGATAGCAGGCCCGGCGACGCGCGCGACGATGGACTGTCCGGCGCGAAACTCCGACGGAACGCCCGAAACCACCAACCTGAGATAGTCGGACGAGGTGCCGACCCTCAATCCGGAATCGGGAGATGCGTCGGATTCGGGAGAGGCGCCGTTTTCCAGGACGAGTTCGGTCAGTTCGCCGGCCTTGCGGGCGGCGAAGCGGGCCTTGCCGTCGCGGGCAAGGGCGCCGAGGGCGGCGACGCGTTCGCCTG
>CAYRXK010000089.1:2529-6686 GCA_964428265.1 uncultured Treponemataceae bacterium
TCGGCGTCGATGTGGTTGGGTTCGTAGCTGGAGATGCGGAAGGCGATGCGCGTGGTGCCTTCGTGCAGGAGGCGCAGGAGGTCCGGGAAGCCTGATCCGGCGTCCGTGCCGGCGGCGCCCTGCCCCGCCCCGCTGCGATACTGCGAGAGGTTGACGCCGGTCAGGACGACTTCGGCCTTGCCGGAGGCTTCAAGGGCGCGGACGCGGGCCAGGACCTGGTCGGGGGCGAGCGATACGGAAGCGCCCCGGGCCAGGCAGACGCGGCAGTAGCTGCAGCGGTTGTCGCAGCCGTCCTGGATTTTCAGGCCCGGGCGCGAGTGGAAGGCGAAGGCGTCAGGATGGAAGGCGAAGCGGTCGGCCGGCGGTACGGGTGCGGCTACGGGGATGGCGCCCGGGCTCGCGGGGATGGCGCCCGGAGCGGCCGGGCGCCCCGGGCGCCCCGGGCGCCCCTCGACCCGGGATTCCGGAAGGGATTCCAGGCGCCATTCGAGAACGGCGTCCAGCAGGTCGCCATGGCCCTGCCAGCGCTCGTCCAGGTAGGCGGCAAGGGCCAGGACGCGGGATTTTTCGTCGCCGGGCACCACGACGGCGCGCGGGTCCAGGGCGGAAATGGCCTGCGGTTCCATCTGCGCGTAGCAGCCGGTGACCAGGACCACGGCGTGCGGGTCGGATGCCAGGGCCTGGCGGATGCTGCGGCGGGCTTTCTGCTCGGCCTTGCCGGTTACGGTGCAGGTGTTGATGACGTAGAGGTCGGCGCCGTCGTCGAAGGAGACGATGCGCGCGCCGGCGGCGGAAAAGCGGTCGGCGATGGATTCGGTTTCGAGCTGGTTGAGCTTGCAGCCCAGGGTGCGGAAGGCGACGCGCAGGTCGGTCATTGGCGCAGGCGCCCCGTCAGGCGCTGGCGGCCGGTTGTGGCGTCGCGCTGGTTGGGATCGAGGGCCAGGGCCCGTTCGTAGGCCTTGAGCGCCTGCAGGGTCTTGCCGGAATTTTCGCGGGCGTAGCCGAGGCGGGCCCACCAGGCGGGGTTGTTGGGTATGTACTGCAGGGCGGCGGTGAAGGCGATGTCGGCGTGCTGGAAGCGCGCGGAGCGCACGTAGAGTTCGCCGCAGAGGTAGTAGGAGATGCCGGCCTTGTCGCCCTCGGGGAAGCTGCCGAGGTATTCGCGCAGTTTGGTCAGGGCCTGTTCGTTCTTGCCGAGGTGGAATGAGGCCTCGCCCATGGCCTGCGCCAGGCGCGGGTCGGGCGCGACGGCGTAGCCCTTTTCGGCCTGGCGGCCGGCCTCGTCGAAGCGGCCCATGGCGATGAGGCTCCAGGCCACGCCGACGTAGGCGTCGATGTCGTCGCGGACGAGGGCGATGCGCGCCAGGCCCGAGGCGCGCGCCTGTTCGTATTTGCCCTGGGCGACGAGGACCAGGACTTCGTTGCCGGGGATGCCGCGGGCGATCTGGGCCGTGGCGGGCCCGGGCGCCGCGGCGATGAACAGCGCGGCGGCCAGGGCGATGGCCGGTAAGGATTTACGCATGGGCGGGGGATTCTTCGGTGAGGCGCGTGGCGCCCTCGAAATCGGCGCCCGGCTCGACGTCGATGTCGGGGGCGGACAGGTCGCCGCGGACCTTGCAGCCATGGAGGAGCTGGATGCCGCGCGTGGCGTCGATGCTGCCGGCGACTTCGCCGTGCACCACGACCTGGGCCGCGCGGAGGTCGGCGTGCACGACCGCGCCCTGGGCGATGTAGAGTTCGGCGGACGTTTCGACGCGGCCGGAAATCCTGCCCTTGATCATGAACGATTTTTCCGCGCGGATGGTGCCCGAGAATTCGAATCCGGGGGCGAGGACGGTGTCGACCAGTTCCTCGTCGACCACCGTGACCGGCACTTCTTTCATGGGGCTCATTCTACGGATTTGCGGGCGTTTTGGACAAGGGCCGAGTAAATCGTGAAGAGTTCGCGCGGGTCGAGGGCCTCGGCGCGCAGGTCGGGCTTTTTGCCCAGCGCGGCGAGCGCCGATTCGAGCGTTTCCGGCGCGCCGGGCGCGCTGGTCCAGCCGCCCAGGTTGTTGCGCATGGTCTTGCGCCGGGATGCGAACATGGCGCGGACGAATTTGGAGAATGCGCGGCGTTCGCCCGCGGCGATGGGCTGGCGCTTGGGCGTCATGCGGACCACGGCGCTGGTGACCCGCGGGCGCGGCCAGAACGAATAGGCGCCGAGATCGAAGAGGATTTTCACGTCGCAGGATGAGGTGCAGAGGACGGAAAAGGCCGAGTAGTCCTTGCTGCCGGGAACGGCAGCCATGCGCAGGGCGGCTTCCTTCTGCACGGTGAATACCATGCGGGGCGGGATCATTTCGGATTCGAGGAGGTCGGCCACGATGACGGAGGCGACGTTGTAGGGCAGGTTTCCGAAAATGCGGTCGGGCGCGGCGGGGGTTGCGGCAGAGGGCGCGGTCGCGGGCGCGATGCCGGAAGGCGCGGCGGCGCGGGCGCGCCAGGTTTTCAGGAAATCACCCTCGACCAGGGAAAATCCCGGATGGGAGCCGTAGCAGCGCGAAAGGACGCGGGCGAAGCCGTGGTCGATTTCGAAGGCGGTGACCGCGGCTCCGGCATCGAGGAGCAGCGCGGTCATGGCGCCGATACCGGGCCCGATTTCCCAGACCCGCATGCCGGGTTCGGCCTGCACCGCGGCGGCGAGCTTTTCGCGGGCGACGCGGTCGGTGAGGAAATTCTGGCCGAATTTCCTGGACATGGCCAGGCCTTCGGATTCCAGCAGGAGTTTGAGGCCGGCGGGGGAATCATAATCGGGACGTTCGGCGCCCGCCCCGGAGATGGTCGACATGGGGTCGAGCATACACGTAAATACCGACCGCAACAACGACCAGGATCAGCGCGGCACGTCCCGGCGCGGCGGCAACCTGGATGCGGGGCGCGTTCGCGGCGATCCGCAGGGTGCCCATGAGCGCGTCGTACAGGAGCGTCGTGGGCAGGGACAAGGCTTCGGCCAGCGGCCCGAACGGAACGAGCGCGCCGACTAGCGCGGCGGGTATGGTCCACCACATGAGCGCCTCCACGAGCGGCCCGGTCGCGGCGCTGGCCGGAATGCCCACCAGCGCCAGTTCGCCGAATTGCGCGATGCCCAGCGGGGCGGTGCAGAGGACGGCGGCGATGCCCGCGGACAGCGGGCCCTCGACCACCGGGGGAATTTTCGCCGAAAGGAGGTACGCGCAGCGCGGACCCAGGACGATGAGCCCGGCCATGGCCAGGTAGGAGAGCGTGAAGGAGAGGCTGCGGGCGGAAACGGGGTCGGCAAGGAGCTGGGCGGAAAAGGCGAGCGCGAGGATGGCCGATCCGGGCTGCGGACGGTCGCGGGCCGAGGCCGCGAGGCTGGCGATGAGCATGAGGAGCGAGCGCAGGAGGGCCGGCGAGGGGCCGGCGAGCCAGACAAAGCCGACGACCAGGAAGGCCGACGCGGTGCGTGCCCTGCCCTTTCCGGCCAGAAAGCCTGCCGCGAGCGCGGCGATGCCGCCGATGATGGAGAGGTGCTGCCCCGAAAGCGAGAGCGCGTGGATGCAGCCGGCTTTTTTGAAGGCTTCGGTTTCCTCGGGCAGGATTTCGTCGCGCACGCCCAGGAGGAGCGCCTTCATGAGGCCCGCGGCCTTGCCCGATACGCGTTCTACCGATCGGATCGCGATGCTCCGGATCGAGGATCGCGCGCGGAAGGCCGCGGTGCGGGGGGCGCGGGCGTGCGCCGGGCCGCCGCGCACGGAATAAAGGTCGCTGTCGGGGATCAGGCCGACCCGCGGGGCGGCGAGTTCCAGCCCGGCTTCCCGGGGTTCGGGCGAAGGTTCGGAGGCGTGCAGCTGCAGGAGCGGCCGGTGCCGGGGCCAGCTGACCGTGCCGCTGGCGCGGGCCAGGCGCAGGGTTGCCCGCGCCGTGCGGATGACGTAGATCACGCCTCCTTTGGAGGTGGGCGTGGCGTCGGCGGATAGTGTGCCCTCCATCCCCGATACCAAGCTGGCCATGCCGGGCGCGATAATCTGGGCGGTTTCGGCCAGCAGGGCGCCCGAGGCTGCCGCCAGGCCCGCGCCGAACGCGGCCGCGAGCGCCAGGCGCTGTGGCGCGAGCCGCCGCGAGATCTGCAGCTGCGGCGCTGTTAGCTGCGGCGC
>CAYRXK010000089.1:6786-9004 GCA_964428265.1 uncultured Treponemataceae bacterium
AGCTGCGGCGCTGTTAGCTGCGGCGCCGGCGGCGTTGCTGCGATCCTGGCGGTTGCCGCGATGGCCGATGCGGAGATGGCCATCGCGACGACGAGAATGCCCGCCATCGCCAGGGCTGGCGCCGCGCGCGCGCCGGGCGCGCTTCCGGCGGAGTAAAATCCGATCGCCAGGCCCAGGGCGAACAACTCCACGGCCGTCCTGCGCACCTGCAGCGCGCGCAGGTATGCGGCGATCCGGCCCCTCGATCCATCCATACCTATATAGAGCGCGCGGATGCCCCCGGCGATTGAGATTCGGGAGAAAAATCGGTAGTGTTGCGCCATGGAGATCCAGAATCCGGGTCGAGGCGGGCGGACCGCGCTGGCGGCGCTCGGCACGGTGGGCGGGCTGTTCCTCGTGCTCTGGATGGACCTGTTCCTGCCGCCGGGATTCTTTCAGGGAATGGTTCCGTCAGCGAATCCGGCGGCTGCGCCGTCCGCGCTTTCGCCCGAGTGGCTGGCCCGGGCGGCGCTGCGCAACGCGCTGCGGTTCGCCGCGCTTCTGGCGTTCGCGCGCGTTACGGCGCGGCCTTCGGGATTCGCCGGGCCGGTGCCATCCGACGGAGCCTGGGCGATGGGCATCGCGGCCTGCATGCTGGTGGCCGCCTTCGGCGCGGCGGGAATCGCGCGGGCGTTCGGCGCGCAAAATCCGCTGTTCGCGTTCAGGATCGAGAACGCGGGCCACGGCGCGCGGTTTTTCGCGGCTGCGGCAGCCTCTTCGCTGGCGGTCGGGTACGCCGAGGAATCCTTTTTCAGGGTGTTCGCGCCCGACATACTGGCCCGCGCGGGACTGCCCGCGGCCGCCGCGGTGGCGGGCCTTTCGCTGCTGTTCGGCGTTTCGCACGGAGCCCAGGGAATTTTCGGCATGGCGGCGGCCGCGGGCCTTTCGCTGCTGCTGGCGGCCTTCCGGGTGTCGGGCCGAAGCGCGCACGCGCTCTGCCTGGGCCACGCGATCTACGATTTCGCCGTACTGACGATCGCCGCCTGAGCCGATATACTACAACGATGAGACCATCGGAAAAGATCAGGTCCGACCTTGATCGGACCTTGGGCGCCGCCGCCAGCAGCCTTTCTACGCCGCGCGCCGCGGAACAGGCGCGCAGGTTCGTCGCGGGATCGCTCGGATTCCTCCCGGAAGAGGTCAGGTCCGCGATACTTGAATCGTTCATGGCGCGCGCGGAAGCCGACCGGGCCTCCGCCGTCGCCTGGCTGGGCGTCCTGTGCGGCATTTTCCTTCAGGATTACGATGATTCGCCGCTTCCGGCCGCGGATTGGGAAGAGTTGCGCGATATCGTGAACGAGGGCGCGGGCGAAATGGATATCGACCTCCTTACCTACGTGATGTCGCTCGTCGTGGACCACGGAGCCCTGTGAACGGGATGGAATGGTTCCAGGACGAGGAATTCTGGGCGACCTACGCGCCGTTCATGTTCGACGAGGCCCACTGGTCCACCGCCGGCGAGGAGGTCGAGGGCGCGATCGCGCTGTCCGGCGTCTCGCCCGGAGCTTCGGTTCTGGACGCCTGCTGCGGCGTGGGCCGGCATTCCCTGGAATTCGCCGCGCGCGGGTATCGCGTGACGGGCGTTGACCTGACGCGCGCCTTTCTGGACGCCGCGCGCGAATCCGCCGAGGCGTCGGGACTTTCCGCGCGACTGGAACTGCTGCGCGGCGACATACGCGATTTTTCCCGCCCGGCCGCCTACGACCTTTGCGTGAATCTGTTCACGAGCTTCGGATATTTTCCGTCGAGGGCCGACGACATCGCCTCGCTCGCGCGCCTTCGCGAAAACCTCCGCCCGGAGGGTGTCCTGGTGCTTGAAACGCGCGGCAAGGAAACCGTGGCGCGCGAGTTCACGGATGGCGAGGAATTTTCCCGCTCGGGCTGGGACGTGCGCACCGAATTCAGGGTATCGGGCGATTGGGAAGGTCTGGTGAACCGCTGGATATTGAGCTCGCCGGACGGCGCGCGGCGAGTGGACCGTTCCTTCACGCTGCGACTGTATTCCGGCACGGAGATGAAGGCGGCGCTGGCCGAGGCGGGATTCGATCGCATAACGCTGCGCGGCGGCCTGGACGGCCGGCCCTACGACCAGAACGCCGAGAGCCTGGTGGCGGTGGCGCGGGCCGCATCATGAAATCGCGCATCGCGTCATTCGCCATGATGGTTTCCGCCATCGCGT
>CAYRXK010000090.1:0-8878 GCA_964428265.1 uncultured Treponemataceae bacterium
TGACGGCGCTCGAATCCGACATCGGCGCCGCGCGGGCCGATCTGGAATGGAAGGTGGTGTCGGCAGCGCAGGGGATTCCGCTGTTGGTGGCGGTGCAGGAACTGGATGACCGGGGGCTGCCGTTCGCGGGCAGGCCCGGGTCGAACGGTCTGCAGGACGCCTTGCGGGCCGAGGGTTTTTCGGTTTCGCAGGCTTCGCTGCCGGAGGACGCCATCGCCGCGCAGGACGACGCGCGCGTGCTGCAGGCCGCCCGCGCATCGGTTCCGGCCGAAGGGCCCCACCGCGTGACGTACGGCCTTTTCCGCGTGGATTCCGTGGTCCGCGACGGGTCGAACTTCATCGCGACGGCATCGGGCAGCCTGCGGACGCTGGATATCCGGACTGGCGCGCAGCTGCATTCCATGACGCGGTCGGCGCAGGCCGCGGGAAGCGACGCCGCCGGCGCCGCAAGGGCCGCCCTGACCGCGCTGGGCAAGCAGGTGCTCGCGCGGGAGCTGGCCACCTCGCTGCGCTGATCGCGCGCGGGCCGCCGATCGCCTGCGGAAACCTGTCGGGCGGCCTGATGGAAAAAAGTCCGGAGCGCATACCCGCGCTCCGGACCCTCGACATTATGCGATCGGCCGATCAGAGCTTGAACAGGACGCCGGCTCCGATGGAGGGGCCGGCGATATTTTCGAAGAACGTGTACAGAGGAATCCACATTTCGTAGCCGAGTTCACCGAAGGCGCGCATGTTGCGGCTGAACAGGTACGACGCCCTGATGGCGGCATGCCCGCCCGCGTGGGTCAGGAAATCCGTGTCGGTCGATATGCCGGTGATGGCTTCGCTGATATGCAGGTAGGTGGCGCCGACGCCCGCGTAGGGCGTGAGGGCGAGCCTTCCCATGAGCATCTGGAACTCGCCGCCGACAACGAAGTTGACCGGGATCACGGTGACCGTGATGAACTGCGAGATCTGGCCGAGCGGCACGCGCACCCCGACATAGGGCCTGAAGCCGTAGAATCCGCGCGAGAGCGCCGCGCGCAGTCCGGCCATGACGGCGCCGTCGGAACCCGACACCACGCTGACGTACAGATCCATGTCCGCGCCCTGGCGGGGAATTTCGCGCAGCGCGGTGTTGGGTCCGGGTTTCTGCTCGGAATACAGCACCTGGCCGATCGAGGTGCCGGGGCGCACGTCCTTTATGACGACCAGGCCCGATTCGCGGTCCTCGGCGATGCCGGCGTAGTTTTCCTGCGTCATGATGGCGAACTCGTCGCCCTTGCGGATGCCCATGTCGTTGCCCAGCTGCAGGCGGATTTCGGAACCCGAAACGCCCAGCACGCGGGTCTTGATCTGGAATTGCGGGATGGTGCGGATCTGGTATTCGAGCTGCGAAGGTATGCCCGAAATGGCGGCGCGCACGGATTTCATGCGGTCCTGCTTGTCGGTGCCCGAGGTGCGCAGGTCCTTCATCGCGATGACCTGCCCGCCGGCCGCGACATCGATCAGCGTGACCGAGGTGGTGATGTCCGTGCGCCAGGTGAGGGCCTTGCTGTCGTAGTCGGTCTGGAACCAGGTGACGACCGGCGCCGCGACCACGAAGGCGCCCGCCAGGCGGTTGAATTCCGCCTGCGTCATGAAGGCCTCGCCGAACATGAACTTGTCCGGCAGGGTCATGGTCTGCGATTTCATCTGGCGGAGGGTGGAGATGAACTGGTCCAGCCCGCCGGAGCTCATGCGCTGTTCCACGCCGAAGACGTTGAAGCGGCCGAGGTCGACGAAGACCTTCTGCACTTCGTTGTCGATGCTGCCGAGCGCCTGCGAGGGGATGGTCCAGCCGTAGTAGCCGAGGGCGAACACGGCGATGTCCTGCCGCGCGCTTACTTCGGGTTGGGCGGGCGCGGATCCGGGCGTGGTGCTGCCCTGCGCCCAAGCCTGGGCGGCGAGCAGCAGGCAGACCAGTGCGGCGGCGGCGCGGACTATGCGGGAAACGCGGGGAAGGTGACTGGAATGACGCGGGGATTTACGGCACATGGGTTACCTCCGTGCCCCCCGGAAGGGGGCCGCACGATAGCTACAGACTAGTGCGGCCCCCTCGCGCTGTCAACGTGAAACCGCGCCGGCAGCGCGGCGCGCCAGCCCGCGCATGCGGAGCGGGAACCGCGCGCGGACCTGCGCGGGCGGAATCCGCTCCGTCAGGACCGCAGTTCGTGCGCCGCCCGCGCCAGGGGTATGCGCCTGCCGACGCCGAAGGCGCGTGACGACACCTTGATCGCGGGCGCGGCCTGCCGGCGCTTGTATTCGGCGCGGATGGTCATGCCGAGAATCCGCTCGACCAGCGCGGGGTCGAAGCCTTCGGCGGCGATGCGCCGCGCGGCCATGTTCCCCTCGATATGGCGGCGGAGGATGGCATCGAGCACCTCGTAGGGCGGCAGGCTGTCCTGGTCCTTCTGGTTTTCGCGCAGCTCGGCCGAGGGAGCCTTGTCTATGATGGGGCGCGGGATAGGTTCGGGCCTTCCCTCCGCAACGGCGGCGCGGTTGATGTGTTCGCAGAGCGCGTACACTTCGGTTTTATAGAGGTCGCCTATGGGGGCGAGCGCGCCGCACATGTCGCCGTACAGGGTGCAGTAGCCGGTGGCGAGCTCGCTCTTGTTGCCGGTGGTCAGGAGGAGGGAGCCGAACTTGTTGGACCAGGCCATGAGCAGGGCGCCGCGGATGCGCGCCTGCAGGTTTTCCTCGGCCAGGTCGAAGGGGCGCCCGGCGAAGGGCACGGCCAGCAGGTCGAGGTACGCCTTGAACGGCGTCTCTATGGGCAGGCGCTCCAGGCGCATGCCCGCGCGCCGGCAGAGTTCCACCGAGTCGTTCACCGAGCCTTCCGAAGAAAACCTCGACGGCATGGTGACGCAGGTTACGTTGGCCGCTCCGACCGCCTCGGCGGCGAGCACGGCGACCAGCGCGGAATCGATGCCGCCCGACATGCCCAGCACGGCGGTCCGGAATCCGGACTTGGCCATGTAGTCTCGGATGCCCGTGACCAGGGCGCGGCGGATTTCCTCCTCGCGCGATGCCGCACCTGCCGCACCTGCCGCACCTGCCGCCCGCGCCGCGCCTGCCGACATCTCCGGATCGCGCAACGCGTCATGCGATCCGGTGTCGACCGCGAGAATGCCCTCGTCCCAGCCGCAGATGCCCAGTATGGCGCCGGCGGGGTCCACCGCGAAGGACCGGCCGTCGAACACGAGCGAATCGTTGGCGCCGACCGCGTTGCAGTAGACTACGGGAATGCCGCCCTGCCGCGCCGCGCCGCGCGCCAGCGAAAGCCGGGTCTGCAGCTTGCCCGCCACGAAGGGCGAGGCCGAGGGGGCGACGATGATGTCGGCGCCCTCGTCCAGGAGTTCGCGCACGGGATCGATGGTGTAGCGGAAGCCCGGCGACGGCGGGGCTTCCCACCAGATGTCCTCGCAGATGGCGAAGCCGACGCGGCCCCGCCCCGTGTCGTACAACGCGCGCCGGCGCGCGGGCTCGAAATACCGCGCCTCGTCGAAGACGTCGTAGGTGGGCAGCAGCGTCTTGTGCTGCGAGAATTCGATGCGGCCGCGCCTGATCACGGATACCGCGTTCACCAGGGCCTTGCCCGAGCCTGAGATGTTGCGGTCCACGTGCCCGACCGCGACGGGAATGTCGGCGGCGGGGCCCGACGCGAGCGAGCGCTGCAGCGAGCGCAGCGCGGCCATCGAGGCATCGGCGAAACTTTCCTGGTCCAGGAGGTCCATCGGGGGATAGCCGCAGACGGACAACTCGGGGAAGACGATCAGGTCGGGCGGCGCCGAGCCGGCCGCCGGCTGCGAGCCGGTGGCCGGCGGCCATGCGGATGCGGCCTTCGCGGCGAGCTCCGCGATCCTGGCCGCGTTGCGCTCGAAATCGCCTATCGTTGAATTCATCTGTACGACCGATACGATCATCGCATGTTCCTTTTTTCAGCGGATCCGCTTGCGCAGCTTGCGGCCCGACACGCGCTTCTGCGAAGCCGCGTCGCCTTCGGAAACGAGGGGCGCGTTCCTTCTGGCGGCAAGGATCGCGACCCCGACGAGGATCATGAGGAAGCACAGGATCTGCCCGGTCGAAAAATTCAGGGGCGTGGTGAACAGATAGGTCGGCGCGTCGGGATCGCCCAGCCTGATGACGTAGCCGAGGCCCGAATCGGGCTCGCGGAAATATTCGATCACGAAGCGGACGGCGCCGTATCCGATGGTGTACAGGCCGAGGACGAAGCCCTGGAAACGCGGCTTTTTCCTCGCCCAGAACCACAGCAGGGCCCAGAGCAGGACCCCCTCGAACAGCGCCTCGTACAATTGCGAGGGATGCCGCGGAAGGTTGACCATGTCGTTCATCGAATTGAGGGAAATGCCGATGCGGGCGGCGATGTCCTGCACCCAGGATTCCTTGGCGGAAAAGCGTTCGGCGAAGGGAAACACCACGCCCCAGGGCTTGTCGGTGACCTTGCCCCAGAGTTCGCCGTTGATGAAGTTGCCCAACCTTCCGAAGGTGTAGCCGAGCGGCGCGGCGGCGGCCACCATGTCGGCCAGGCGCCACCAGGGCATCTTTTTGGCGCGGGCCCATATGATGGAGGCGACGATGACGCCGGCGAAACCGCCGTGGAACGACATGCCCTGGAAGCCCGTGAAGCGCCCCGTCTCGTCGAAGGGCCAGACGATGAACCAGGGCCTGCGCCAGTAATAGTCGGTAGGCTCGTAGATCAGGGTGCCGGCAAGCCTGCCGCCGATGAGGACACCGGCGATCGCGGCGTAGAAGAAGGTGGCAAGATCCTCTTCCGACCAGGGGGCACCGACGCGGCGGGACTCGCGGTGCATGAGCAGCCAGGTGACCCCGAAGGCGACGACGTACATGAGCCCGTACCAGCGGAACGGAAGGCCCGGGATGATTTCCGGCGTAAGCCAGGCGGGAAATTCGATGAAGGCGGGCATCAGGACTCCTTGGAATCGGTCGCGGCGGACGAAGTTTTCGTGGTGGGCGCGGTGGGCGGAATGATCGCGGTGGGCGCGGTGGGCACGGTGGGCGGAATGATCGCGGTGGGCGCGGTGATCGCGGCGACCAAGCCGAACAGGTCGACAAGCAGTATGAGGAAGCCGAGCGCGACCGCCCTGGTCAGGTCGCCCGCGGCGAGATAGGCGAAATCCGCCGCACCCAGGGCCCTGTAGGCGGCGACCAGGCCTGTGGAAAGCGAAAGCGCCTGCAGTACGATGACGAGCGGCCTGAAGGGCGCGTACCGCCCCGGCTCATAAAAGAGGAAAAAAAGGCAGATGGCCGAAACGGACTGCGGTGCTACCAGGTAGCGAAGGAAGGCGGAGGCGAAGCCGCCCGAGTCGGTCATGTTGGCAGCCGTCGCGATCGACCCGATCATGAACGGCTTGGCGGCGAGCGCCAGGGCCGCGGCAAGCGTGAAAAGCCTATTCCTCATATCCGTCAGCAGGATAGAAGGCCGGGCCCACCCCGTCAAGGCGCCGCGCCGAACGGACGCCGGACAGGCGCCATGGTTGACGACCCGGGCCCGCGCGGCGATATTGTCCGCATGAAGCTTCCCGTCCGCATGCCGAAGCGGCAGAACGCGCCCTGGATGATCGTCGCCGCCATCGTGTTCCTCACCACCGCATTTTCCATCTCGGTGCCCGAGGCGCGCGCGCAGTCGCCGGAGCGCCCGGCGGACGACACGCGCCGCTACTCGCAGATCATCCAGAGCATATACCAGTTCATAATTTCCAATTATGTCGATGCCCCGGATCCGAGAAAGGTCTACGAAGGCGCCATGAAGGGCATGATCGATTCCCTCGGTGACCCGCATTCGGTATTCCTGGAAGAGGACATGCTGTCCGACATGATGGAGGAAACGGAAGGCTCCTACGCGGGGGTGGGCCTGTACATCTCCAAGCAGCCCGGCTCCGCGGCCGAAAAGGGCCCGCGCTACATAGAAGCGGTGTCGCCCATAGAAGGCTCGCCGGCCTGGAAGGCGGGCGTGCGCCCCGGCGAGCTCATCATCGCGATAGACGGAGAAGACACCGCGGAAATGACGGTGGACAAGGCATCCGCCAAGATAAGGGGCAAGCCCGGCACGCAGGTGCGCCTGACCCTGCGGCGCGGCGCCACCTACGAATACGAGATCACCTTCACGCGCGCCACCATCGAGCTTCCCGCGGTAAAATACGAGCTGATGGAGGAGCGCGGCACCAAGATCGGCTACCTCAGGATCGTGGAGTGGATTCCCCAGACCAAGCAGCGCGTGCAGGAAGCGCTGGACAACCTCACCGCGCGAGGGGCGGTCTGCCTGATCGTGGACGTGCGGTCCAATCCGGGCGGCCTCCTGAGCTCCGTGGTGGAAGTGAGCGACCTCTTCCTCAACACCGGCACCATCGTTTCGACCCGGGGGCGCAATCCCAAGGAGGACGAGGAGTTCAGGGCGGAGCCGGATCTGGGCTGGCCGCTGCAGAAGCGCATGGTGGTGCTCATCAACAAGGGGTCCGCGTCCGCGTCGGAGATTTTCGCCGGCGCCATGAAGGACACCCGGCGCGCCCTGCTGGTGGGAGAAAAGTCCTACGGCAAGGGCTCCGTGCAGCAGGTCTTCCCGCTGGACCAGACGGGCTTCAAGCTGACCCTGGCGCGCTACTACACGCCATCCGGCATCAACATCGACAAGACGGGCATCGAACCCGACCTGGTCTCCAAGGATTTCGATTTCGATGACGCCGCGCTCGGAATCCTGCAGAAGCTCTACGATTCGGGAAAGATCGAGGACTGGGTCACCGCCCACCCCGATGCATCCACCGAAGAACGGAACGCGTTCGCGGCTTCGCTCGCGGCGCAGGGCTATACCCTGCCGACCGTGTACCTTCGCAAGCTGGTGCGCGATGAACTTGACCGAATGAAGGATCCGCCCGTGATCGACCGGGAGTTCGACCTGCAGCTCCGCACGGCGATCGACGTGATCGGCGGGGTGGAATTCGACGGGCTGCTCCGGGATGCCAAGACCCTGGGCGAGCGCGCGAAGGCTGATGCGCCCGCCGACCAGGCCCGCGCCGCCGGAACGCGCTGAGCGCCGGCAGGCGACGGGCGCCATTCCGCGATGCGGCGACTTATCCTTCCGGGCGATCTGCGCGGCCTGACCGAATGGCGGGCCGACAAGGCCACATCCCGCTATCTGGTGCGGGTGCTGCGGCTGACCGCGGGGGACCGCTTTCCCGCCCGCGACGAGGCAGGCACCCGATATCATTGCACCGTAATCGATGCCGATCCCGGCGCCTGCCTGCTGGGCCTGGAAGTCCAGGTCGAGGCCGGCCCGGGCGAGGCCATCCCGACCGGGACTGGCGCCATCGGGACTGGCCCGGTCGCGCAGGGCCGGATCGGCCGGCCGCGCATCTGCCTGGTGCAGGCGCTGCCCAAGGGACGCAAGCTGGATCTTATCGTCAGGCAGGCGGCGGAATCGGAAGTGGCGCGCGTGCAGCCGGTACAGACTTCGCGCAGCATCGCACGCATTTCAGGCGAGGGCGCTTCGCCGGAGCGGCTTCGGCGCGTCATCAGGGAAGCGCTGCAGCAATCGGGATCCGATATCGCTACCGAGCTTGCCGATCCTGTCGATTTCAACCGGCTTTTCGACGAACTGGCAGCGGCGGGATTCGGCGCTGACCGCGCATTGCGGCTTTTCTGCCACGAAACGCCCCTTGCGCCGGGTTCGCTGCACGGGTATTGTGCGCAGGGTCCCGATGCGGTGGTGGTCGCGATCGGGCCCGAGGGCGGATTTTCGCCCGGAGAATGCGACCGGTTCCGCGCCGAAGGCTTCCGGCCCCTGCACTTCGCGGGCGCGGTCCTGCGCGCGGAAACCGCTTCGCTGTACGCCATCGCGGCGATCAGGACCGTGCTGACGGAATACGATTCGTGGAAGGCGCAGCCGTGAACCGACACCGATTGCTGGGCATACCCCTCGATTTTCCCGCCGATCGCGATTTGGAAGCATTCGCATCGCCGCAGGATCGCGACAGGAACCGCCAGATTTGCTTCCTTTCGCTCGAAGGGTTCCGCAGGGCGCGCGCGCGCGGCGAGTACGGGTCGATGATCGCCAGCGCCGACCTGGTGCTTCCCGTTTCGCCTTCGCTGGTCAGGATCGCCCGCCGCGACGGCGCGGCCGGCGCCCGCTGCTACGATAGCCTGCGGGTTCTGGTAACCCTTCTGCTCGCGCTGGAGCGGCGCGGAGGCTCGGCATACCTGGCGGGCGCCGACCGGAACACCCTGAACAAGGCCGAGTCCAACCTCAAGGCAACCTTTCCCTCGCTGCGCGTGGTCGGCCGCTACACCGGAAAATGGACACCGGAATCCTCGCATGCCGCATACGAAGCCATCCGCAAGGCAACGCCCGATATCCTGGTCGCGGGTGCCGGCCTGCCCGGGGGAGAGCTGTGGATACCCCGATCCATGCCCGAGTTCAGGTCCGGTTTGTTCCTGTGGGAGGATCGCATCCTGCACACGCTCGCCGGAAGGAACAGGCAGGTCGGGCAGGAACGCGAAGGTATGCCTCCTTCGTCCTTGCATGAATTTGTCGATACCCCGTCCTCTCCCTTGCGGTTGTTCGCGCTCGGCTCGATCCTGTGCACGGCTTCACTCAAACGTAGACGCGCCGACTAAGAGTATCTAGACAACTGTCTACAGGAAAAACCGAAGGTTTTCCGCATCGGACGGCAGCGCCCGCATGGCGTCAGCGGCGGCGACGTGGTAGATCGGCCCTTATGACGCGCATACTCTGCTTCGAGTCAGCGGCGGAGCGTCGCCGAATCCTCGCTGCCGCCTTGGGCGGACATTTCGAACTGCGATTCGTGACATCGCGCAGGGAACT
>CAYRXK010000091.1:0-1622 GCA_964428265.1 uncultured Treponemataceae bacterium
TGCCCATCCCCACCGTCAGCGACGGCTTGTAGTGGCCCGCCGCCATGGATTCGAGCAAAGGGGAGAGTTCGGGTATGCTCTGGGCAGAAGCGACTGATGCCAAGACGATGAGTATAAGCAAAAATCCAGTTGAACGCATTTTCAGTGATGTCATAGCTGCCTTCTTATTTTAGGGACGGCGTACGACTCTAAAACCAATGTCGGATTGACTATCTAATTGATGCAACTTATTTCGAAATTTAATCCTCAACGATGGATCTAAATCACCGAAAGCGCCACCACGAATCACTCGAACCACTCCGGAAATAGCACCTGTCGGGTTAATTACAGACTTATCGCTATATTCTGCATATCCATCCCAACACCACTCTCTCACATTTCCGGACATATCATAAAGGCCAATTTCATTGGGCTCCTTTCGACCAACAGGTTGCGTCAATCGTGAAGAATTAAGATAGTACCAAGAAACCGCACTAGCCTCATCTGAGCCTGAATAGATTTTTCCTTTGGATTTATCTCCACCTCGCGCAGCAAATTCCCACTCAGCCTCGGTAGGCAAACGATAACCATCCTTTGAGAAATCGGCTCTTACATTTAGGCCGTCAACCTTGTACACCAGTTCAAGGCCATCCATCGCCGAAAGCTTGTTACAGAATTCTATTGCATCGAACCAATTCACATTTTCGACGGGGCGCATTCTTGATTCATTGCCCAAGCTGAATTTAGCTGGATTAGCTCCCATTACTTTTTGATACTCTGTTTGTGTTATTTCATATTTACCAATGTAAAAGGTGGATAAAGTCACGTGATGCGCCGGTTGTTCGTCGGTATAACCGGTCTTTGAACCCATAATAAAACTGCCGCCCTGCACTTCCAACATTTCGACTATACTCTTGAACTTTATCTGACTTATTGTCTCTTCACGAAGTTGACCAGGAACGGCCTTACCTGAAAGTGTGATTCTCTTATATCCGATCTTGCCTACCGCCACCGAATAGTCATCAACCCCTAAAGACACTCCTGAAGAATAGTCCGATACTTCCTTTCCATTTACGCTTACAGTACTGCCTTCCAAAACTCCACGAAGGCGCAAAATCTGAGGCATCAACCTTGCACCCGGTGCTGCGTTGGAAAGGTAAAAAACTACTGGGTCGCGCGTCACTTCTACCATAGTCCGGTTTGTCGTCAGGTCCTTTATCCGCAATGTCCTCGCCTTTGCGAGAACAAATACATCATTTGCGATGCGTATATAAGAATAATCAATCTCTGCGGCTAAGGCCCCGGCCTTCATGGCAGTCTCAAAAGCCCGGTATGCCGAACCTATATCTTCGGCCGATGCGATGCTGTACTCGATTGTTTCCAAAAAGAAGAAATCATCAGCTTTGGATTCAATCCTGATCGGCCAGACTTTCCGGTTTCGGTCGAATGCGCCGAACGAAAGCTGCAGAGAACTACCGGATTGCGTATAGGTCGTGGCGGCGAACTGGTTGTTTACTTTTTCAAGCCGTTCGCGGAGATCCTTCTCCTGGCTCGCCTGCTCATCGGTGATGGTTCTCCCGTACCTGGCCAATTCAACAGCTTTCTGCCGATCCAGTTCACCGTACGCGCCCTTCGTCCTCTCC
>CAYRXK010000091.1:1722-3518 GCA_964428265.1 uncultured Treponemataceae bacterium
ATCTCGTCCAGGATGCGAGAGGCTGGGTACGCCTTGTATTTAAGGTCCGACTCCACTTGCAGACCGGCGTTGTCCACGGGAATCAGGTAGTTGATGCCGCCCGACTCGATCCCATGACCGGCGTAGAACACCAAAACCGTATCGCCATACCGCAGGTTTCGCGAAAAGGCGCGCACCGATTCCTCCATCCCGCGCAGGTCCAGATCGGTGGCGACTGAAACCTGGAAACCCGCTTCCTTCAGGAGATGACTGAAGTCGCGCGCGTCGTTTACCGGATTCGGTAGAGCGTTGCGCTGGTACGCGGAATTTCCGACCAGAAGGGCCATGCGTCTCGGTTCGGCGTCCTGGGCAGACAGGGAGAGACCGCCGATCATCGCCATGCCGAGGATTAGAACCACGAGAAAATTCCGTCTGATGCACGAACTTGCCATCGCCTGCTCCTTATTTTTGAATAACCAACGATGGCATTATCGCGTGTCCGGAGGAAGGGAGCAAGTGAGGATTTCGATACTTATTTTTTACACGTCAGGACTAGGGAATGAGTTTTCCAGGATTGCCCGTAGCTTTTCGGCTACGATTGGCGCGGTTTCGATGCAGGTTTTATAGACCAAGCCGAGGTTGACAACATCGTAGCCATGAATGAGCCGGTCGCGCATACCCGCCATCGCGCGCCAAGGGATATCGGAATGCGATACCTTGATTTCATCCGGGAGACGTTTGACCGATTCGCCCACGATTTCAAGGGCGCGTATGGCGGCGTACTGGGCTTGATGGTCGAGTTCGAAGGTTGAAAAACCTGCCGACCCGGCGAACTCCCTGGCCAAGTCGAGGTTGCGAATCGCATCTTCAAGAAAACTGCGCCAGACCCTCTCCGCACTCATTGCAAATACTCCACCTCGGCGAGTATGCGCTCCGCGATTCCAGGCCTGAGGTCATCGGCGTTGACGAGGTCCACCTTGATGCCGAGTTCTTCCGATAGGTCCTGCTCCAAGCCGATGAAAGCGAGAAGGTCCATCTTGTAAGGTCTTTCTAGTTCCACCAGAACATCGAGATCGCTCCCCGCAACAGCATCACCCCGGATGCGGCTGCCGAAAACACCCATGCGCCTGATGCCGTAGCGCCGGGATAATTCAGGGCGCCTGGCCCGCAGGTACTCGATGGGCGATGGATATGCTTTTTTGCCGCTTCCTGCAACAGCCATAGTGTGTTCTATACACCCTGCGAGCGGGCGGCGCAAGGCCGGCGCACTGCGCGCGTGAACACGGCCCGCGCTCGCGATGCCCTGTAACCGAGCCCGCGCCGCCCTGTCTCCGCGACTACGACGCCAGCGACGCCAGCCGCTCGCGGATAAATTCGGATTTTTCGCGCAGGCCGATCGCCTTGGTCTTCAGGATGATCGCGTTGGCGCGGTGCGGGTCCAGCTTCACGCGTCCGTCGGATTCGCGCATCAGGCGCACCAGGCGCTCGACCGAAATCTTGGACACCTTGGAAAATTCCACCACCACGGTGCCGCCGCGCTCCTTGAGGCTGGCCACGGACAGGCGCCGGCACAGCACGCGGATCTCCGCCAGCGACAGGAGCGACTGCGCCTCGTCGGGCAGCGGGCCGAAGCGGTCCTCCAGCTCCTGGTACAGCGCGTCCAGCTCCTCCTGCTTCGACACCGACGCGATTTTCTTGTAGATCTCCATCTTCATCATCGGCAGCGACACGTACTCGTCGGGGATGTAGCCCGCGTAATCCAGTTCCAGGTAGGGCTCCTCCTCCGCCTCGCCGCCGCCCTGCAGGGCGCTGACCGC
>CAYRXK010000091.1:3618-8612 GCA_964428265.1 uncultured Treponemataceae bacterium
CGTCCGCGCAGCTGGTAGAGCTGCGACACGCCGTAGATGTCGGCCCGGTCTATGATGATCGTGTTGACGTTGGGAATGTCGATGCCGTTTTCGATGATCGTGGTCGAGACGAGGACGTGGAAGGCACCGTGGATGAAGCGGTGCATGATGTCCTCGAGCTCGGAGGGGTCCATCTGGCCGTGCGCGGATTCGGTCAGGATTTCGGGCACGATGGTGCGCAGGAATGTTTCGGTTTCCTGCAGGCTTTCGATGCGGTTGTGCAGGTAGAATACCTGGCCGCCGCGCTCGATCTCCGCGCGTATGGCCTGCGCCACCAGGTCAGGGTCGAATTCGGACACGGTGGTCTGTATGGCCTGCCGGTTCGAGGGTGGCGTGCGCAGGACGGACATGTCGCGGATTTTCAGCAGCGACATGTGCAGGGTGCGCGGAATGGGCGTGGCGGTCAGGGTCAGGCAATCGATGCCCGCCTTCATTTCCTTCAGCCGCTCCTTGTCCTTTACGCCGAAGCGCTGCTCCTCGTCGATCACCAGGAGCCCCAGGTCCTTGAAGCGCACGTCCTTCTGCAGAAGGCGGTGCGTGCCCACCACCATGTCCACCTTGCCCTCTTCCATGGCCGCGAGGGTCTTGCGCTGGTCCTTTTTTTCCACGAGGCGCGACATCATGGACATGTTCACGGGAAAATCGGCCAGGCGTTCGCGGAAATTCTCGAAATGCTGTTCGGCGAGGATGGTGGTGGGCGCCAGGAAGGCGACCTGCTTGCCCGACGCCATGGCCTTGAAGCAGGCGCGCAGGGCTATTTCGGTCTTGCCGTAGCCCACGTCGCCGCAGACCAGGCGGTCCATGGGGCGGGGGCTTTCCATGTCGCGCTTGACCTCGTCGATGCAGGTGAGCTGGTCCTGGGTTTCCTCGTAGGGGAACGAGGCTTCGAAGGCGGTCTGCCATTCCCCGTCGGGCGGAAAGGCGTGGCCCTTGGCGGCCTTGCGCCGCGCGTAGATGCGGATCAGGCGCTCGGCGAGTTCCTCGACCGATTTCCTGACCTTTTTCTTGCGGTTTTCCCAGGATTTGGATCCGATCCGATCGAGTTTGGGCGCCTCGCCCTCGTTGCCGATGTAGCGCTGCACGAGGTTGGCCTGCTCGATCGGCACGAAGACGGTTTCCTCGTCGTCGTACTCGATCTGGATGTAATCGCGCTCGTTGCCTAGGACGCGCATGCGCTCGATGGCGATGAAGCGCCCTATGCCGTAATTGACGTGGACGACGTAATCGCCCGGCGAGAGTTCGACGAAGGTGTCGATCGCGACGCTGCGCGCGGTGGACAGGCTTTTCGGCCGGCGCTTGTGGCGGCCGAAGATTTCGCCCTCCTGCAGGATGGCGATCTTGAGGGCGGGTACGGTGAATCCCGAGGTGACCGCGCCGACGCCGATCTGCGCGTGCTTGTCGGGCAGCAGGGTGTCGATGCGGTCCGCCTGCACCGCGTTGGACGCGAATATCCAGGCGCGGTAGCCGACTTTGGCCATGCCGGCGAGCTCTTCGCGGAAGTAGCGGATATTGCCGAAGAACGATCTGGCGGGCTCGGCGCCCATCATGAGCCGGGTCGAGGCGCGCTCGTCCTTGAGCGCCCAGGTGCGCACCATGCGCGGCGAGGCCGCGCCCTCGATCGGATAGGACAAGAGGCATGCTTCCGGCGGCGGCACCGGGTGCTCGCGAAGTGCCTGACGGTAGAGTCCGGAATATTCCTTGCGGTCGGATTCTTCCTGCGCCTGCAGGCGCTCGCAATCGGCAAGCACCAGGACGCCGTCCGGCTCTAAATAGGATTCCAGGCTACCGGACGTTTCGTGGGCGAAGGGATACCAGAGTTCCTCGCCGCGCGCCTCCCTGGTGGCGGAGAGCGAGGCCAGCAGCGCATCAATCCGGTCCCCGCATTGCGGAAACCTGGCTGCGGCGCGCGAAAGCCGCCCGATATCCTCGTCCGTCCAGAGCACTTCCTTCATCGGGTGCACGGTCAGCGCGGCGACGGACCCCTGTCCGGACTGCAGGGATGGATCGAAGGGCGAAATTTTCTCGATCGTGTCGAAGTCGAACAGGACGCGGTAGGGCCGATCGTCTCCGGGCATGTAGAGGTCCAGCACCTCGCCGCGCAGGGCGAATTCGCCGGGCAGCGCGACGCGCGGCACGCGCAGGTACCCGCCCGCCGCGAGCCGGTCGCCCAGTTCCTGCGGATCTATCGATTGCCCCCGCGCCAGGCTGAACACGTGCCGCGTCATTTCCGCCGGGGGCGGCACCGGTGTGACGAAGGAGCGCCGCGAGGCCACCAGCACGCGAGTCTGGCCTGACACCAAGCGCGCAAGGATGGCGGCGCGCTCGCCGAATACCCTGGACCTGGGCGATACCGGCCGGTAGGCGCCGGTTTTCCACCAGGGCATGAGGTCGGCGGCTACCCCGAAACCGCGCAGGTCGGCAAGGAAGTCGTCGGCCTCCTGATCGGTCGGTACGACGAACATCCAGGGCCTGAGCCTGCGCGGACCAGGTTTGGCCGGCGCGGCGCGCTCTTCGCGCAGGATCTGCGCCGCGAAAACGGCGGCAAGGAAACTGCCTTCGGCCTCGCCAAGGTCTATGGGAAACGCGCCCGCCGCCAGCCGCGCGGAGAGCGCGCGCAGCGGTTCGTGATCGAGCAGCAATGACGGTACTACTTGCGGTTCGGGTGCCTTCATCGTATTGTTGTGAGTCGTTGCCACGGTTCCACCAGGAAGGGGCGCGCGGGCGCCGCATCGCGGTCCAGTATACGCGCAGCGCCCCGCTTGTTCCATAGATCGGGCAAAGGAAGGAGGACAGGCCGCCGATGCTCGTTGCCATTCTGGCGGAAGACGATGTATTCGCCCGAAGCGTCGCCCAACGGCTGCGCCTCCTGCGCCATATCGCGATCCGCTACCGCGACCCGGTCAAACTCCTGGACAATCTGCCCGAACTCGGGCCGGACGCGCTGGTGGTCCGCGAACGGGATTACCCCGTGCACTGGAAGGTGCTGGCCGCCGCCCTTCCCCGCCTTGCGCCCGCGCGCTCGGCCCGGCTCATCCTGGCCGGCACGCCGGCGTTCCCGCCTTCGGCGGTCCTGGGCGTCACGCTGATAGACGACAATTTTTCGGCATCATCCACGCATGCCGAACGCGAATCCGCCTCGCGTGCGCTGGTGGACGGGCTTAAATCTGCACGACCGAATATATCGATATAAATGGAGATTTTTGGTTGCGTATGATAAAAATCGCGGATACTATATCCACCATGTCCGATGCGTTCGTGTCGACCTGTCCGGAAGCCTTCATAGAGGAGCGCGCCCAGAAACTGAAAGCCGTGGGTCACCCCATCAGGCTCAAGCTTCTGTGCATGATCGCGCGCGGGCAGGATTCCTGTGTCAGCGACCTGTGGCGCTGCCTGAACCAGCCGCAGCCGGTCATTTCGCAGCACCTTTCCATCCTGAAGGAATACGGCATCGTGGGCGCCGAGGTGCAGAAGACCAAACGCGTCTATTCTATCGTGGATCCCTTCATAAAGGATCTGGTGCAGACCGTTCTCGCCGATATCGACGCCCAGGCCTGATCCCCGTTACGCGTTCGCGCCCGCCTCGGCCAGCACCTGCGCCAGCGCTTCCTCGAAGGCCGCGTCGGCGTCCTGCGGACTGACCGTCCTGAAAATCTTGCCCTTCCTGAACAGGATGACCGAATCCCCCGCGCCCGTGATGCCGAGATCCGCGTGCTTCGCTTCGCCGGGACCGTTGACCACGCAGCCCATGACCGCGACCGTGACCGGCGCCTTTATCGAATAAATGCGCGAGCCCCACTTCGCCGTGAACGCGTGCGTATCGAAGGCCGCGCGCCCGCAGCGCGGGCATGAGATGATGTCCGCGCTGGACCGCACGCCCGTGGCAAGGGCCACGATTTCCTTGCCGGCGATGAGTTCCTCGTCCATGCCCGACGAAAGCGACACGCGCAGGGTTTCGCCGATGCCCTCTTCGAGCAGGCGGTGCAGCGCCACCGCGCTGCGCACCGAACCCTGCACGGCGGGGCCCGCCTCGGTCACCCCTATGTGCAGGGGAATGTCGTTGCGCGAGGCGAAGAGGCGGTTCGCCTCGATCGTTTCCTTTACGCCGGATGCTTTCATTGACACGATGATGTCGCGGAACCCCAGGGCGTCCAGGGCCGCGGCTTCTCGCTCGGCGGCTTCGACGAGGGCTGCGGCGCGATCCTGGCGCTCGCGCAGGTCGGCGGGCAGGGAGCCTGCGTTGACGCCGATGCGGATGGGAACGCCGCGGTCCCTGGCCTTGTCGGCCACGTCCTTGACCTTCCACGCGGCGCCGATGTTGCCCGGATTGATCCTGACCTTGGCGATCGGGAAATCAAGGATGCGCAGCGCGATCTTCCAGTCGAAATGGATGTCCGCGACCAGGGGCAGCGACACGCGCGAGGCGAGTTCGCCCAGGGTATCCGCGGCGTCCAGGTCGGGCACCGCGAAGCGGAGAATGTCGCAGCCTAGCCGGCCGAGTTCATCGACCCGCGCGGCCGCCGCGTCCAGGCGGTCGGGTGTCAGGGGCTCCTTCCACATGGTCTGGACGGAGCAGGGATAGCCAGTGCCCACCAGCACGGTGCCCACTTTCACGATACGCGTCGTCCTGGCCATGCGTGTACCCCTCGACCCGAAATCCGGACTGGCGCCCGATCAGATGGCGCCGAAGGTGAAGGCCATTACGAACAGGGCCACCGTCTCGCAAAGACCGACGACGGTGATGTAGTTCGCGAAGCCCTTGCCGGTCTCGCCGTAGGCGTCGCAACCGGCGGCCGCGGCCTGGCCCTGCGCGATGGCGGACATGCCCATCGCGATGCCGGAAATGATGCCGGCGGCCATGAGGAGCAGGGGATCCTTGGTCGAGGTCAGCATGCGGCCCATCAGGATGAAGCCGTAGATGGTCTGGGTGAGCGGCGCGCCGGCGAAGGCGACCAGCA
>CAYRXK010000092.1:0-8571 GCA_964428265.1 uncultured Treponemataceae bacterium
AGAATTCGCTCACCACCCTGCCCATGGGCGGCGCCAAGGGCGGCTCCGATTTCGACCCGCACGGCAAGTCCGACATGGAAGTGATGAAATTCTGCCAGAGCTTCATGGTGGAACTGTCGCGGCACATTGGCCAGTTCACCGACGTTCCGGCCGGCGACATCGGCGTCGGCGGCCGCGAAATCGGTTACATGTTCGGCCAGTACAAGCGCCTGAAAAACGAGTTCACCGGCGTGCTGACCGGCAAGGGCGTCAAATGGGGCGGCTCCTTCATACGGCCCGAGGCCACCGGCTACGGCTGCGTGTACTTCGCCGGCGAAATGATGGCCGCGAAGCACCAAAGCCTGGAAGGCAAGACCTGCCTGGTGTCCGGATCGGGCAACGTGGCGCAGT
Organism: uncultured Treponemataceae bacterium; assembly: GCA_964428265.1. GTDB lineage: Bacteria > Spirochaetota > Spirochaetia > Treponematales > Rectinemataceae > CAYRXK01. Next base: position 391 of record CAYRXK010000092.1, read on the forward strand.
ACACGGTGCAGAAGCTCATCCAGTCGGGCGCCAAGGTGGTCAGCCTCTCCGACTCCTCGGGCCACATCTACGACGAGGAAGGCATCACGCCGCAGAAACTCGACTACATCTTCGAGCTGAAAAACATCTTCCGCGGCCGCATTTCGGAATACGCCACCAAGTACAGGAACGCGGTCTTCACGCCCGCGGACTACAAGCTCGGTTGCAACCGCCTCTGGGACCACAAGGCGGACTGCGCCTTCCCCTCGGCCACGCAGAACGAAATCAACGAAGCCGACGCGCGCAACCTGGTAAAGAACGGCGTCATGCTCGTGGCCGAAGGCTCCAACATGAGCTCCACGCCCGAGGCGGTCGACGTGTTCCAGCAGTCCGGCGTTCTTTACGCGCCCGGCAAGGCCGCCAACGCCGGCGGCGTGGCTACCTCCGGCCTTGAAATGACGCAGAACTCGCAGCGCATGTCCTGGTCGCGCGAGGACGTGGATGCGCACCTGCACCGGATCATGAAGAGCATCCACCGCAGCTGCCTGGACGCGGCCGAAGCCTACGGCAGCCCCGGCGACTACGTCGTGGGCGCCAACATCCACGGCTTCACCAAGGTGGCCGACGCGATGTGCGATCAGGGAATCGTATAGGGGTCGAGGGCGCGCCGCGCGCGGCGCGCGCCTAGTTCACGACCGCGTCCACCCCGTCGTCGCCGGCGCCATCCGCCGAACCGGCGATGCGCACGAAGACTTCGTTGGGCAGGCAGGCGACCCACTGGTTTACGCCGGAAATGGAGCCTGCCGCCACGCAGGTCTGGTTGGGGCAGGGCGATCGCTCTATGCGTACCCGGCCACCCTCGATATGCACCCAGGTGCTGCCGAGGGGGCCGGGCACTTCTATTTCCTCGGTATGGTCGAGGGGATAGATCCATTCGCCGCCGCGGCCGCTGATGCGGACCTCGGGCGGGCCAGAGTTGCCCGAATATACGACGAGGGAGACCGCGGCCACAGCCGCGATCCCCCCCAGCAAGGCGAACAGGTCCAGCGCGCGAAGCCTGGATTTCATCGGTCGGCCCGGCTCAGTCGCCGCAGCCGCAGCCTCCGCCGCCGCACCCGCCATCGTCGCAGCCGTCGTCGCCGCAGTCGCCCTCACAGCCGCACTCGTCGCAGCCGCCATCTCCGCAGCCGCCGCCGCAGCCGTGCGACGCGTGCACGTGGCCGTGCGACAGCTCTTCCTCGGTGGCTTCGCGCACATCGACGACCTTTACGTCGAAATGCAGGTCTTCGCCGGCAAGGGGGTGGTTGGCGTCGATCGTGACGTTGTCGCCCTCGACCTTGACCACGGTGACGATCTGCACGCCTTCCTCGCCATGGGCTTCGAACTGCATGCCGGGTTCGACCTTGGTGCCGGGCCCGAAGTCGTTCTTGGAAATGGTCAGGACGAGTTCCTCGTTGCGTTCGCCGTAGCCATCGGCGGGCGCGACCACGCAGGACACCGAATCGCCGGCGACCTTGCCTTCCAGGTGCTTTTCAAGGCCGGGAACGATGTTTTCGTTGCCGTGCAGGTAGACGAGCGGATCACCGCCCTTGGAGCTGTCGATGAGCGCGCCGGCCTTGTCGCGGAGGCTGTAATCGATGGTGACGACGCGATCCTTGGTTATGTTCATGTATGCGGACCTCTGGGAAAAAAAGTTCGCGCGGGGGCATTCGGGTCCCGCGCCCGTATCCATCGGAATATAGCGCCGTTTTGCCTTCCCGGGCAAGGGTGCGGCGTGGCATACTCGATGCGATTCCCAAAGGGATTTCGTGTGGGGGTACCGTGAATTACGTACAAGCCGCCATCCTCGGCCTGGTGCAGGGCCTGGCCGAATTCCTGCCCGTCAGTTCTTCGGGCCATCTGGTCATCTTCAAGGACATCCTCGGCCTGGCCGAGGTGCCCTTCGCCTTCGACATCACCCTGCACATGGCAACCCTGGTGGCGGTCCTGATCGTGTTCAGGCGAAGGATCGGCGCCATGCTGGCCGCCCTCTGGCGCTGGCTGCGCGGCAAGGCCGCGGCGGACGATCCGGACCTCGCGCTGATTCCTCCCCTGCTGATCGCCACCGCGGTGACCGCGGTCATGGGTTTTGCGATCGAAAAATTCGTGCCGGTCGAGGGCGCCAAGGCCGCGTCCGCCGAATTGCTGGTGACGGCCGCCGTGCTTGCCGCCACCGCGTTCGTAAAGGAAGGCAGCCGCGGGCCGACCGCCATCGGCGCGGGGCGGGCGCTGTTCATCGGCGCGGCGCAGGGCCTGGGCGTGTTTTCCGGCATTTCCAGGTCGGGCTTTACCATCGCCGCGGGTATGGCCGCGGGCCTGAAGCGCGATCTGGCGGGCGAGTTTTCCTTCCTGCTGTCCATTCCGGCGATCCTGGGGGCCTTTGTCCTGACCCTGAAGGACGCGCCCGAGGTGGCCCAGGCGGTGGATGCGGGACCCCTGGCGCTTTCGGCCCTGGTGGCCTTCGCATCGGGACTCGTGGCGCTCACCCTGCTCCTGAAGCTGATCCGCAGGGGCAGGATCGCCTGGTTCGCGGCATATCTGGTGCCGGTGGGGCTGGCCGGACTTTTCCTGCTCTGACCGGTTTTCACGCTCCGATGCGCGCCGATTCCTGCCGATAATTGATCGAATGACCACACGCTCCGCACCCCGACCCCCGGCGCGGCATATTGTCGCCGGATTCATCTTCGCGCTCGGCCTGTACCTCCTGCTGTCCATCGGCATATGGGGGCTGTGGCCCGCGGGCTGGGCGCCCATCGTGGGACCGGGCGGATTCCTCTACCGGGCCTTCGCCTGGGCCTCGCTGTATCTACCGCTCTGGTGCGGCCTTGCCGGGCTCCTGATCCGTTCCGGAAAATTCCTTCCGCGCAGCACCTTCGCGCTCGGCGCCTCGGTCATGCCCTTCCTGGTCCTGTCCGCCTTCGCGCGCCTGACCACCGAGCCCGGCGCCTTCTTCGAAAACCACCCCGTATTCGCGGCCGTGGGCCTGCCCGCCCTGTACGCGGGGCTCGGGCTGCTGGGCGGCCTGTCGCTGAGCCTGATGGGCGTGGCGCACTTCAAGATCACCGAATGGATGCGCGTGAACGGCTTCGAAAAGCCCCGGAAGGCCAAGGCGCGGGCGCGCGAAAAAAAGGTCGATGTCGAGGCGCTGCGCGAACGGCTCACGCTGAAGGATAGACTGACCAGGTTGTTCGGCGGCAGGAAACGCAGCGCGGCCGACCGCCTGCGCGATTCCGAAGCCCTGCCCGGCGCGCCTGGCAGACCTGGCGGCACTGGCGGCACTGGCGCGCCCGCTGCGGAAGAGGACCTATATGCTCGGCTCGACCCTACCATCGCCGGTACGGGAATCGGTACAAACCGCAATACAAGTAACGATCCAGGCACAGGTACAAGCGCAGGTACTAAATCCGGTACAGGTACCGGTACCATCGCTGGTACAACCATAGGTACAGCCAGTAGCCAGCCCGGCCCCAGCGATCAGGGCGCCCAACACGCAGGCCTTGGCGTGCCATCAGTGTCCGCCGCGGTCGTCGGCGCCCCCGCGCCCTCCACGGTCGAAATCGCCGGTACGGGCGCCATCGAGTTCACTTCGGTACCGCCCAAACCCGCCGCGGACGCCGACCCGGCATCGGACAAGGGAGCCGCCGTCGCGCGCATCCTGGCGCGCAGGAAAGCCGCGCCCTACGCGGTTCCTGTGGATGGCATCCTGAACACGTACCCCGACGGGCAATACTGGATCGTCGACGACAAGACGCGCCGCTCGGCGGAAATCCTCTCCTCGACCCTGGCCGAATTCAACATCCAGGCCGAGGTCACCGGCATCCGAAAGGGTCCGGTCATCACCATGTTCGAAATCCTGCCCGCGCCCGGCGTGCGCATTTCCAAGATCACCAACCTTTCCGACAACATCGCCCTCCGCCTCGCGGCGTCCAGCGTGCGCATCGTCGCGCCCATACCCGGCAAGCACGCCGTCGGCATCGAAGTGCCCAACGAGCGCCGCGCCATCGTGTCGCTGCGCGAAATAGTCGAGAACGAGCAGTTCCGCGCCGCCAAGATGGAGGTGCCCGTCGCGCTCGGCAAGGACATCGCCGGCGAAGTGCAGTTCATCGACCTGACGCAGACGCCGCACCTGCTGATCGCCGGAGCCACCGGTTCCGGAAAATCCGTGTGCGTCAACGCGATAATTTTGTCGATCCTGTATCGCCGCTCGCCCGAAGAGGTGAAGCTACTCCTCATCGATCCGAAAATCGTCGAGCTGAAACTCTACAACGACATCCCGCACCTGCTGACCCCGGTCATCACCGAGCCGAAAAAGGCCTTCCAGGCGCTGCAGTACTGCATCTGCGAGATGGAGCGGCGTTATGCGATCCTGGACAAGGCCGGCGTGCGCGACATAAAAATGTTCAACCGCCGCGTCAAGGAACGCAACCTCGCGCAGGAGCGCCTGCCCTACCTGGTCGTCATCATCGACGAATTCGCCGACCTCATGGCCACCACCGGCAAGGAACTGGAATCCACGCTGGCGCGCCTGGCCGCCATGTCGCGCGCGGTGGGCATCCACCTCGTCCTGGCCACGCAGCGCCCCAGCATCGACGTCATCACCGGCCTGATCAAGGCCAACATCCCCTCGCGCATCGCCTTCATGGTCGCCGGCAAATTCGACAGCCGCATCATCATCGACATGGTGGGCGCGGAAAAACTGCTGGGCCGCGGCGACATGCTCTTCTCCGGCGCGCAGGACCCCTTTCCCGTGCGCATGCAGGGCGCCTACGTCTCCGAGGAGGAGGTCGAGCGCGCGGTGGAGCACGTGCGTACGTTGGGCGATCCGGAATATATAGATGACGAGATTTTCTTAGACGAGGAAGAGGAGGATGCCGGCCCCAACCTCTTCGACGACGGCGACGGCGATCCCCTCTTCGAAAAGGCGCTGGAAATCGTCATGCAGCAGGGCAAAGCCTCCGCGTCGTTCATCCAGCGCCGCCTGAAAATCGGCTACAACCGCGCCGCGCGACTGGTGGAACTGATGGAGGAACGCGGCATCGTCGGCCCCGCGCAGGGATCCAAACCCCGCGACATCGTGCGCAACCCCGAAATCTCGCGCGGCGCGGGCGGCCACAACGCCACCGGCGATTCGCCCGGCTTCGTCGGCCGCCGCCCCGCCCTCATCGACGATCCGGAAACCGTCCCCAACGAGCGGATAGAAGGCTGATCACAATTCCAAAGTACCCGACACGTTCAGCTTCGCGGTGATCTTGTCGTCGGTGTTGTCCACCAGGCTGTCCAGGTACAGCGCCTCAGCCGACATACCGACGAGCAGCTTGCCGAATGCCTTTTCGATCGCCACCGAACCGCCCGCGTCCCATTGCTGCGGCGCGGAGGACAGCAGTCCCAGGTCGCCCTTCAGGCCCCAGGTCACCTTGTCCAGGAAACCCTTGCTTATGATCAACTTCTGCGCGTAGGCGAAATCCATCGACGGCGCGGCCTCGGTGGTCCACTGGTGCTCGAAGGCGTGGGTCCACTTGTAGCGGCCGAGCTGTATGCCGAAGTCCAGTCCATAGCCGAATTCCCAGAAGGAGAGCGTGCTCGCCGCGCCGTCCACCTCCGAATACGTATTGTACGAATCCTCTGTTTTGGCGCCGAAATTCAGCACGCTGTCGTCCATGCGGATGCGGCCCGAGCGCCACTGCAGGCCGCCGGTGTGCACGGTCAGCGTGTCCTTCAGGGTCGAGGCGCGCAGCGCGGCAGCGTTCGCGGTGCTGGCGGACTGCGCCAGCTTCTCCGCGTTGGTCGTCGCGTACTCGAATTTGTAGGACAGCTTCAGGCTGCCCAGCTGGCCCGCGGACGGCGTCTGGATGGACGCTTCGGCGACCTGCGTCACGTTGGAGATGTCGTCCACGGTGGGCGACGCGGTGATCGCGAAATCGGAGGACACGAGCGGCAGGATGTCGTTGAACAGGATGTCGGGTATGTTGTCCTTTTTCCACTCGTAGCCCGCGCCGATGTCGAAATCGCGCAGGTTGATCTTCCACGATCCGCCGGCCTTCATCTGGTCGGTGTCCACCGAGGCCGCGAGGCTCTTGTAGGCCGCGTCGGTCTTGTGGAACCAGCCCTCCAGGCCCAGCGGCGTGATCTTCAGGTCGGCGCCGTACGAAATGCCCCAGAGGTCGCGCGACAGGGCTTTTGCCGCGATGCCCTTGGTGATCGGGAAATAATCGAAGATCGGGAAAATCGCCTTTATGTCGTTCACGGTGCCCAGGTACGGCGTCATGTCGAAATCGAAGGCGGTCTTGATCTGCGACGCCAGGTCGGTGATGTTCAGGAATTCGGCCGCGTCGTCGTTGTACAGCGTCAGGCCCGCGCCCAGCTCCAGGTTGAAGAGCTTGTTCTTGGTGCCCGTGGTCAGGCCCACCACCAGGTTTTCGTCGGGCTTGATCGACGACAGCCCGTACAGCGTGCCGATCTGCGAAGTCGCCCCGGTCTGGATGAGATCGTCATAGCGGCCCTGCAGCGCGCTGATCATGGACACGTTGGTCTTCAGCCAGAACAGGTCGAATATCGCGATGCCCGCTTCGACGGCGGCGAAATTCTGCGGCCAGGTCGTCTCGTACAGCCCGGGGTCGGAGAGTCCCTTGGCCGCGCCGATCGTCAGGCCGGGAATCCTGAACGACGCCGAGTGCCCGCGGAACCCGAAGTCCTTCACCGTCTTGGTCTGGTAGCTGATTTCCTGGTCGCCGAAGGTGTAGGAAAGCAGCGGATCGAGGATGCTCAGTTTCGCCCAGGCCTTGTTGTCGTTGTAGTAATGCCTGGCTTCCTGGCCCGACCAGTCGAATTCGCGCGCGAAATTCCAGGGGTGCAGCAATGTCGCGAAATTCTGGTAGTCCGCGATCCAGGAATTCGGGTAGGCCTGGCCGATCTCCAGCAGCGACACCGAATCGGCCAACGTAAGCCCGAGGTCCAGCGACACGGGACCGGCGTTCGGCCGCGTGCGTCCGCTCAGTTCGTATTCCAGCGTGGGCTCGTGCGTCATGTCCGACAGCACGGTCATGATGTCGGTGGAATTGGCAGTCTCGCCGAATTTAAGGTCGTAATTCACCTTCGCCTTCGCGGCCCAGTCGTTGCGGATCGAGAAGAAGGGTCCCTTTTCCCGCGCCAGCAGGAACTTGAAATCCTTCACGGTGCGGTTGCCGAAATAGTCGATCACCGTGATGTTGAGCTTGGCCTCCTTTGCGTCGTCCTTCGGCGGGCTGATGACCATGTACAGTTTGTCCAGGTAGATGAGCGACTCGGTCACCAGCTTGCCGTCGTAGCGCGCCTCGAAGTCGGAAATTATGCTGTCGTCGGTGATCCTGAAGCGGACTTCCTGCTCCTTGCCTTTTTCAAGGAAGAATTCGGTCGGTTTCTCCAGGTACAGGGTGGGCGGCGTCACGTCCTGTATCAGGCGCGCCTTCGATTTTCCGGTCGCCGGCACGCGCGATATCACGCCCTTCGCCGACTTGGTCTGCACGTAGTACTCGAGCTCCTCGCCCTTCAGGTATTTGAACGGCACCGTGGTTTTCCAGACGCCGTCGCGCTGGACGAAATCGGCGAACAGCAGCTGCTTGCCGCTGTCATACATGAAGTAGAAGCGCGCCTGGACGATGGATTCGTCCGCGGCGGGCTTCAGGGTCAGTTCGAGGTCCTTGTAGTTGGGCACCTCGCCGGTCAGCGACAGCTCGAAGCCGGACGCCGCGGACACCAGGATGCAGAACACCGCCAACGCGATGATGAGTTTTTTCATGGGGCACCTCACCGCTTCAGTCCGAAGCGCTGCAGAAGGTTGTTGTTGCCCAGGATGCCCTGGCCGCCCGACGGTCCGCCTATCGACTCTCCTTCGTCGAAGTCGCCGCTTCCGCCGTCGCCTCCTCCGCTACCACCACCTCCTCCGCCTCCTCCGTCATTGCCGCCACCTCCTCCACCGGTCGGCGCGGCGATGATGCGCAGGGTCCTGATCGCAGATATCGTGCCGCCCGTCGCGCCGGTCGCGCTGACGGTGATCACGTGTTCGCCCGCGGCCAGGTTCTGCAGGGCCGCGGCCGGCAGCCGTTCGCCGGAGCCCAGCGGGCCTGCGAGGTGCGAACTCCAGCGGATCGATCCGCCGGCCAGCTCGGCGCCGTCGCGGTCGCGCGC
>CAYRXK010000093.1:0-8474 GCA_964428265.1 uncultured Treponemataceae bacterium
GCAACAGCCGCGGCCGCGACGAAGAGGAATTCGTCATGGGCCTGGTCTGCTCCGCCTCCCCCATCCGCGACGGCCGCGGCCAAGTCTGCGCCGCCATCTCGGTTTCCGCGCCCACCATACGCGCCTCTTCGGAAACCATGTCCCGGATCGACGACATGGTGTCGGCGGCCGCCAGGCGGATTTCCGAAGCCCTCGGCTACCGCCCCTCACTGTAAAAAACTGTTGACGAAATCAAAAACTGGTCGTACTATAGGTTATTATCAGAACGACGTGCTACAATACAGCACAATATCCCAGGAGGACCCCATATGGCCGAACAAACCAATCCCGAAATCGGAAAATCCATCGTCGCCGGCGGCGTAACCGTCAACTATCACGACATGGGCGAAGGCGACCCCGTGGTCTTCATCCACGGTTCGGGCCCCGGCGTCACCGCCTGGGCCAACTGGCGCCTCGTGCTGCCCAAACTGGCACCCAATCGCCGCGTCATCGCGCCGGACATGATCGGTTTCGGCTACACCGAACGCCCCGCCGGCGTCAAATACGGCATGGACGTATGGGGCAAGCAGCTCAAGGACTTCCTGGACACCCTCGGCCTGGGAAAAGTGGACCTGGTGGGCAACTCCTTCGGCGGCGCCCTTGCGCTGTACATGACGATCAACTACCCCGAGCGCATCCGCAAGGTCGTCCTGATGGGTTCCATGGGCGTGCAGTTCCCCATCACCGAATGGCTGGACAAGGTCTGGGGCTACCAGCCCTCCGAGCAGGCCATGAACGAAGCCCTCCTCCATTTCGTCTCCAATCCCGCCATCATCACCCCCGACCTCACCAAGATGCGCTACGACGCCTCCATCCGCCCCGGCTACCAGGAAAGCTTCAGCGCCATGTTCCCCGCGCCGCGCCAGCGCAGCGTCGACGGCATGTCCTGCAATTCCGCAGACATCGCCGCCATCCAGCACCAGGTGCTGATCATCCACGGCCGCGAAGACGCCGTCATCCCGGTCGAAACGTCGCAGATGCTCTTCCGGCTGATCCCGAACGCGCAGCTGCACATGTTCGGCAAGTGCGGCCACTGGACCCAGATCGAGCAGAACGCGCGCTTCGTCTCGATCGTCGAGCACTTCCTCTCGGACAAGATATGAGCGCCAGCCCCGCCATCATCCACCAGGCCGCCGACGCGCTGGACTCGGCGTCGCGGACCTGCGTCTCCATCCCCAAGCTCTCCGAAACCTTCCCCGGCCTGACGGTGGACGACGCCTACGCCATCCAGATGCGCAACGTGGCGCGCGCCCTTTCGCAGGGCAGGGTCATCACCGGCAAGAAGATCGGCCTGACCTCCAAGGCCATGCAGACCATGATCGGCGTGGACACACCCGATTTCGGCCACCTGTACGACAACATGGAAGTGCGGGCCGGCACCATCGACCGCGCCACCATGCTCCTGCCCAAGGTCGAGGCCGAGATCGCCTTCGTCCTGTCGCGCGACCTGGACATGGACCGCGACATCACGACGGACGACGTGATCGCCGCCACCGACTACGTCGTGGCCGCGCTGGAAATCGTGGACAGCCGCATCGCCAACTGGAAGATCGGCTTTGTGGACACCGTGTCCGACAACGCCTCATCCGGCATGTACATCCTCGGCTCGGTGAAGAAGAAGCTGGCCGAGATCGACCTGAAGGCCGAAACGATGGATTTCCACGTCAACGGCGAGCGCCGCAACGGCGGCAAGGGCACGGACGTGCTCGGCGACCCGGCCTTTTGCGTCGCCTGGCTTGCGAACAGCATGCGGCGCTACGGAACAATCTTGAAAAAGGGAGAGGTCATCCTCTCCGGGGCGCTCTCGGCGGCCATCGGCGCCGAACGGGGAGACCGCTTCACCGCCGTCTATTCCAGCCTCGGCAGCGTCGAAGTCGCCTTCAAATAAGGAGCATCAATGTCTGGTAAGGTAAAGGTGGCGATCATAGGGCCGGGCAACATCGGCACCGATCTGCTCATAAAACTCCGCAGGAGCCCGAAGCTCGAGGTGGCCTTCGTCGTCGGCGTGAAAGAATCGCAGGGCATCGAAATCGCCAAGGGCTACGGCATCCCCACGACCATCAAGGGCATCGACGAAATGCTCGAGGTCGAGGACATCAGGATCGTCTTCGATTCCACCGGCGCGGGCCCCCACCTGCAGCACGCGCCCAAGCTCAGGGCCAGGGGCAAGATCGCCGTGGACCTGACGCCCGCCGCGGTCGGCCCCTACACGGTGCCCGCGGTGAACATGGACGATTCGATCTTCCAGTACGACAACGTGAACATGGTCACCTGCGCCGGCCAGGCCACCACGCCGATCGTGCACGCCGTGAACCGCGTGGCCGATGTGTACTACGCCGAAATCGTGTCGTCGGTGGCGTCCAAGAGCGCCGGCCCCGGCACGCGGCAGAACCTGAACGAATTCATCGAAACCACCACCAAGGCGCTCCGCATCCTGGGCGGCGCCGACAAGTCCAAGGCAATAATCGTGCTGAACCCGGCCGAACCGCCCATCCTGATGCGCAACACCATCATCACGAAAGTGCGCAAGCCCGACATGGACGCGATCCGCGGCTCGATCGACAAGACCATCGCGCAGCTGCGCAGCTACGTGCCCGGCTACCGCTTCCTGGTGGAACCGATCATACAGGACGACACGGTTACCACCGTGATCGAGGTCGAGGGTCTGGGCGATTTCCTGCCCAAGCACGCCGGCAACCTGGACATCATCAACGCGGCGGCCGTGGCCGTGGGCGAAAAGTTCGCCGGCCGCATCCTGGAAGGGGGCAAGGCATGAGCATGATCTTCCTTACCGACACCAGCCTGCGCGACGGCAGCCATTCGGTGTCCCACAGCTACACCGCGGCCGATGTCGAAAAGACCGCGCGCGCGCTGGACGAGGCGGGCATCGACATCATCGAGGTGAACCACGGCGACGGCCTGGGCGGCGCTTCGATCACCTACGGTTTTTCGACCGAAGACGAACTGAACCTGGTGGCCGCGGCGGCGCGCGTGGTGAAACGCGCCAGGATCGCCGTGCTCCTGGTGCCGGGCATCGCCACCCTCGACCTGCTCGAAGAAGCCCAGCGGCGCGGCGCCGGCATCGTGCGCGTGGCCACCCACGTGACCGAGGCCGACGTTTCCGAAGAGTACATCAAGGCCGCCAAGAAGATGGGCATGTTCACCGTCGGCTTCCTGATGATGGCGCACATGGCCGACACCAAGAAGGTCGTGGAGCAGGCCCTGATCATGGAGTCCTACGGGGCTGACGTGGTGTACGCCACCGACTCGGCCGGAGCCCTCTTGCCGGACGACGTGTACGAGCGCATCGCGGCGCTGAAGGCCGCGCTGAAGGTGCCGGTCGGACACCACGCGCACGACAACATCGGTGTCGCGGTCGCCAATTCGCTGGCGGCCATCAAGGCGGGCGCCACCTACATCGACGGTTCGCTGGGCGGCATGGGCGCGGGCGCGGGCAACTCGGCCACGGAAATGCTGGTCGCCGCGATCAAGAAGTCCGGCAACGAGGTGCAGGCCGACCTGTTCAAGACGATGGACGCCGCCGAGCAGGTGCTGCTGCCGCTGGTGCAGGCCAAGGGCAAGCCCCTGCCCCGCCACGACTCGAATTCCCTCATCATGGGCTACGCGGGCGTGTACTCCAGCTTCATGCTGCATGCCAAAAAGGGCGCCGAGCGGTTCGGCGTGGACGTGCGCGACGTGCTGATAGAACTGGGCAAGCGCAAGGCGGTGGGCGGCCAGGAAGACTGGATCATCCAGGTAGCCTATGACCTGGCCAAGGCTGCCGGCAAGGCTGTGCGGTAATGGCGCACGTCGTGCCGCATCGCAAAATAAAATCTTGACAGATATGCCGGCAGGGCGTACTCTGTCGGCATACCAAATTAAGTGAACGACGTGCTATATTGTAGCACGATTCGGATTTCAGGAGGACAGGATATGAAGAAAAGCATCGTGGCGCTGCTCATCGCGGTTCTGGCGTTCGGCGCGGTCGCCGGCGCCTTCGCGCAGAAGGAACTCAAGCTCGGCCACATCGCCGCGCCCAACACCGCGTACGACAACTGGGCCAAGGAATTCAAGGCGCAGGTCGAGGCCGGCACCCAGAACAGGTACAAGATCGTCATCTTCGGCGGCGGCCAGCTCGGCGACTCCGGCCCCCTCATGGAAGCCATGCAGGCCGGCAACCTCAACTTCGCCGTCATCACTTCCGGCGACGCCAGCCAGTTCGTGAACGAGATCAACGTCCTGGACATGCCCTTCCTGTACAGGAACTGGGACCACGTCGAAAAGTTCATCGCCTCGCAGACCGGCAAGGACCTGCTTGCCCTCTCCGAGCAGTACGGCCTTAAGTCGCTGGGCCTGATGGGCCGCGGCTACCGCCACGTGACCAACGCCAAGTTCCCCGTCACCAAGCCCGCCGACCTGAAGGGCCTGAAAATGCGCATCAGCGAAAGCCCGGTGCTCGTCGAATCCTTCAAGGCGATGGGCGCCAACGCCCAGGCCATGGCCTGGTCCGAGGTGTACACCGCGCTGCAGCAGGGCACCGTGAACGCCCACGAGAACACCATCATCACCACCCGCGACTACAAGATCAACGAAGTGCAGAAGTACATGTCCGAAACCGGCCACGTCTTCGCCATGGCCACCCTCATGGCGTCCAACGACTGGTTCAAGAAACTGCCGAAGGAAGACCAGGACGTGATCGTCAAGGCCGCCATCGACTCCGCCGCCAAGCTTTCCCTGGTGCAGAAGAACAACGAGCAGAAGGCCAAGGACGAGCTCATTTCCAAGGGCATGGTATTCAACGCCGTGGACACCGCCCCCTTCGTCGCCGCCGTGCAGCCCGTCATCGTCAAGTATGCCAAGGGCAACATCAAGAAATTCTACGACGCCATCCTGGCGATAAAGTAAGACCGATCCGGGTCTCGTGGCGGGGGCCGGTGCGGGCGCATGCGCGCCCGGGCCGGCCCCCGCCGCATGCGGGACATCAATCCATCGTTTTCAGGAGTGATCGATGAAAGGATTGCTGAAAATCAGCGACATCCTCGACAGGATCTGCGGATGGGCCATCGCGGGACTGTTCATGCTCATGACAGTGACCTATTTCATGCAGATCATGCTGCGCTACGCGTTCGGCACCGGATTCATGTGGACCGAGGAACTGACGCGGTACGCGGACATCTGGGCCATCATGATAGGCGGGGCGATGCTCGCCAAGCGCAAGAACTGGATCAACGTGAGCGTGCTCGAAGAGATGCTCAACGGCAAGCCCGGGGCCAAGGCCGCCCTTCTCGTATTCCAGCAGGTACTCACGCTCGTGTTCTTCACCGCGATGTTCTTCATCGCCTTCGACTTCATAAAGCTGGCCGGCACCCAGGTGACCACCAACATGCGCATTCCCAAGCGCTGGGTGTACTGGATCTTCCCGCCCGCCTTCGGCATCACCATCTTCCAGACCGCGTTGAACGTAATCACGGGTATCCGCGGCCTGGGCGCCAAGGAGGCCGGGAAATGACCTTGATCCTCTTCGTTTCGGTGCTCGCCCTGCTCGCCATCGGCGCCCCGATCGTCACCGCCATGGGCGGCGCGGGCATCCTTACCATCCTCTCTTCCGGCCTCATCGATCCCGATAGCGCCATACGGCCCGTGGTGGCGGTACAGCGCTTTTTCGCCAGCGTGGACTCTGCGGCGCTTCTGGCCATCCCCTTCTTCATCCTGGCGGGCGACCTCATGAACAAGGGCGGACTTGCCAAGCGCCTGATCAACTTCGCCGGCATGTTCGTCGGAAAGATTTCGGGCGGCATGGGCATGACGGCAATCATCGCCTGCATGCTGTTCGCGGCCATTTCCGGTTCGGGCATCGCCACCGCCGCGGCCATCGGCGGCGTCATGATCCCCGGTTTCCGCGACCACAAGTACCCGAAGGGCTTCGCCGCGGCCATCGTCGGCTCGGCCTCGCCGATCGGCATCATCATACCGCCGTCCATCGCCTTCATCCTGTACGGTACGCTTTCCAAGGCTTCCGTAGGCGCCCTGTACAAGGTCGGCTTCCCCGCCGGAATTCTGGTGGGCCTGGCCCTCATCATCGCGACCTACTTCGGGGCAAAAAAACACAAGATTCCGGCCGAGGTGAAGGGCCTGGGCAGCCAGTCGCTGAAGGAAGTCATCATCGACACCCTGGTGGCGCTCGGCACCCCGGCCATCATCGTCGGCGGCGTGTTCATGGGTGTGTTCACCCCCACCGAATCGGCGGTGGCGGCGGTGGTCTACTCGATCATCATCGGCGTGTTCGTGTTCAAGGAAATCAAGCTGAAGGAACTGCCCGGCATCTTCATGCAGTCGGCCATCGGCTCGGCGGGCATCATGATCATCGTCGCGGCGGCCTCGCTGTTCGCCTGGGTCATGGTGTACCTGCAGATTCCGCAGAAAGCCTTCGAGGCGGTGCTGTCCGTCGGCATGAACCGCTATACCTTCCTGTTCGTGGTCAACGTGATCGTGCTGATCGCCGGCATGTTCATGGAATCCGGCTCCATCCAGGTCATCCTGGTGCCGCTGCTCCTGCCGATCCTGGAAGCGCTGAACATCGACCTGGTGCATTTCGGCATCGTGCTGACCACCAACCTTGCCATCGGCATGCTCACCCCGCCCTTCGGGCTTACCCTGTTCACCGCGTCGCGCGTCCTGAAGGCCGACCTGAAGGACACGATCGCCGAAGCCTGGCCCTTCCTGGGCGCACTGGTCCTGGTGCTCTTCGTTATCACCTACATTCCGCCGGTCGTCATGTTCGTGCTGTAAGGGCGCGCGATACCCTCGATACGCATCGATATATCGAAAAAATGGCCCCCTCCGGATGGAGGGGGCTTTTTCATGCGCGCGGTATCCGCGGTTTCAGGGTCGAGGGGCGGGCGGCTTGGCCGAAAATGCCGGCTGCTGCGACAGGAAGCTCGCCGCCAGCACCATCAGGCCGCCGACTACCTGGTTGGCCACGACCGCCTCGCCCAGGACCAGTGCGGCGATCAGGGTGGCCAGCGGCACCTCGGTGTACGAAAGCGCGCCGTACTGGAACAGGGTCAGTCGCTTCATCGCGTAGAAGTAAAAGGTAAAGCCCAGGGTGCCCACGGAAAGACCGTAGATCAGGCCGAGCGCCAGGTCGAGGGGGCGGGCGCCGCCGAGTTCGGCCAGCAGGAAGGGTATGAAGACGATCGCGCCGATCGCGTTCTGGAAGTAGATGGCGTCGCCCTCGCGTATGCCGGCCAGGACTTTCTTGAAGCGGATGCTGGTGATCGCGAACATCGCCGCGGCCAGGATCATCATCGCGCTGCCGATGGATTCGGAAGAGGACAGGGAAAATCCGCGGTGCAGGTTCATGACCACGACGCCGGCGAAGGCCAGGCCGACCAGGGCGATCTGCGGGGTCGAGGGCCTGCGCCGCAGGCGGATCGAGTCGAAGATCAGCGCGAACACGGGCCAGAGGTACAGCAGGACCACCGAGGTGCCCACCGGCGTGAGCTTGTAGGCCAGGACAAAGAAGAACATGCGCACCGCGTTGATGGCGCTGGTGATCCACAGCGATGCGCGAAGTCCGGGAGGTCCGAACAGCATGCCGCGCCGAACGAGCCCGGGAAGGAAGAACAGAAAGGGCACCCCCATGCGGAAGCCGGTCATGGCCAGGCTGGATATGCCGACGCTGCGGATGTAAGTGCCGCTGGAGGCGCCGAGGCTGGCGCCCAGGATGACCGCGAGAATGGGAAGGATCGGAGCGGACTGCTTCAAGGACTGGCCACCAGAAGGTAGATGTAGGCGCTCGCAAGCGAGGCGGCCGCCGTGGCGGCGAAATTGACGAGGTCGTTGTCGATCCAGCGTATACCGCGCACCAGAAGGTTGGGAAGGCCGTCGGAGTGCGTGCGTTCGGTGTAGCGGCCGGTTCTGGCGCAGCTGTACTGGGCTTGCAGCGTGGCGCCGAGCAGGCTGTCGATGAAGGCGCCGGCAAAGCCGCCGATCGCAGCGACCAGCGCGATGGCGCCGATATCGCCTGCGCTGGCCGCACGCGCCGCGCCTGCCGCGCCTGCCGCGCCCGCCAGGCCCGCCGGCGCGGTGGCGTACGCGACAGCGAACAGCGCGCCGATAAAGGCCGCGCCCAGGGCGGATGCCAGGAACCCGAGCGGCGACACGCCGCCCGAGGCGCCGGCGGGAACGGGCTTGCCGGTTCGGAGCGAGATGGGCGGTGTGCGGTACAGAACGCCGATTTCGCTGGCCCAGGTGTCGGCGTTGGCCGACGCGAACGATGCGGCGAAGGCTGCCAGCCAGTAGGGCGCGCCGGTTATGGCGTACAGCACCGACGCCAGGGCGCCCATACCGCAGTTGGCAATCACCTGCACGCCGTCGCGTCGCGATCCGCGCTTTTCGATGCCGCTCGATGGCCGCCGCGATTTGAACATGCG
>CAYRXK010000094.1:0-8381 GCA_964428265.1 uncultured Treponemataceae bacterium
CAGCCCTATCGCGGACATCGCGGTCCAGAGCGACGACCCCCCGTAGGACAGGAAATAGAGCGGGATGCCCGTGATCGGCATGATGCCCATGGCCATGCCGGCGTTGATCATGAAATGAAAGAAAAACATTCCGAAAACGCCGGAAGTGACGTACATCGAGTAGCGGTCCTTGCAGGTGGCGAGGATGTGCACGCAGCGCAGAAAGATCACGAGGAAGAGACTGAACACCGCCAGCCCGCCCAGGAACCCCCATTCCTCCGCCACGATGGAAAATATGAAATCGGTGCTCTGCTGGGGGATATAGCGGGCATGGCTCTGCGTACCCTGCAGGAAACCCTTGCCGGTGATGCCGCCCGAACCGATGGCCGTGATCGCCTGGATGATGTTCCAGCCGGAACCGCGCGGATCGATATCCGGGTCCAGGAACACCATCAGCCGCATGATCTGGTATTCCTTAAGCGCCTTCTGGCCGGCTATGGCCATCAGCAGGGAGATGCCGGTGAGCATGCCGGCGTAGGTGATCCGGTAATAGTACGTTTTGCGGAAACGCCGCCACCCCCAGGCGGAAAGCGCCGTTACCAGGCCGACGGCGGCGATCACGAACCACTGGTAGGGCGCGCGGTGCAGGACCGAGAGGACGGGCACGGTCCGGTGCAGGAGGTATTTTTCCGAAAGGGGCAGGATCAGGAGCCCGAAAGTGAGCATGATCGTGGCCAGGATGAAGTAGATGAACTGCCGGTTCAGGCCCGCGGTGAAGATCATGAACAGAAGGATCGGGAAAAACACCAACGCGGTGCCGAAATCCGGCTGCGACAGTATCAGCACCGCGGGCAGGCCGATTATAAAACCGCTGCGGACCAGCCGCGCCAGGTCGCCCTCCTGTTCGGAGGCATCCAGATAGCGCGCCAGGAACAGTATGGTGGCAATCTTGGCGAATTCCGATGGCTGGATGCCGTAGTCGCCGATGCCGAGCCAGGATTTCGCGCCGTTCACCACCTTGCCGGCCAGCCTGGTGTAGACCAGCACGACCATGAGCAGGATGTACAGAAATATCGAGTAATCCTTGAATCGCGAAATGTCGAACGACGCGGCGAACAGCATGAGGAAAAAGCCCGAAACCGCCCAGAGCGCCTGCTTCAGGTATTCGGTCGAGGTGTTCACTCCCTCGGCATCCACCCCCGATGAGTAGATCGAGATGATGCCGATCCCGGCCAGGGCCAGGCTGGCGAACAAGATCGAATAATCCATGTAGCGGAGAAACTTCGGAACCTTGAGTGCGGTCATTCTGTCCTTCCGCGGATCGTGGGTTGGTTGAGTTTCACGCCCACCCGCTTCGCGGCCGTTTCTGCGTCTTCCTGCGCGAAGATGGACTGGTACACCACATTCGCCGCATAGGGACCCCACCATTCCCATGGATTGCTCGCCTCGATCATGGTTACCACCACTACCGTATCCTCGGGGGCCGCGCCGTAGGGGCCGTAGGAAGCGAACCAGGAATGCCAGCGGTCCTTGAGCCCGACTTCGGCGGTGCCGGTCTTTCCGGCCACTTCGACGGCCTTGGTATTGATGGGCACCTGCGCGGTACCGCGCGAGATGACGCCGCGAAGGTCGGCGCGCACCTTTTCGAAGGTAGCCTGGGAAATGCGCGATTCCAGGATGCGCTCGGGCTCGGTGCGGCGGACCAGGGCGCCCGATTTGGGGTCGCGGATTTCCTTGACGACGTGCGGGCGATAGACCGCGCCGTCGTTGACGATCATCGCCATCATGTTGGCAAGCTGCAGTGGGGTGGACAGCAGGTACCCCTGCCCGATCGACATGTTCATCGTATCGCCGCCGGACCATTTTTCGTTGTACCGGCGCTCTTTCCACTGGGGCGTCGGCACGAACCCATCCACTTCGCCGGGAAGGTCGATGCCGGTTGCCTTGCCGAACCCGAACTCTCGCGTGTACTCGACAAGGCGTTCGATGCCAAGGCTGTCGCGGCCGACCACCCAATAGTAGACGTCGCAGGACTGGGCCAGCGCGCCCGCGAGGTTGAGCGAACCATGGCCGGGCGTGCGGATCCAGCAGCGGAACACGCGGTTGCCGTAACTGATTTCACCGGGGCAGAACACCTTGCGATCTTCCGGGAAGGCCTTTTCCTCTATTATTGCGGTCGTGAGCACGGTCTTGAACGTGGAGGCCGGCGGATACGACGACTGGATGGCGCGGTTCATGAGCGGGGTGTTGGGATCTGAGAGCAGCTTCGCGTATTCGTTGCCCGCGTCGGGGCGGGTGAAAATTCCAGGATCATAATAGGGGTACGAGACCATCGCCAGGACTTCGCCGGTGGAAGGCTTGAGCACGATGATGGACCCCATGCGCGCGCCCAGGGCTTTTTCGGCGGCCAACTGTATCTTCGCGTCGATGGTGAGGATGAGGTTCCTGCCCTGCTCGGGAGGCTCTATGGTGTTCTGCGACGAAGGCACGTTCTTGCCGGTGACATCGACCGCCTTGTACTGGTAGCCGTCGCGGCCCTTGAGCACTTCGTCGTACATTTTCTCGACGCCGGCCTTGCCGATCATGTCGTTCTTGGAGTAGCCGCGGTTGTACAGGACCTTGTACTCGTCGCGCGTGATTTCGCCGACATACCCGAGCACGTGCGAAAGAGAGCCTGTGCCCAGATACGTGCGCCGCGGCTGCGAACGCCAGTAGACTCCGGGATGATCCTGCGTGGTTTCGGCGATGGCGGCGATGCGGCGGAAATCCACGGTTTGCGCGATCTCGATGGGCTGATACAGGTGATTGTACTCGGGCGGCACTTTCCGTCGGATCTGCTCGACGCTCATGCCCAGGGTCGATGCGAGCCGGTCGAACAACCCGTCGCGCATTGAAGCGGGGATTTCCGCGGGCACCAGATCTATGGCGAACGAGTCGGCATTCGAAGCAAGCGGTTTATCGCGGTTGCGGTCGTAGATTTCGCCGCGCAGCGCGGGAATCCGCGTGGATTGCACGGCGATCTGCCGCGCCCGGGTCTGGTATTCGGTGCCCCGGAAGGCCTGCAGGTACAGGAGGTACCCCGAATAGACGACGAACAGGGCGATCGAGGTGGACTTGAGGATGCGGATATGGGATGCGATATCGTGGGGAGCGCGATTCCCCGGCATGCGGTTGCCGTTCATCCGCGGCGATCCCTCGAATACATCCATGCGATCACCGGCCGCATCGCGACGAGCAGGATCGGAGTGAGGACGGCATTGTAGGCTATCTCGATCCAGACTTTCCGGTCCGCCAGCGAGAGCGCTGCCAGCCTCGAGGGTCCGAAAAGGAAGCCGAGCAGGGCGGCCGACAGCATCACCACGGCGCTTCCGAGCGCCCCCAGGAGGGTCGGCAGCAGTACACCCTCGACCTTTACCATGCGCTGCAGCGAGGCGACGCTCCAGGCGGCCATGCTGAACATGAAGGAATGGTAGCCGAACGGCGAGGACGAAAGCAGGTCGAGCGTAAAGCCGGCGAGGAAGCCCGCGATGGCGCCCTCGTGCGCGCGTCCGTGGTATGCCCCGATCAGGATGACGATCAGGCCGAGGTTGGGAACGACACCACCGAGGGCGATCGCCTGCAGGACGGTGGATTGCAGAAACAGGAACAGCGAGGCGAGCGCCCACTCGAGAATGACCGCGAGCATCACGGGGTGCCTCCGGTTGCCGCCGCGGGGCCTGACCCTGAAACGACGAACACGAATTCCAGGCGGCCGAGGTCCAGGACGGGGTCCACGAGGATATCGGCGGAACTCTGGTATTCCTCCATGGACACGGATTTCACGCGGCCGACCGCGATGTCGGGAGGGTAGATCGAATCCAGCCCGCTGGTGACCACCAGATCGCCGAACTGCACTTCCTCGGAGGAGAGCTTGCCCACATACTTCATGACCAGCGGATCGCTGATGGTCCCCTGCCCTCCGGTGAGGCCCTCGAACCGTGTGCGAGCGAGCCTGGACGCTATGAAAAGCCGCGCGTCGTACAGCGGCACCACTGCGGAAGTGGTGGCGCCCACTTCCAGAACCTTGCCAACCACGCCCTCGAGGCCGTCCTGGAAGGCGACCACGGGCATGTTTTTCCGTATGCCGTCGGCGGAACCGCCGTCTATGGTGTAGCGCTGGTACTGGCTGTCGGGACTCTTGGCGATGATGCGCGCCGGTATGAGGGTGCCGGGGCTGCTCTCCTGGTAGCCGAGCTGCCGGAGGAGCCGTTCGTTTTCCTGCTTCAGGTCGGCATGCTCGCGTTCCAGGTTCGCGTAATATTCTATGCGTTTCGCCAGTTCGACATATTGGTCGTACAGTTCCTTGCGTCCGCGCATCGACGCGATGCCGCCCGACACCGCCTGGCCTATGCCGGAAATGAGGCGCTGCACCGAACCGGTGATGGTCATGCCCACGCCGCGGCGGATTTCCTTTATCGAACCCGTGGAAAACGAGAGGATGAGGAGGGATGCCGCAGCCAGGACCAGGGGTACGGGAAATTTCCTGCCGGCGCGGCCGGGCTGCCGGGAATCGGGCACGGCCTGATCCTACAGGTTCAGGCTTTCGTACACGCTCGCGGAACCTTCGCGGCTGTTCATGGTCTCGAAGTACTTGCCCGCGCCGATCGCCACGCACTGCAGCGGCTTTTCCGCCAGGATCACCGGCACGCCGGTCTCCTTGGCGATGAGCTTGGGAAGGCCCTTGAGCAACGCGCCGCCGCCGGACATGACGATGCCGCGTTCCACGATATCGGCGGCAAGTTCGGGCGGCGTCTTGCCCAGGGTGCGCTTCACTTCCTCGACGATGAGGCCCACGGCGTCCATCAGGGCTTCGCGGATCTCGACCGAATCCACCTCGAACCGGCGCGGAAGGCCCGTGATGGCGTCGGTTCCCTTTATCTCCATCTTTTCGATGGTGCGCTCGGGGCTGGCGTTGCCGATCTCGATCTTCAGGCGCTCGGCGGTCTGCTCGCCGATGATCAGGTTGTGCACGTTGCGGATGTGGCGGACTATGGCCTCGTCGAATTCGTCGCCGCCGATGCGGATGGCGCTGGTGACGACCATGCCCTTGAGCGAGATGACCGAGATTTCGGAAGTTCCGCCGCCGATGTCGCAGATCATGTGGCCCGCGGGTTCGGTGATCGGGATGCCCGCGCCGATCGCCGCGGCCAGGGATTCGGTGATCACTTTCACCGAGCGGGCGCCGGCCTTGTAGGCCGAATCGATCACCGCGTTTTCCTCGACCTTGGTGATGCAGGACGGCACGCCGATGACCATGCGCGGCTTCACGAACCAGTTGCGGGTGACCACCTTCTGGATGAAGTACTTGATCATCTTTTCGGTCATGTCCGGGTCGGCGATCACGCCGTCGCGCAGGGGGCGTTTGGCGATGATGTCGCCAGGCGTCCTGGACAGCATGTTCTTGGCTTCCTTGCCCACGGCGACCAGGCGGTTGGTGCCGCGCTCGACGGCGACCACGGAGGGTTCGTCCAGCACGATCCCCTTGCCCCTGATGTAGATCAGGGTGTTGCAGGTGCCGAGGTCCATGCCGATATCCATCGAGAAGCTGTCCAGTATGTTGCGCAATGCCATTCGCATGCCCCCTATAACCGTTCGGTAAGTTTCTGCCGCGCCGCCACGTGCATGGGATCCAGCGTTGCCGCCTTGCGCCATGCCGCGCGCGCCTTTACGGGGTCGTTCCCCTGCGCGTATATGAGGCCGATCCTGTACCATGCTTCCGCATAGCCGGGATCGGTATCGAGTACCGATTGATACTGCCGTTCCGCCACCGCCAGGTCGCCTGCCTTGTGCGCGATGTCGCCGAGCAGCAATTTGGCCTGGCGCAGCGCGACGGCATCCTTGCCCACGCCTGCGGCTTCGTCCAGCAGGGCCTTGGCCTTGGCGGAATCGTCGAGCGCGAGATAGCTTTTCGCGGCGGCGATGAGAAGGTACTCGCCGCGCCCGGCCGCGAGCGCCTTCTCGAAGTGCGGTACGGCCTTGCGGTGGTCTTCCATTCCCGCATAGAGGGCCGCCAGGTATTCCTCTCCGTCCGAACCGCGGTAGCCGTGTTCTATCGATGCTTCGAGGAAACGCGCCGCCAGGTCGAACCAGGGTTCGCCCTTGGCGTAGTAGGCCTTGCCGAGCACGTACTCGGTCTCCGCGCGGGCGGGCGTGCCCCGCCCCGAGGCCATGGCCTTGCGCAGGGACACGACCGCTTCGTCCAGCAGCGCGGTGCGCTCTTCGCCTTCCGCCGTCTCGGTGGCCAGATAGTACGCGGCTATGCCGCGATAGGTCAGGTAGAAATGATCCAGCGGAGAGGCCGCGGCTGAATTGCGCGCGAGGTCCAGGGTGAGCGCGCGGTCGCCCGACGACCATGCTTCCAGAACCAGTTTTTTGGGAGCCGGACGCGCGGCGGACCCGTCGGCGAAGGGTCCGTTGACATGCAGGATGCCGTAGATGCCCGCGCCGACCGCCGCCAGCGAGAGCAGCGCGATGATGGTGGCAACCCTGCGGCGGCGCAGTTCGCGCGGACGGGCCGAGGGCTTGTTTCGGGCGCCTTTTCCCGGTATGCGTATCATGCGGCGCGAGTCCCGGATCCTGAACACATGAACCTTGCTTGTACCATGAAGCGCCTGCTTCGTCAATTCTAGTCGGTATATAAAAAAAGGCGGGCCTGTAAGCCGGGTTCCGTACTCCCTTCCGGGAGCCGTCGCCATCCCTCTGCCCCACTCGTCGCCGGATGGGGTCGAGCGGCCTACCCGCGGATCGCCGCGAGGTACCCATGAACGGCAGCACGCTGCCGTTCGATAGGCCTATCGCGGCCGGACGAGCGATCCTCCGCTGTTCGGCCTTGCTCACGATGAGGTTTGCCGTGCCATGGCCGTTGCCGGCCACGCGGTGGGCTCTTGCCCCACCTTTTCACCCTTGCCGTCCCGGCGTCTTCTCCGCGCGGACGCGGGAAAGCCGCCGGTCTTGGGCGGTATGTTCTCTGTGGCACTGTCTGTCCCGCGGAAGGTTGCGCCAGGCGCCTTCTTCCGCGAGCCCGGGCGTTACCCGGCATCGCGCTCCATCGAGCCCGGACTTTCCTCCCGTCCGTGCGCGCCCCCGCGAAGGGGACCGCTCACGGGCGGGCGGCGACGCGGCCCGCCTTTCAATGATCAATCCTCGGCGTCTTCCCTTTCGTCGCCGTGTCCGTCCTTGTCCTGGTCGTCGTCGTCGCCATCGAAACCATCGTCCTCGTCGGCGTAATCGTCCAGGTCGGACAGCGAGCCGGATTCGATCGCGGTGATCATGTCGCCGGAATCCTCGGGCGATTCCTGGTGGAACAGGACGCGCGAGCAATAGGGGCAGAAGATGATCTTGTTGCCGACGCGCACTTCGTTGACAAAGTGCGCGGGCAGGATCATGTGGCACCCGGTGCAGACGACGCCGCGCACCGGCACGATGCCGACACCCTGCTTGTTCCTGATGATGCGCTCGAACTTGAAGATCACGTCCTTGTCGATACCCTCGGAGGCGCGCTTTTCGTCGGCCTTGAGCGATTCGATCTCGACGTACTTTTCCGAGGTCTCGGAATTGACCTTTTCGGTCTTTTCGGCGATTTCGGCTTCCTGCGAGGCGATGACGCCCTCGAGTTTCTGGAGTTCTTCCTCGGCTTCGGCGAGGGCGCGCTCCTCGCGCTGCAGGTCCTTGCGTACCGTCTGCTCCTTGTCGCCGGAGTCGCGGATTTCCTTGTTCAGCGCCTCGTATTCGCGCTGCGTGCTGATGCCGTCCATGGCCTTTTCGGCATGTTCGCGGGCTTCCTCGGCGGCGATCAGCGCCTGCTTGAGTTCGCGCACGCGGGTTTCCGCGGCCTCGAACTCGGCGCGCTTTTCGGCGAAGCTGCGCTTGAACCGGGCCAGCAGCTCGGTCTGCGTTTCGAGGGCCCTCGGGATCTCGTTCACCTCGCGTTCAATACCCACCCGCCTGGTGAGGATTTCCTGATATTCCTGCAGCTTTCCGAAGACTTCTTCCATGAGCATTGGGCTACCTCGTCAGTGATCCATGTAGTCGCGGAGTTTCTGGCTCCGCTTGAAGTGCCTGAGTTTCTTGAGCGCCTTGGCCTCGATCTGGCGGATGCGCTCGCGCGTGACGTTGAAATAGAGACCGACTTCCTCGAGCGTGAGCGAGTAGCCGTCGTCCAGCCCGAACCGCATGCGCAGGACTTCCTGTTCGCGCGGCGGCAGGGTGGAAAGCACGGTGCGGATCTGCTCCTGCAGGAGCTTGTAATCGGTCTGCACCGAGGGATTCTCGACTTCTTTATCCTCGATGAAATCGCCCAGCAGGGAATCCTCGTCCTCGCCGATCGGCGTTTCCAGGGAAATGGGCTCGCGGGCGACGTTCTT
>CAYRXK010000095.1:0-7938 GCA_964428265.1 uncultured Treponemataceae bacterium
CCGTAGAAGCCGACCTTGCCGGGCACGACGGGGACGAGGGGCTCGACGGCGCGGCCCATGGTATTGTAGATGCGCATCTCGTGCATCGGGAACCTCCGGAACGGACTTGCGGCAGGGGTAGTCTGCGGGGATACTGTACCGATCATGCTGAACCTACGGCAATTCGCCTCAAAAATCAATATCGCGCCCCCCCGCGCGCGTTTCGGCGAGCCGATGGCGGCGCACACGACATTCCGCATCGGGGGGCCGGCGGATCTGTACCTGCGTCCCGCCGACGAGACTTCCTTCCTGGCCGCCCTGGCCCTCGCACGCGCCGAAGGAATTCCCTGTTTCATCCTGGGCGGCGGGGCCAACCTCCTGGTGGGCGACCTGGGCCTCCGCGGCGTCGTTCTGGACACGGCCGACCTGCGCCACGTGCGCGAAATGCCTGACGAGCGCGCGGCGGATCCTGATTCCGGCAGGATCCTCGAAGCCGGAGCGGGCATCGCGATGGACGATTTGTGTGTCGAGGCGCTCGCGCGCGGATTGTCGGGACTGCAGCATTTCGCCGGAATGCCGGGCTCGCTCGGCGGCGCGGTGTACATGAACGCGCGCTGCTACGACGCCGAGGTCGCGGGCAACCTCGCGTTCGCGCGCTGCGCCCGAATTTCGGCATCCGGCGATTCCGAGCTGCTGCGCTACGATATGCGATCAGGCGATTGGGCGTACAAGCTATCGCCGTTCCAGCCGGACGGGCCGTTCGCGGACACGGTGATCCTTTCGGCCGGGTTCCGCATGCAGGACGGCGATGGCGCCCTGATCGGTTCGAGGATGCGCGCCCTGCGCGCGGACCGGCAGGCCAAGGGACACTACCTTTTTCCCTGCGCGGGTTCGATGTTCAAGAACAACCGCGCGTTCGGGCGCCCCACCGGCGCCATCCTCGACGAGCTCGGATTCAGGGGCGCCAGGATCGGCGCCGCCGCCGTCAGCCCGAAGCACGCCAACATCTTCGTGAACGAAGGCGGCGCCAGCGCGGCGCAGATGCGCGCCCTCATCGCCCTTGCGCGCGCAAGGGCGCGAGAGGCATTCGGCTTCGAACTCAAACCCGAGGTGCTGTTCGTCGGAGAGTTCCGGGACTGAAAACCGGCGAGACCTGCCCGTCCGGCGCGACCGGCACGACGGCCGCGCTGAACCGCCGCTTGCGCCGGGGGTATGCGCATCCTACACTTTTCCAAGATGGCCGCACCGATCATCGTATCCCTCGGCGCGCTCGCGCTGACAGGGCTCGTATCCTGGGCGGCCAACCTCGCGGCCATCCGTTTCGCCCTGCCGCGCGCGGCGCTGCTGATAGCGGCGGGCTTCCTGCTCGGTCCGGGCTTTTCGGGCCTTGTCGACCCCGCGCGTGAATCCCTGCCCTTTTCGGTGATCGCCCATGTGCTGGTATTCATCGCGGGAACGCGCGCCTCAGGGCCTCGCGGACTGCCCTCCGCGATCGCCGCCACGGGCACGCTCGCCGCGTCACTCGTCGCCGGTCTCGCCGCCGTCCTCTGGTTCCCCGGCGCTGACGCGCGCGCGGCCCTGACGGCGGGAATGCTCTTCTTGGCCGCCGCGCTGCCGCAATACGGCATCATGCCCGCCGCGGCGCTGTTCGCGATGATCCTCGCCTCGGGGCGCGATTCCCCGCTGTTCGGATTCATGGCCGCGGCGGGTCTGCAGCGCGGCGCGCAACCTTTCGCCGGAGTCATCGCCGCACTGGCGATCGCCGCAGCCCTGCTGGTGCTCGTGTCCCCGTTCATCCGCGGCTTCAGGCGGATCTCGGGCGGAAATGCCCTGGCTGAATACGCCGTGCTCGTCGGGTCGGCGGCGCTCATCGTGTGGATTTCCTGGTTCACCGGCATGGGAACGGCGGCCGGGGCGTTTCTCGCGGGCATGGCGCTGCGCGCGACGCTGGCCGCCAATACGGGAACCCTGTCCGGATCAAGGATCGGCGATATCGAGCGCACCCTGCTCACGCCGTTCCTTTTCTGTCAGGCAGGCCTCCTGCTGGGTTTTGTCACCGGCATGCAGCCCTTCACCGCCATCTTGACGACCGGCTATATGGCGGTGCTGGCGCTTCTTGTCCGCGCCGCCGGCACCCTGCTGCGCGCGCGCGGGCTTCCGGCGGCGCGGAATCCGGGCGTGACGGACACCGATGCCGCAGGACTCGCCTTCGCAATCGCCGCAGGATCCGCGGGCGTGGCTCCCCAGGGGCTCCTGCAGGGGCTTGTCGTGGCGGCGGCCCTCGGCGGGTTCTTCGACCGGATTCTGCCGGACCTTTCCGCGAAGCCCGCGATCGGAAGTGAACGGGGGCACCGCGAATCCGGAGATCTGCCACCACCGGAGGCTTCGCGAATCCTGGTGGCGCTGTCCAAGCCCTCGACCGCGCTTGAACTTCTGGAACTGGCATTCTCGCTTCGTGCAGCGGGCTCGGTCGAACCTGTTTTTCCCCTGGCCGTGGTCACCGAAAACAGGGAAAGCGAATCAGGATTTTCCCGGGCGGAGGACATGCTCGCCGAAGCGATGCTGAAGGGGCATTCATCACCGGTTCCGCTGGTTCCCGTCACTCAGGTGGCGGCGAATGTCTCCACCGGTATCCTGCAGGCGGCGATAGAACAGCGGGCCGACACCATCGTGATCGGATGGCACCAACCGCCGCGTCTCGAACACGCCTTTTTCGGATCGGTCATCGAACGGGTGGTGGCCGGAGGATCCGCGTTCACCGTCGTGGCCCGGTTGCCCGATTCCGGAAAACGGGCAAAACCGGCCGACACGAAACGCCTTCTGCGAAAGGCCCGGCATCTCTGCGTCATAGCGCCGCCGATGTCGGACACGCACCCCGGCTTCGGGTGCGCGGTGCGCAGCCTCGCCGCGCTGGCGGCCAACCTGCAGATGCGCGTCACGATCGCCACTCTGAGCCCGCACGGCGGCCGGATTTCAGCCGCGATGGAAACCTCCGGGCCATTCCGCGGGATGCGCGCGGTCGAGGCGCCCGATTGGCGATCGCTCGCCGACACGCTCGACCATATCGGATCGCGCAACGCACGCGTCATCGCGATCATCAGCGCGCGCCTGGGGCAAACCTCATGGCATCCGGCGATGGAACGGCTTCTGCATCTGCTGGGGCAGCGATTTTCCCGGGATGCGCTGCTCATGGCGTATCTGCCCTCGCCGGATTCTGGCGGCCGAAGCGCAGCCGCTTCAATGGATGATCCCGCGGGCGCTTCCGTGGGCGCCGCGGGCGCTTCCCCCGCGACGCCGGATGCCGCGCATACCGGGCTGACGGCAGGCCCGGACAGGGCCGCGGCCCTCCTGGCCGATGCGGTGGTCGCGGGAAGGGTGTGCCTGCGCATGCGGGACCGCGCCATCGCGGACGGCATTCGCCAGATGCTCTCCGCGGCCTTCCCCTCGGACCGCCGCGCCGTGGCGGCGCTCGGCTCGGTCTTCACGGGAATCGCCCAACGCAGCCCGATAGAACTGGCGCCCGGCGTGGTGCTGCTGCACGCGCGCACCCCCCTGGTTTCCCGGGAAATCGTGTGCTTCGGTTCGGGTACGGAAGGCTACAGGCTTTCGGCGCTCGATGTGCCGGCGCGGGTGCTCGTCCTCATCTGCGTACCGGAGCAGGCGGCGCCGGAGGAACACCTGGCCACGTTGGGCGACATCGCGCGGCTCATGGCCGGGCGCCGCCTGGCGCACCGCCTGCTCGAGGTAGGGGACGCCGCCGAGCTGCTCGGCGACGCCCCTTCCTCAACTACTGGTTCTTGATCAGGATAAATTCCACGCGGCGGTTCTTCCACCGGTTTTCGACATCGAGGAAACTGACCACCGGTTCGCTCGACCCGAGGCCTTCTATGCTCAGTCGCCGCGTATCGACCCCGTACCGCACCAGCATCGAGCTGACCAGTTCGGCGCGGCCGATCGACAGCGGGATCAGTTCCTTGGTTTCCTCGGCCTGGATGCGGGTATCGGAGTACCCGAGCATCTTGCCGATGTTGTTCGCGTGGCCCTCGATCCTTATACGGTACTCGGGGAACTTGTTCAGGATTTCCGCGATCCGGTACACGACGCGCTCGTTGCGCGCCACCACGTCGCGGGGCAGCCCGACGAAGTCCGCGTAATTGGCCCTGAACACGATCGACGGCACCTTTATCTTCAGCCGGTCGCCGTCGCGCATCACCAGTACGTCCACGGCGATAAGGCCGGAGACCGTGGTGCGGTTGCCCAGCGCGTCGCGCGCGGTGAACCGGAACGGATAATCCGTGGCGGATTCAACCAGCTCGCGGCGCGACGAGGTGCCGTCCCACGTTATGCGATTCGGAGGCGCGCCGCGGCCGGACCACTCGCGGAACAGGCGCTCTGCCCCGGTCGCTCCCGGCGCCGACGATTCGATCACCGCCTGCTCCAGGATTTCCATCTTCCAGTCCACCACGGCTGCCGGATTGTCGACCGATATCCCGAAGGTGAGCACATCATCCACGCCGTCGCCGTCGGGGCTGAAGTACTCGGGCGTCACGGTCAGATCCACCTTCGGCGGATCCACCTTGACCAGGATTTTCTGGCTCGTGGCCTGGGCCACGTCGCCCTTCAGGTAGCGGACTTCAAGCTTGCCGACGAATTCGCCCTGCACCACCTGTCCCTGCAGGTCGCGGCCGTCCCACACCAACCGGGCGGGTACATCGGCGCCGGCGCCGCCGAAGTAGCTGCGCTCGGTGCCCTGCGGGTCCAGCAGCGAGAACCGCCAGCTTTCGACGCCCTCGCGGCCTTCGGTTACCAGGGTGAAGGAGACCTCGTCGCGGATGCCGTCCGAGTTGGGCGACATGCCGGTGTCCGATGCGGTCACGTACACCTTGGGTTTCGACGCGTCCAGCCTGATACCGGGCACGGTGATGATGGTGCGGTTGCCCGCGATGTCCTTCGAGCTTATCTCATAGGAATACGTGCCGTCGCGCGCGATCTGCCCGGCGTCGTCGCGGCCGTTCCAGTCCGTGCTGCGGATCACATCCTTCCAGGACCAGGACCGCAGCGTCGCGCCCGACGCGGACACGATGCGCGCCGACCAGTCGTCGCCGGGCACCGATTCCTGCGAAATGCGCAGGGTGTCGCGATTGCCGTCGCCATTCGGCGAGAACAGCGGCGAGTCGATGCGCACGGTGGCCTTGGGCGCCACCGTATCCAGGCGCACCGGCGCCGATTTCACCGATACCTGGTCGTCGTTCAGGTAGCGCACCTGAAGTTCGGCCTCGTAGAGCCCGTCGGGGGCCTTGAGCCCGTTGTCCGTCGTGCCGTCCCAGAGGAACCGCAGGCCCGGATCGCCCGAACCGCTCCAGGAGCGGATGGGAGCCCTGGTCTGCGCGCCGGCCTGGCCCGCCTGGCGGATCGCCAGATCGAACCGCGCGATCCTCTCGGGAGCCGTGGCGCGCACGTTATACGACACCTGATCCTGCACTCCGTCGCCGTTGGGGCTGAATCCCGCCAGGTCTCCCTGGAGCGACACCGCGCGGCGCGCGGTCTCGACTTCGAGGGCGATCCGCGGGGTCCCGACCGCGCGGTTGCCCGCCAGGTCGGTCGAGGAAACCTCGTACCAGTACATGCCGTCGGGAACCAGGTTGCCCGCGTCGTCGCGGCCGTTCCAGTCGAAGCTTTCCGCCTGGGCGCGCCAGGCATAGGTCCTGACCACGCGTCCGTCGGCGGCGACGATCCTGCCTGACCAATCATCGCCGAGCGGGGTCTTCTGCGTTATGCGAACCGTGTCGGACCTGCCGTCTCCGTTGGGCGAGAACAGCGACAGGCTGGCGCCCGCCTCTATTCGCGGCGCGACGGTGTCCAGCAGGAACGCCGGAGTGGCCGCCTGCACGCGGTCGGCGTTGGCGTAGGTCACGGCCAGGGACGCCGCGTAGCGACCGTCGGGAACCTGCGTCATGCGATCTGACACCCCGTCCCAGGTGAATTTCTGCGGCACCGCGCCGGAGCCCTTCCAGGTCCGCACCGGCATCATCGCCTCGGCGCCTTCCTGTGCGTACACGGAGAGTTCCCATTCCCGCACGCGTTCCGGATACTGCACCGAAGGAACCAGGCTCAACGAGTCGCGCACGCCGTCCGCGTTCGGGCTGAAAGCGCGGGTGTCGGCGTCGAGCCTGACCGCCTTGCGCTCGGTTTCGAGAATTACCGCCACCGGGCCGGAGCGGTACGAATTGCCCGCGCGGTCCTTCGCGATCAACGTGTATGCGTATTGCCCGTCCGCGAGCGTGGATCCCGATTCGGCGCTTCCGTCCCATGCGAGTTCCTCGGGCGGCGTCTCGCCGAAATCCCAGCGGCGCACCACGGTGCCGGCGCGGTCGCGCAGTTCGCCGTTCCATGCGGCGCCTGCGTCTCCGGTCTGCAGGAAGCGCACGCGTGACTGCGTCGCGGCTCCCGCGGGATTGAACGCCTCGCGGTCGGCGCGCACGGAGCCGCGCGGCGCGGTCACGTCGAGCGTGAACGGCGCGGTCTGCGCCTCGACCTGGAATCCATTCACGTAATCAAGCCAGATCCGCGCGCGGTAATCGCCCTCGGGCAGCAGCACGCCGCGCGCATCCTTGCCGTCGAATAGGTACTGGGTCTTGAGCGAGGCCGCACCCGCGCCGGAAAGCTCCCAGAACGGAGCCGCGGCGGCAGCGCCATTTCCCGAGGCAGCGCCGTTGCCGTTGGCCTGCTCGATCCGCAATCGCCATGATGCCAGGGCGTCGCGCGCCTCGACACTGGCGCCGATGGCGACCGAATCGGCCGAACCGTCGTTGTTGGGGCTGAACGCGCCGCGATCTATCGACAACCGCACCGCGGGGCGGCGGTTATCCACGCGAAGCAGCGGCGAACGCGCGTTTCCCGAGTTCCCCGCCTTGTCCATCGCCCACATGAAGGCCGAATACATGCCGTCGGGAACGGTGCGCCCCGACGCGTCCAATCCGTTCCAGGGGAATTCTGCGGGCGGTTCGCCCGAGAATTCCACGATGCGGACCGTCTCGTTCCTCGCATTCCTGATTTCCAGCATCCAGAGCTCTTCGGCCGTACCGGTGATCGTAAAGGCGGCCATGTCGCGCCTGCCGTCTCCATCCGGACTGAATACCGCGGCTGCGTCGGCCAGCGCCAGGGTAGCCTGCGGCGGCGTGGAATCGATCAGGAAGGGCTCGGAGATGAGCATCGGCTCGTACCCGTTGGAATAGGTCACGGCCAGGCCAGCCTCGTACTTGCCGTCGGGCAGGGCGGCGCCGTCGATGATGGCGCCGAAATCATAGCGCTCCGGCGGTTTCGTGCCGCCTGAACCGGAAGCCACCCAGACTTCGCGCCTCCGGTCGTCCATCACGAAGAGGCGCCAGGTCTCCAGGCTGTCTGCCGATTCCAGATTGGTTCCGATGGCGATGGAATCCTTCACGCCATCGCGGTTCGGGCTCATGGCGTACGAATCGAGGGTGAGGGAAATCGCGGGCCTCCGCGTATCGACCACGAGCCCCCGCAGGGTGCGTATCGCTTCGTTGCCCGAATCATCGCTGGTGGAAAGCGTCATTGAATACCGGCCGTCCGCGACGCGGGCGCCTGAGTCGGCGGTGCCGTCCCAGATGAAATCCGGCGGCGCGGAATCCCTGAACTGCACCGTGCGGACCGACTTTCCCTGTTCGTCCTGCACGCGCAGGGTCCACAGCTTTTCGGTGGAGCCCGACAGGCGCAGGCCGAGATTGTCCTTGCTGCCGTCTCCGTCCGGGCTCAGGATCATGGAACCGCCCGGAGCCAGCAATCCGGCGGCTGGCTTTACCGTGTCCACCACCACGACCAGGCAGTTGATCAGTTCGATATTCTCGTTGCCGTTGTCGTCCCAGGCCCTGAAGCTGACCAGGTACGAACCGTCCCGGGCCAGATTGCCCGAATCGTCGCGGCCATCCCACACGACGC
>CAYRXK010000096.1:0-4378 GCA_964428265.1 uncultured Treponemataceae bacterium
CCCGTTTCGGCGACGGCGGCGCGCGCGTGTTCTTCCAGGATGCCGCATTTCCTGCAGCCGGAACCAAGAACCTGTACCTTCATCTCAACCTCCGAAAAGAAATCCGAGCGCGTTGAATATATACCCGATCGCGATGATGCCCGCGGTGACGATTCCGACGAAGGCAGCCAGCAGCTTCGGTTTGACCACCCGTTTCAGCATGATGATCGAGGGCAGCGAGAGCGCGGTGACCGCCATCATGAGCGATAGGATCGTTCCGACGCCGACGCCCTTCGCGAACAGCGCTTCCGCGATCGGGATGGTGCCGAAAATGTCGGCGTACATGGGAATGCCGACCAGGGTGGCCACGAGCACCGACCAGGGCTTGTTCGCGCCAAGGACAACCTCGACCCATTCTTCCGGAATCCATCCGTGGATGAGGGCGCCGATCCCGACCCCGACCAGCACGTAGGGCCAGACCCTCGCGATTATGTCGAGGGTTTGTTCCTTCGCGTAGCCCAGGCGCTCGGCGCGCGACATTTCCGGTTCGGATGCGCCGCTCTCGCCGGCGCCCGCGGACGCATCGAATCGCTCAACGTACTTTTCCATGCCGAGCGCGTCGAGTGCCGTGCCCCCGGCCACCGCCAGTACCAGGCCCGTAACCACGTAGGCGATCGCGACGCGCGCTCCGAACACGCTCGTCAGCAGCACCAGGGCGCCCAGGTCCACGAGCGGCGAGGATATCAGGAACGAAAACGTGACGCCGACGGGAAGGCCCGCGTTGGTGAAACCGATGAAGATCGGGATGGATGAACAGCTGCAGAAGGGAGTGAGCGTGCCCAGGAGCGCGCTGGCGATGTTGGCGCCGATCCCCTTGAAGCGCCCCAGTATGTTCCTGGTCCGCTCGGGCGGAAAATGGCTCTGTATGAGGGAAACCCCGAATATCAGGATGGAGAGCAGCGAGAAAATCTTGATGCTGTCGTAAATGAAAAATTGAAGGCTTCCGCCGAGCCTGCCGTCGGTCCGGATGCCCGCGGCCTGAAGGATGGCGCCGATCAGGGCATTCAGCCAGGCCATGCCGAGCGCCTGCGTCTGCAGGAAATTCCACGCTACCTGCACGATGAGGCCGCCCCGCAGGCGTTAGCCGACGCGCCCGCGGCGGCGCCCGCCGCTGTCGTGGCCTTGGCAGGCGTCGTCATCATGCCGAGAAGTCTCGCGGCGCGCGCGCAGCCGGACTTGGAAAGCGAATAATGCGTCCACTTGCCTTCCTGCCGGGCTTTCACGAGCCCGCTTTCGCACAGGATGCGCATGTGGTGCGACAGCGTGGACTGCGCGATGTCCAGGCATTCAAGGAGGGCGCAGGCGCAGGTCTCGCCGCCTTTCAGGCGGGCAAGGATCCGGGCCCTGTTCTCGTCGCAGAGCGCCTTGAAAATCCTGGCGCATTCGGCGTATCTGGATTCCACCATTACCTCACATATCGACGGATATCGATGCGAATGGTAATTGCCAAATCGAAGATTGTCAATGTATCATCGATTTCCGGATAACCGGAGGTGGGCGATGAACGACGCCGCGAAGCCCGGAATCGGATTTTTCGCGAAATACCTGTCGCTGTGGGTCGCGCTCTGCATCGCCGCGGGCGTGGCCGTCGGCAGGTTCCTGCCGGGCGTGCCCGCATTCCTCGGCAGGTTCGAATACGCCCGCGTGTCGATTCCCGTCGCGATCCTCATCTGGCTCATGATCTACCCCATGATGCTCAAGGTCGATTTCACGAGCATCAGGAACGCGGGCAGGAAACCCAAGGGCCTGATGATCACGCTCGCGGTGAACTGGCTGGTGAAGCCCTTCACCATGTACCTGATCGCCGCGTTCTTCCTGAAATTTGTGTTCAGGGCCCTCATACCCGCTGACCTGGCCACGGAATACCTCGCCGGCGCGGTCCTGCTCGGGGCTGCTCCCTGCACGGCCATGGTCTTTGTCTGGTCCCACCTCTCCGACGGCGATCCGGGCTACACGGTCGTGCAGGTCGCGGTGAACGACCTGGTCATCCTGGTTGCCTTCGCCCCCATCGTGGCCTTCCTCCTCGGGGTGAGCGACGTGCGCGTGCCCTGGGACACCCTGTTCCTTTCGGTCATCCTCTTTGTCGTCATTCCCCTCGGCTCGGGCGCGATCACGAGGTCGCGCCTCATCCGGCGCAAGGGAAA
The DNA here is from genome assembly GCA_964428265.1 of uncultured Treponemataceae bacterium. Lineage (GTDB taxonomy): Bacteria > Spirochaetota > Spirochaetia > Treponematales > Rectinemataceae > CAYRXK01. The sequence goes on from CAYRXK010000096.1 coordinate 2,184, forward strand.
GGAATGGTTCGAGGGCAGCTTCCTGAAAAAATTCGATGGCATCACCGAGGGGGGCCTCCTCCTCACCCTGGTCATCCTTTTCGCCTTCCAGGGCAGGGTCATCCTTGCCAACCCGCTGGCCATCGTCCTGATCGCCGTGCCCCTCGTCATCCAGACCTACCTGATATTCTTCATCGGCTATGGCTGGGCCAGGGCATGGAAGGTGCCCTACCGGGTCGCCGCCCCCGCGGGCATGATCGGCGCCTCGAACTTCTTCGAACTCGCGGTCGCCGTCGCGGTGAGCCTCTTCGGCCTGTCATCCGGCGCGGCGCTGGCGACCGTGGTCGGCGTGCTCGTCGAAGTTCCGGTCATGCTGAGCCTGGTGCGGATCGCGAAAGCCACCAGGAAGAAATTTACCGAAGGGGCATGAGCTTTTCTGCAGCGGAACGCGATATCTGACCTGCATCCTCGATCCGACATTGACAGCGCGTCCGGCCTGGTTCACGCTTGATTCATGAAATCAAACGTGGTGCCCCGCCTGGTCCTTCCGTTCATTGTCATGGTTTCCGCATTCGCCGCCGCGCCGCCCGCCATGGCGGCGCCCGAGCTTTCGTGGCGCGAACGGTTCGACCAGAACAACGGCAGCTGGTCGGTCGGCGATCGCGACGACGCGAAGATGGAAATAAAGGAAGGCTTCTATTTCATAACCGGCAAGAAGGGCGGCTTGTGGGCCACGCGCGAAATCTCGGTGGAGCGCGGCGCCGACCATGCAGTCGGCGCGCTGCTGCGCGGCGATTCGGCCAAGGCGGACGATTACGCGGGCCTGATCTGGGATTTCCGGGACGGGGATACCTACCTGGCCTTCGTGGTGACGCAGGACGGCAGGTTCGGCATGATCCGCCGCGAGGGCGGGAAATCGACCCTGATCGACGGGTGGAAATCCGATCCCGCGGTGAAAGGCAAGGGGGCTTTCAACTCCCTGGAGGTCCGGCGCGAAGGGCGGGACCTGGTTTTCGGCGCCAACGGCAAGGATCTGAGGCGCATGACGTACACCGGGTACGCGGGCACCAAGATCGGAATCGTGTTCTCTGGCGCGCAAACCATCACCGTGGACGAGATGTCGGTCCGCGAAACCCGCGTTCCGGCGGGCGCGGCGGCGGCGGTATCGGAAAGGGCCGAAACCGTGTTTTCCTCGAAATTCGATACCCGGGAAATCATGAACAGTCCCGTGCTGTTCGGCATCAGCGCGGATTTTTCTGAAACCGGTCCCGGCGGTCCGGGTTATGTGATACGGAAGTCGCGGCGCGGCACGATCGAAATCATGGCATCGAAACGGGAATTCGATCTCTCGCGGGATTTTTCGATCGAGATGGGGCTGGGCTGGATTTCGGGCGACGACAACCGCGGCTACGGGCTTGTCGTCGACGAGGTGGACGGCGACGCGCTCTGGTTCGCCCTGAGCGCCGACGGGTATTATTCGATCCGGCGCACGAAGGCGGTCGCGGGCAAGGACGCCGCGGGCGCGGATATCGTCCCCTGGACGAAGAGCCCGAACGTGCGCACCTACGAGGCGCCGAACACGCTCGGGGTGTTCCGGCGGGGCGAGCGGCTTTCCTTTGTGCTGAACGGGCGCGTCGTGCACGAAATGCCGTACCCCGGCTTCAGGTCCGCCGAACTGGGATTCGGCTGCGACGGCACCATGCAGTTCAAGCCACTCTCATTGCGCATCAGCCACGAGCCCGTGACCGAAGGGCCCATCCTGGGCGACTGCAGGCAGGGCTACGGCGTGTTCCGCTTCGCGGACGGGTCGCGGCATGTCGGATTCTGGGCTGACGGCAGGCCCGAGGGGCCGGGCACGCGCTATCTGGCCGATGGTTCGATCCAGGACGGTATCTGGAAGCGCGGCGCGCTGGCCGCAGGTCCTCGGGTCGCAGGCGCGCCGGCCGACGAGGCCTCGCCCCTCTGGTTCCCTGTAGCCAAGAAGTCACAGGATTGGGGCCTCGTGGATGTGAAGGGCGCCGTGCAGGGCTTCGGGCTGAAAGGGCTGCTTGCGGCGGATCGGCCGCTTTCGGGGCCTTTGCCGGTTTCCGACGGCAGCCGGACAGGATTCGTCCCGACCCCGGGCGCATCGGGAACCACGGGCGCCGCGGCGATCTTCTCCAACGAACTGAACCTCACGGGCGGGTTCAGCGACGGCTACGCGCTGGTGCGCGGCA
>CAYRXK010000096.1:4478-7761 GCA_964428265.1 uncultured Treponemataceae bacterium
GGAAGCCCGACCTGGCCGAGATCGGCGAATTTTCGTACGGGCTGGCGCGGGCGAAGACGCCGGGCGGCCGCTGGGGCTACATCGACCGGTCCGGCATATGGCGCCTGCCCCCGCGCTACGACGTGGCCGGCGACTTTTCCGCCGCGGGCATCACCTATGTACTGCGGGAAGGCGCGATCCCCATCGGCGAAACCCTGAACCACAAGGGTTCGCCCCGCGGGCTCATGATCACCAGCAGAATGGCGCATCCCTACCGATTCTCCGAAGGCCTGGCCCCCTTCTGGGACAAATCGGGCGGCCTTGGCTTCATGGACGAGGGTGCGAAAACCGTGGTCAATCCCGGATCCTGGGTCGAGGCCAAGCCCTTCTCCGAAGGGCTCGCGGCCCTGCGCAAGTCGGGCTCGGGCTGGGGCTTCGTCGACCGCTCAGGAACCCTGGTGATTCCGGAACAGTACGAACAGGTACTGCCGTTCGGCATGGGCCTGGCGGCGGCGAAAAAGGGCGGCCTCTGGGGCTACCTGGACCAGAAGGGCGCCTGGGCGATTCCTCCGGCCTTCGCGGAAGCGTATTCCTTCAGGGCGCCGGGGTTGGCGCAGGTGAAGACCAAAGAGGGCCTGCTGACCTGGATCGACCGCTCGGGCGCGCAACTCTGGACCGGCGAGGTCGCGCTGGTGATCGTCGGGGTCGAGGAGTTCGAGGACAACGAACGCGACTGGCCGATCCTCAACACGAAAACCATCAGCACGGCCATCAAGAAAGGGCGCTACCTCATCACCGCCAAGACGGCCAATGGCGGCGCCATCGCCAAGGCCTGGGGCTTCGAGCGGACGGACGACTACGCCATCGAGGCCACCCTGCGCTTCGAGGGCAAGGCCGAGGACGACTTGGCCTCCTTCATCTGGGAACTGCGCGACTGGGAAAACCACTATTACTTCAACATTTCGCGGCAGGGCCTGTTCTCGGTCACGAAGGTCGAGGGCGGCACGCCATCTACCCTGGTGGACTGGACGGCTTCGGACCGCATAGATCGGGGCACGGGCGATACCCGCGTCGGCGTGCGGCGGCGCGACGACCGGCTGGAATTCTCGATCGGCGGGGCGGTGGTGGCCGACCTGCCCCTGGAAAGCTTCGGAGGCGAAGCCCTGGGCTTCTACGTGTCGGACAAGGCCGCGATTTCGGTGGATTCGGTGGTTTTGAGGATGACCGGCGAGGATTGAGGGGAGGCGATCACCCCCGCACCGGCAGGATCAGCTTCGATTCCCGTCCCGGCCCGAGGTGCAGGGTGTTGGTCGCCACCAGTTTCAGTCGCGCGCGGCCCTCGGGCTCGCCCGAGTTGGGGTTGGCGTCGAAGTGCGGGAAGTTGGAGCTGGAGATGTCCAGGCGGATGCGGTGGCCGCGCGCGAAGAGGTTGCTGGTCGGGAAGGCATCGACCCGGATCCGGTAGACCTGGCCCGGGGTCATGAGGCGCGGTGACTCCCATGAATCGCGGTAGCGGACGCGCAGGATGCCGTCGGTGACGTTCATGGCGAAGCCGCGCGGGTAGTCGGCATTCGGAGGGTAGACATCGACCAGCTTGATGGTGAAATCGGTGTCCGGCCGGTCGGATGAGATCCAGAGCTCCGCGGCCACGGGGCCGGTCACCTCGACATCTTCCTGTAACGGCGGGGTCTGGAAGACGAGCAGGTCCGGGCGCGAGGCCAGGGGCAGGAAGGGCGGCGCGCAGCCGAAGAAGCGCGCGTCCTCGACCTGGTCGAAGGCGCCGCCGCGCATGATGGGTTCGCCCGAGGTGATGGTGCCGCCAATGCTGGGCACGGGGTGCGCGGGGTCGTAGCGGTAGCTGATGGCGGTGGGTTTTGTTTCGGGATGGTCCGGGTCGAGGGCGCCGTCTGCGCGCAGGTGGTAGGCGGCCTGGCGCGTGCCGGACGGCGGCCAGTCGTCGGCGGACAGCCAGCGTCCGCCGTGGTCCATGCGGCCGGCTGGGTTGCGCCTGCCCGAGCCGCCGCCCATGCGGAAGTAGCGGACGGCGGGGCTGGCGGCGTCAGGTCCGGCGGCGCTGCCGGAGCCGGCATCGCCCTCGACCTTGCCCTTGAGCCAGCGGTCGAAGAAGCGCAGCCGTAGTTCCGGGAAGCTTGTTGCCAGGTTGCCTTCCAGCGTGGAGGCGGGGCCGAAGTCCACGTCGCCCGCCCAGGTCAGGCAGCGGTCGCCGTGCGTCCAGGGCCCCAGGATGAGGGCGAGCGGGCCCTTGCCGCGCGCCTTCAGGTCCAGGTAATTGCAGGTGGCGGTGCGCGGGTAGGGGTCGAACCAGCTGGACATGTGGGTCATGGGGATGTCGGCGAAGCCGTCCATGAAGGCGTGCGCGCAGATGCCGAGCTTGCGCCAGAACGCGTCGTAGGCGCCGTGCTCCCACTGGTCGAAGAGGTAGTCCTCGAATTCGGGCAGCCAGCGCAGGGGCGAATGGCCGCGGCGCCAGGGCAGGCGGGCAAACCAGGCCGCGATGTCGGCGGCTTCGGCGGCGAGCGCGGCGGCGACCTGCGGGTCGGCCTTGGCTTCGGGGCTTTCGCGCGCCTGTTTCATGGCCCAGGTAGCCTGCTTCAGCTCGAAGGCGCCGCCCTGGCGGATGCCGCCCTGGTAGGCGTCGTGGAAGCCGCCGGAGTCCGCGAAGAGGGCTTTCAGCGCGGGCGGCGCAAGGCAGGCGGCGGCGACCTGGGTGTGGGCGGCGTAGGATAGGCCGAGCATGCCGACCTTGCCGTCGCACCAGTCCTGCGCCGCGATCCAGGCGATGGTGTCAAAGCCGTCCTCGCCCTCGGAAAGGTATTTGGTAAAGCGCCCTTCTGAGTGGTGGGTGCCGCGGCAGTCCTGGTACACGAAGGCGTAGCCGTGCGCCACGAAGTACGCGGCAAGGTCGGCGCGACCCATCGGCACAGGATCGGATACGGTGCGTTCCGAGCGCGAGGGTACGGTCTTGCCGTACGGCGTGCGTTCAAGCAGCGCGGGCAGGCGCGCCGACGCGTGCGCGGATGCCGCGCCAGATGCCGCCGGCAGGTAGATGTCGGTCGCCAGGCGCACGCCGTCGCGCATGGGCACCATGACGTCGGATATCAGGGTATAGCGGTCGGTGCTGGTCACGTGCCCGTTCATGCGCGGCTCCTCTGGTCCTCGGCTCTTCGGCGTCTCAGGCGACTGAATCGTTCAGGTGGCAGGCCGAGCGGCGCCCCGGGGCGATCTCCCGCAGCGCGGGAGCCTCGACCTTGCAGCGCGGCAGCGCGAAGGGGCAGCGCGGATG
>CAYRXK010000097.1:0-7614 GCA_964428265.1 uncultured Treponemataceae bacterium
CTCGTGCGCGAGGGCAGGCTCGACAAGGCTTCCGAGATCAAGTACGGCCGCCTGGTCGAGGCGCGCAGGAAACTCGATACCCTGTCCGCGCAGGCCGGCGCGGAACGCTCAGGCGGCGGCGGAGAGCGCCTCCTGCGCGAGGAAGTTTCCGAGGAGGATATCGCCGCGGTGGTGTCTTCGTGGACGGGAATTCCGGTCGCCAAGATGCTCGCCGGAGAGGCTCAGAAATATGTCGACCTGGAAACCCGGCTCGGCATGCGCGTGAAGGGCCAGGCGGCCGCCCTGCGCGCGGTGTCGGATTCGATCAGGCGCAACAGGGCCGGCCTCGGCGACCCCAACCGGCCGCAGGGCAGCTTCCTTTTCCTTGGCCCCACCGGCGTTGGCAAGACCGAGCTCGCCAAGGCCCTGGCCGAATTCCTGTTCAACGACGAAAAGGCCCTGACCCGCATCGACATGAGCGAATACATGGAAAAGCACGCCGTGTCGCGGCTGATCGGCGCGCCCCCGGGCTATGTCGGCTACGACGAGGGCGGCCAGCTCACCGAGGCAGTCCGGCGCAAGCCTTATTCGGTCATCCTTTTCGACGAGATCGAAAAGGCGCACCCGGACGTATTCAATGTCCTCCTCCAGGTGCTCGATGACGGCAGGCTGACCGACGGGCAGGGCAGGGTGGTGGATTTCCGCAACGCCGTCATCATCATGACCAGCAATCTCGGTTCGGATTTCATCCTGGATGCGCCGGACATGGACAGCGTGCGTCCGCAGGTCGATGCCCTGCTGAAGGCGAGATTCAGGCCGGAATTCCTGAACCGCATCGACGAGGTGGTGCTGTTCGAGCGCCTGGGGCGCGCCATGATCGCCGCGATCGCCGACCTGCGCATCGCCGAACTCGCCGCGCGCGTCGAACGGCGCGGCATGAAGCTCACCGTGACGCCCGAGGCCCGCGATTTCATCGCGGAGCGCGGATTCGACGAAAAGTACGGCGCCAGGCCCCTGAAGCGCGCGCTGCAGACGCTGCTGGAAAATCCGCTGTCGCTGCGACTCCTTTCGGGCGGGATTCCTCCGGGGGCCGCCGTCGTCGCCGGCATCGCGGCATCGGGCGAAGGCCTGGAGTTTTCCGTCCGGTGAGCGGCGCTGACAAATCGCGCATCGCGTCATTCGACCTTGATGCGCCGCGCACGGACACGCACGCGCACCTTTCCCATATCGCCGCCCGGCTCGGCGAAGATGCCCTGCGCGCCCTGGCCGCGCGGTGGCATGCCCGGGCCGCGACGCCCGGGGGCGGCCCCCCTCCCGACGGAGAGCCTTTCATCATGGATATCGGCGTGGATCCCGGCGACCTCTCCGTCCGGGCGGCCCGTTTCGGCCAGCTCGGATTCGTGCGCTTCGCGGCAGGATTATGGCCCGGCGCCGAAGCCCTGAACGATTCGTCCGCATCGCTCGATGCCCTGGCGCGCGACATCGATTCGCCGCGCTGCGCAGCCCTGGGTGAATGCGGCCTGGATTACCACCACATGCAGGCTCCCGCCGGCGCGCAGCGCGCCCTGTTCGCCGAGCAGGCGCGCATGGCCGCGGAAGCGGGCCTGCCCCTCCTGGTGCACAGCCGGGACGCGGCGGCCGATACCCTGTCCGTCCTCGGTTCCCTACCGGAAAAAATTCCTGTCGTCATCCACTGTTTCGGCTACGGCCCCGATGAAGCGCGCGATTTCCTGCGCTCAGGCTGCTTCCTTTCGTTCGCGGGCAACCTCACGTATCCGAAGTCGGAACAGCTGCGCGAGGCGTTGCGCGCGGTTCCCTCCGACCGGCTCCTCTTCGAGACCGACGCTCCGTACATGAATCCTGCGCCGCTGCGCGGGAAACCGTCGACACCGGCCGACATCGGAAGGACGATCGCCTTCGCAGCCGGCATTCTTGGCGTGGATCCCGAGGCGCTGTACCGGATCGCCCATCGCAACGCGGCGCGCGTGTTCGGCCAGCGCTAGCTGGCGCTCGTCACCGCAGGGCGCCGACCATGGCAGCGCGGGCTCGCGCTTCGGTCAGGCCGGCCTGAGCCCTGCGCACCCTCGCGATGGTTTCCCGCGCGAGGTCCGCATGCCTGCCGCCGACCAGAAAGGCGAAACCCGCATCGCGCACGGCATCGCGGTCGCGCATGCCCGTGTCGAATCCGAAGCGGACCAGCGGCCACTGCGCGGGGCAGGACAGCGCGAAGGCGGTATCGTCGACCGCCAGCATCACCAATCGCACATCGCCGTCCATTTCCGACGAAAGGGCCAGCCTGAGCGCGCCTTCGGGGTCCCCCGTGGCTGCCGCATCGGTGCGGACGCGCAGCGTGCGGAGCGCTTCCGGACTTTCCGCCGTTGCCGGCGTTTCCATCCCCTTGGTGCCGTCCGCGAACGCCGCGCCGAACGCATCGGCGAAAACCCTTTCCAGCGCTTCGGGCCGTGCCGGCGAGGGCGAGAACAGGATGACCGCGCGGGCGCTTGCCGAGCCGGACCTGCGCAGCGAGGCGATCCGCGTTCCCGCCGCCGCGCCGGCCTTCGCATATGCGCCGGTGAAATCGAAACCGGCGGGTACCACGACCGCCGAATCGAGCGCGCCTGAGCCGGCCGAAGCAGCCACCAGGGGACTTGCGATGATCCTGCGCACTTTTCCGGAACGGGTGCCCTGCGCAGGCGCGGCGCTGCCCGGTACGGTCCGATCCGACGCGGTCCGATCCAATGCCGTCCTGCCCAGCGCGGCGGCAGCCGCGGCAACCGGGACACCGGGCACCGGGCGGCCCGAAAGGCCTCGCGCCAGATCCGGATACAAGGCCACCCAGGCTTCATCGAGCAGTACCTCGACCCCGCGGGGCCGCGCCGCGCAGCCCGCGAGCGCCAGGGCCATGGCAAGGCCCGCGGACAGGGCCGTTGCCAGGACCGCGGGAACAACAGCCTTCAAGGTACGCGCACGCATGGGAACACGATGGTATCCCGCGGCCCTTGACGCGTCCATAGTCCGGTCCATAAAATTCCTTACCCGCCCTATGGCGCGGAACACGAAACTGCTCGCCAAGGAGCGAACAATGACCAGCTACAGGGAACTCGGCCTGGTGAACACGGTCGACCTTTTCAAGAAAGCCGTTGCCGGCGGCTACGCGCTGCCCGCCTACAACTTCAACAACCTCGAACAGCTGCAGGCCATCATCCAGGCCTGCGTCGCCACCCGCAGCCCCGTGATCCTGCAGGTGTCGGCCGGCGCCCGCAAGTACGCCAACGCCAACCTCCTGCGCAACATGGCCAAGGGCGCGGTCGAATATGCGAAGGAACTGGGGTACGAAATCCCCCTCGTCCTCCACCTCGACCATGGCGACAGCTTCGAAACCTGCAAGGACTGCATCGAATCGGGCTTCTCCTCGGTCATGATCGACGGTTCGCACCTGCCCTACGATGAAAACGTCGCCCTCACCAAGAAAGTATGCGACTTCGCCCACGCGCAGAAGGATTATGTATCGGTAGAGGGCGAACTCGGCGTCCTGGCCGGGGTAGAGGACGAGGTATCGTCCGAACATTCCAACTACACCCAGCCCGACGAGGTCGAGGACTTCGTCAAGAAAACCGGCGTGGACAGCCTGGCCATCTCAATCGGCACCAGCCACGGCCGCACCAAGTTCAAGCCCTCGCAGTGCACCCGCAGCGCCGACGGCGTGCTCATCCCGCCCCCCCTGCGCTTCGACATCCTCAAGGAAATCGAAAAGCGCATCCCCGGTTTCCCCATCGTCCTGCACGGGTCATCCTCGGTTCCGATGGAGTACGTGCGCATGATCGAGCAGTACGGCGGCAAGCTCACCGACTCGGTCGGCATCCCCGAAGAGCAGTTGCGCAAGGCCGCGGCCAGCGCCGTGTGCAAGATCAACATCGACTCCGACGGCCGCCTCGCCATGACCGCCATGATCCGCAAGGTCCTGGCCGAAAAGCCGGACGAGTTCGATCCGCGCAAGCTCCTCGGGCCCGCGCGCGATGAACTGGCAAAACTCTACGCGCGAAAGAACAAGGAAGTGCTCGGCTCGGCCGGCAAGGCCTGACCGTTTCCGTGCCGCGCGGTCTTTCGCGCGACGCAGGGGAGGGGAGCTTGATCGCTCCCCTCCCTTTTTTGTCCGGATCGAGGTATTTTGCCCGCCCGTGGGCCTTTACCCGAAAGCCCGCGTTGTGATACCCTCCTTTCCACGTCCGTGTCCGCGCGTCCCCCGCGTTGGCATGTGCGTGCAGCCGGCAAGTACCGCCACCCCCGTTCCGGTACCGCGCATGGCCATCTAGGAGGTCAGTTGGCAGACAAGGACTTGCGGATCAACGAGCAGATCCGCGTGCGCGAAGTCAGACTCATCGACGAAAAGGGTGAACAGCGGGGCATCATACCCACGCTCGAAGCCATCAGGATCGCCCGTGACCTCGGTCTGGACCTGGTCGAAGTGGCGCCGCAGTCGATGCCGCCCGTGTGCAAGCTGCTCAACTACGGAAAATTCAAGTTCGAGCAGGAAAAGAAGGTAAAGGACTCGCGCAAGCGGACCAAGGTGGGCGAACTCAAAGAGATTCGCATGCAGCCGAAGATCGCCGGGCACGACCTGGACTTCAAGTCGGCCCACGTGCGCGAATTCCTGGAGCAAGGCTTCAAGGTCAAGGTGACCATCCGGTTCCGCGGCCGCGAACTGGCGCATACGGAAATCGGCGAACAGGTCCTGAAAAAGGTGCTCGCCAGGCTTGAAGGCTACTACATCATGGAAAAGCTGCCCCTAATGGAAGGGCGCTTCATGTCCATGGTGCTGCAGCCCAAGCCCGCCATCATAAAGAAACAAGCCGCCGCGGAGACCCCGGTCGCCGAAGCGGAGCCTGAAACCGAACAGGTTTGATAGGTCAGTGAAGGACGGTACAACATGCCCAAGATGAAAACCAAGAAAGCCGCCGCGAAGCGCTTTTCGCTCACCGCCAGCGGCAAGGTCAAGTACAAGAAAATGAATCTCCGCCATATCCTCACCAAAAAGACCACCAAGAGGAAGCGGAACCTGCGGAAGACCGGTTTCGTGACCGGCGGCGCCGTGCATCAGATCAAGAAGAAGCTTCTTCCCAACGGCTGATCCACGGGCTTCCCGCACACATAGGTAGAGGAGAAAGAGCATGTCGAGAGCAGTAGACGGCACCAGGCGGAAAGATCACCGCAAAAAGATACTCAAGCACGCCAAAGGCTTTTGGGGCCGCAGGCATTCAAACTACAAGGTTGCGAAGGACGCGGTGGCCAAGGCCCTTTCCGACGCGTACAAGGACAGGCGCGACAAGAAGGGCGTGTTCCGCACCCTCTGGATCGCCCGCATCAACGCGGCCTGCAGGGCACAGGACATCACCTACAGCCGCTTCATCGAAGGAATGAACAAGGCCGGCATCGCGCTGGACCGCAAGATGCTCGCCGATCTCGCCGTGCGCGATCCGGGAGCCTTCTCCGCGGTTGTCGCCAAGGCGAAGTCCGCCCTCCAGGCATAAGCCATGGTCAGCCTCGAGCAAATCCGCGCCCTCGAGGCGCGGGTGGAAAAGGCGGTCGGACTGATCGACCGGCTCCGCAAGGACAACATCGGTCTGGAACAGCGCCTGGCCGAGGCTGAACGCGGCGCCGCCACCGCGCGCGCCGATCGCGACGGATTCGAGCGCAGGGCCGAGGCGGCCGCCCTTGCCGCGCAGGAAGCCGCCGCCCGCTACGATGCGGTGGCGAGCCAGCTGCGCGACATGGAAGACAGGATCGCCGAGGCGGACCTGAAAGCCGAAGATGCGCTGGAACGTGCCGCCATCTCCGAGCGCAAGGCCCAGGCGGCCGGCGCCGAGCTTGCCGCATGGCAGGATCGCGCCGCCGCCGCCGAACGCAGGGCCTCCGAACTGGAATCCCGGGCCGAGGATTTGCGCCGCGAGCAGGGCAGGATCGAAGACGGCCTGGTGAGCGCCCTTGCCAAGCTCGATGCATTCGAAGACCTGGTCATGGGCAGGCCGCACGGAGCCGATGCGACGGCCCCCGACGCAGGCACGCTGGCCGACCCCTCCACCCAGGAAGGGATCGGGTTCGCGCTGGAAGGGGACGCCAAGGAGAAGGCGGCCGACGAACCCCCGTCAGCCCCCGCGACCCAGGCTTCCACGTTTCCTGGAGCCGAACATGAACTCGACATCTTCTGAGTCCGGAAGGATGCAGGAAAGCGCGCGCGCCCCGCAGGTCGTGCAGATTGAACTGCTCGGCGTGTCATTCTCGATCCGTACCGACGAGAGTCCGGATTATATCCGCAGCCTCGTCGCCGAACTCAAGGAACGCTATGCCCGCCTGACCGCGGGCGGCAAGGTGGTGGATCCCCTCAAGCTGGCCATCCTCACCAACATCCTCACGCTGGACGAAATGCGCCGCGGGGCAGACCCCAAGGGCGCCGTCGCGCGCGAGTACGAGGCCTCGACCGCGCTGGCCAGCATGGACCGCAGGCTCGGCGAGCTCGGCCTCTAGGCCGGCAAGGAGAACGCATGATCATGCCTCTGGAAGACCTGATAGAATACGAAGGCAACTCCTATGAACTGACCGTTGCCATCACGCGGCGCGCGTTCCAGCTCGCGGTGCTCAAGACGCCCGAAGTGGAAAAGAACAACGGCAAGGTCGTGTCGCTGGCCACCCGCCAGGTGTTCACCAAGCAAGTTGAGTACCGCTTTACGCAGAACTGACGTCATCATCGTCGCAGGCCCGACCGCGTCGGGCAAGACGGAGCTCCTCGACCGGCTGTTCGGTCGGGGAGCTTCCTCGTTTTCCGGCCGTTTCGCCGGTGGCGCCGAAATCGTCAGCGCCGATTCCATGCAGGCGTATCGCGGCATGGACATCGGTACGGCCAAGCCCGAAAGCTCCCTTCGCGAACGGCTGCCGCACCACCTGATCGATATCCTGGACCCGGGCGAGCAGTACACCGCGGGGGATTTCGTGCACCGAGCCGACCAGGCCTGCGCCGGAATCGCCGCGCGGGGCCGCCTGCCCGTGGTTTCGGGCGGCACCGGTTTTTACCTGCGCAATTTCATGTGCGGGCTTCCGACCGGCCCCGCGGCCGATCCGGGGCTGCGCGCCGCCGTGGCGGCCGACCTGCAGCGCCAGGGCGCCGATGCCCTGCGGGCGGAACTGGCCGCGGTCGATCCTGTCACGGCATCGCGCATCGCCGCGCTCGACCTGTACCGCCTGACCCGGGCGGTGGAAATCCTGCGCGCCAGCGGCCGTCCCCCTTCGGACTTCGCTCCGTCCGCCGCCACTCGCAAAGGCTATCGGTTCCTGGTGCTCGGAATCGCTCGACCCCGCGAGGAGTTGAACGAGCGCATCGCGCTTCGTGTCCAGGCCATGGTGGCAGCCGGACTCGCCGGAGAATTCGCGTCCCTGGCGGCACGCGGCTACGGCCCGGACGCACCCGGCATGGCGGCGATCGGGTACCGCGAGTTCTTCGGCCGCAGCGATATCGAAGCCATCAAGCAGGCGATCATCCTCGATACGCGTCGCTACGCGAAGCGGCAGATGACGTTTTTCCGGGCCCTTCCGGGGATCGAGTGGATCCATCCCGAGCCTGAGGCGGCCGGCGAGCGGATCGCC
>CAYRXK010000098.1:0-7497 GCA_964428265.1 uncultured Treponemataceae bacterium
TTGCAGGTCTTGCAGATCTTGGTCTTGGCGCCGTCAACTTCCTGCTCGTACAGGACCTTCACGCCTTCGCGCTTGCAGACCGGGCAGGTGGCCCTGCCGGAGGAAACGAGTTCGCGGATACCCTTGCCGCGGTGTGCCTTGGACATATGGTTACCCCCGCCTTATTCGGCTTTCGCTTCGGCCTTGGCCTTGGCTTTCTTTTCGGCCTTGCGCTTCTCGCGGTCGGCCTTCTTGTCGTCTTCCTTGCGGTCGACGAGCTCGAGGATCACCATGTCGGCGGCGTCCTGCTTGCGTTCGCCCATGCGCAGGATGCGGGTGTAGCCGCCCTGGCGCTCCTTGAAGCGGGGACCGATATCGGTGAACAGCTTGGCCAGGATCGCTTCGTCGGTGATCTTGCGGAACACCTGGCGGCGGTTGTGCACGGAGTCGACCTTGGCCCTGGTGATGAGCTTTTCGGCGTTGCGGCGCACTTCGATGGCCTTGGCCCTGGTGGTGACGATCCGCTCGTGCTTGAAGAGGACGGTCATCATGTTCCGGATCAGGGCCTTGCGGTGGGCCGGTACCCGGTTCAGCTTGTTGAACCCGATCTTATGCTTCATCGGTCTCTTCCTTCTTCATCGTGAGTTTCAGGTAGTTGCGCAGCGCGGAATAATCGGTCATGCCGAGGCCGAGGTTCCACTCGTTCAGCTTGTCCTTGATCTCCTGCAGCGATTTCTTGCCGAAGTTGCGCGTCTTGGCGATGTCGTCCTCGGTCTTGCGCGTCAGGTCGCCGATCGACTTGATGTTGGCGTTCTTCAGGCAGTTCGAGGACCGGACGGAGAGTTCGAGCTCCTCGACCGGGGTGTTCAGGATCTGCCGGACGCGTTCCTCGATCTCGTCGTTCTGCTCGTCGCCCATGCCTTCGGATTCGTCGAAGTTGACGAAGATCGAGAAGTGGTCCTTCGCGATCTTGGCGGCTTCGGCCAGGGCGTCCTCGGGGCGGGTGGTGCCGTCGGTCCAGATTTCGAGCACGAGCTTGTCGTAGTCGGAGCGCTGGCCCACGCGGGTGGGTTCGACGGCGTACTTTACCTTTATGACGGGCGAGAAGATCGCGTCCATGGGAATGGTGCCGACGATCTCGATGTAGCGCTCGTTGACCTCGGACGGCACGTAGCCGCGGCCCAGGTCCACCTGGATTTCAAGGTCCAGGTGCACGTTCGGCTCCAGCATGCCGATGCGGAGTTCGGGATTGAGCACGTCGAGCGCCTTGTCCTGCGAGAAGAAGGAACCGCGGATTTCCGACAGGCCCTTGATCTCGTACAGGAAGGTCGCCTGCTCCTGGTCGTTCGGCAGGCGGATCCTGAGCTGCTTGAGGTTGTTGAGGAACTCGACCGTGTCTTCCACCACGCCGGGGATCGTTTCGAACTCCGAGGTGATGATGTGCTGGGCGCCGTCTTCGTCGTAGCGGACGATGCGGACGGCGCTGATCGCGTACCCCTGGATCGAGGACAGGAGGATCCGGCGCAGCGTGTTGCCGACGGTCGTCCCGTATCCCGGTTCGAAGGGGTACGCCAAGAATTTACCGTAGGAAGCTCCCGACTCGCTCTGCTCGTAGGTGATTCCCTTCGGTTTCTTGAAACCCTTGAGAAGGTTCTTCCGCGCCATCTCGGCTCCTTATTTCGAGTAAAGTTCGACGACGAGCTGTTCGCGAATGTCGGCCATGTCGGTGATGTCCTGGCGGTGCGGATAGGCCGCAAGCCTGCCGGACATGGCATCGGCGTTCACCTCGATCCAGGGCATGGTGCCGGCACGGCCCACTTCCTGAAGCGCGTTCTTGATCAGCTCGAGTTTCTTGGCATTGCCGATGACGGCGATGGTGTCGCCCGCCTTCACGGAGAAGGACGCGACGTTCACGCGCTTGCCGTTTACCGCGATATGGCCGTGCAGCACGAGCTGGCGGGCCTGGGCGCGGGAACTGGCGAAGTGCAGGCGGTAAACCACGTTGTCCAGCCGGCGTTCCAGCAGGATGAAGAGGTTTTCGCCGGTCTTGCCGGGCATGGCCAGGGCTTTCTCGAACGTGATGCGGAACTGCTGCTCAAGCAGCCCGTAGGAGCGCTTGAGGGTCTGCTTTTCGCGGAGCTGGACGGCGTAGTCCGACTTCTTGCCGAGACGGGCCTTGGGCGCCTTGCCGGGGGGAAGGCGCTTGCGGTTCATCGGGCATTTGTCGCTCTTGCAGCGATCGCCCTTCAGGAAAAGCTTTTTCTGCTCGGTGCGGCAAAGCCTGCACACGGGGCCTATATAACGTGCCATCTTCTATGCTCCTGGCTCAGATGCGGCGCGCCTTGCGCGGGCGGCAGCCGTTGTGGGGGATGGGTGTGACGTCGTTGATCGTCTTCACCTTCAGGCCGAGCGCGCCGAGCTGGCGGATAGCCGACTCGCGGCCGATGCCGGGCCCCTTCACGAACACGTGCACTTCGCGCAGGCCCACGGTCAGCGCCTTCTGGACCGCGGTTTCCGCGACCGTCTGGGCCGCGAACGGCGTGGACTTCTTGGCGCCGCGGAACCCGTGGCCGCCGGAGCTGGCCCAGGAGATCGCGTTGCCGTTCAGGTCGGTGATCGTGATGATGGTATTGTTGAAGGTGGCCTGAATGAACACCTTGCCCTCGTATACGCTCTTCTTCTCTTTCTTCTTCTTGGTAACTGCCACGATCCATCCCCTCCGTTACACGGCCTTCTTCTTGTTGGCCACGGTCTTGCGCTTGCCCTTGCGGGTACGGGCGTTCGTCCGGGTCCTTTGGCCGTTTACCGGAAGGCCCTTGCGGTGGCGCAGTCCCCGGTAACATCCGATATCCATGAGCCGCTTGATGTTGAGCGCGGTTTCGGTGCGAAGGCGGCCTTCGACCTTATAATCGTTCTCTATCACCTTGCGGAGTTCGTTGATCTCTTCCTGCGAGAGCTCGTTGATCTTCTTGTCGGGATCGATGCCGGTCGTCTCGCAGATCTTGCGGGTGCTGGTGCGACCCAGACCGTAGATGTACGTGAGGGCTATCTCGACGTGCTTGTTGGGGAGGTCGACTCCCGCGATACGGGCCATGCTCTGCCTCCTGCCTTCAGCCTTGCTTCTGCTTGTGCTTCGGGTTTTCGCACACGATGCGGACGAGTCCGTCGCGGCGGATAACCTTGCACTTGTCGCATATTTTCTTGACGCTAGTCCTGACTTTCACGGGTTCCCCCTGTGCGCAACCGCGCTATTAAACACCATTCTCATGAAAGATTCTACAGGTTCCTCGACCTGATGTGGCCCTTGCGGACCAGTCCGTCGTGGTGGTGCATTTTAAGGAGCGCTTCGATCTGCGACATGGTGTCCAGGTCGACGCCCACGAGGATGAGGAGCGAGGTGCCGCCCAACAGGTAGGCAAGCTCGCTCGGGAAGCTGAACAGCTGCTGCACCAGGCTCGGGATAAGGGCGATGAGGCCCAGGTACAGCGAACCGGGCAGGATGATGCGGTTGAGGATCCTGGACAGGTGCTCTTCCATCTTGTCGCTGCGGATGCCCGGGATCGAACCGCCGTTTTCGCGGATGTTCTTGGAGATCTCGGACGGGTTCAGGGAAACCTGCGTGTAGAAGTACGCGAAGAAGATGATGAAGGCTACATACAGGAAGTTGTACCAGAAACCGTTCGGCCTGAGGAAATAGGAGAAGTCGCGCAGCCACTTCGCGTTCACGCCCAGGCTCTGCGAGATCTGGAGCGGGAAGGTGAGAAGGCTGGACGCGAAGATGACCGGGATGACGCCCGACGGGTTGATCTTGAAGGGGATGTAGGTGTTCTGCGCGCCGTACATCTTCCTTCCGACCACGCGCTTGGCGTAGTTGACCGGGATCTTGCGCTGGCCCTGCTGTTCCAAGACCACGAGGGCCACGACGGCGACGAACATGGCGATGACCACGAGGGCGTAGATGGCGTTGATCTCGCCGGTCTGGATCTTCTTGACCAGTTCGTAGAAGGCGTTGGGAAGCCTGGCCACGATGCCGGCGAAGATCAGCAGCGAGATGCCGTTGCCGATGCCGCGCTTGGTGATCTGCTCGCCTATCCAGATGAGGAGCATGGTGCCGGTGGTTACGGTGAGCATCGCGATCAGCGTGTAGGCCAGGCGGTTCTGCATCACGATGGCGTTCGGGATGCGGTCGGCCCACACGGTGACGGTGTAGGCCTGGATCAGCGCGAGCACGATGGTGCCCATGCGGGTCCAGCGGGCGATCTTCTTGCGGCCGCCGTCTTCTTCGGCGATCTTCTTCATCTTCGGGAAGATGATGAGGAGGAGCTGCATGATGATCTGGGTGCTGATGTAGGGCATGACACCCATCATGAGGACCGAGAAGTTCTTGAAGGCGCCGCCGGCGAAGAAGTCGAGGTAGTCGGTAACCCCGCCCTGCCCCGAAGCCGTCGCGAAGTAGGACTGGAGGGCGCTGGCGTTGATGCCCGGGATCGGCAGGAAGGTGCCGAGCCGGAAAACCCCAAGCCAGAACAGGGTGAAGAGGATCCTGTCCTTCAGTTCCTTGATGCGGAAGATGTCCGTGATAAGGTTGCTTGCCATGCCTTCCTGCCTTTACCGGGCGTTCAGGCGTGGGCCGCGTCGGAAGGTGTTTCCACCTTGCCGCCGGCGGCTTCGATCTTGGCGCGCGCGCCGGAGGACACGGCGTCAACGCTGACGGTGAGCGCGACGGAAAGCGTTCCGTTGCCGAGCACCTTCACGAGACCTTCGGACTTCTTGATCAGGCCCTTCAGAAGGAGCGAGGCGGCATCGACCGTTTCGCCCGCGGCGAAGCGTCCCTCGATATCCACGAGGTTGACGATCTGCCAAGTCTTGCGGAAGGGCTGGTTGGAGAAGCCGCGGTGCGGCAGGCGCCGGTACAGGGGCATCTGGCCGCCTTCGAAACCGGGATAGGTCTTGCCGCCCGAGCGGGACTGCTGGCCTTTGTTGCCGCGGCCGGCGGTGGTGCCGAGGCCGGAGCCCTGGCCGCGCCCGACCATGCGCTTCTTGCGGGTCGCGCCTTCCGGCGCGTGCAGCTGAAAGTCGGCCATTACTCGACCTCCTTGGTCGAAACGAGGTGGTGAACGGTGTTCACCATCCCGAGAACGGCGGGATTCGCCTCTTTGATCGTGCTGGAGCCGATCTTGCGCAGTCCCAGGCCGCGTATGGTGGCGCGCATCACGGGCTTCTGGCCGATCAGGCTCTTGACCAGCGTTATCTGTATTTTGGCCATGCTCAACCCCACAGATCCTTGATCGTCTTGCCGCGGTTCTTGGCCACGGTCTTGGCATCCATGAGCTTGTCCACACCGTCGAAGACGGCGCGCACGATGTTCATGGAGTTCCTGGAGCCCACGCACTTGCCCAGCACGTCGGTGACGCCGCCGGCTTCCATGATCGCCCGGACGGGGCCGCCGGCGATGATGCCGGAGCCGGGGCACGCGGGTTTCAGGTACACCTTGGTGGACTTGTACTCGCCGATGATGTTGTGGGGGATGGTGCCGGCCTTGACCGGCATGGCCACCACGGCCTTGCGGGCCTTGTCCATGCTCTTGCGGATGGCTTCGGTGACGTCGTTCGCCTTGCCGAAGCCGAAGCCCACGTGGCCGTTGCGGTCGCCCACGACGGTCAGGGCCGAGAAGGAGAACCTGCGTCCGCCCTTCACGACCTTCGCGGTCCTGTTGAGCTTGACGAGCTTCTCCATGAAATTGTCACGGGGCTGCGAATCGCCCCTGTCCCTGCGTTCCCTTTCCACGCCTGCCCCCTAGAACTGGATCCCGGCCTTCCGGGCGCCGTCGGCGATCGCTTTCACGATGCCGTGGTACTTGTATCCGTTCCTGTCGAACACGACGGTGGACACACCCTTTTCCTTGAGCCTGCGGCCGATTTCCTCGCCCAGCTTGCCCGCGCCCTCGACGTTGCGGGAGAGTTCCTTCAGGGACTTCTCCAGCGTGGATGCGGAAGCGATGGTGTGGCCGACGGAGTCGTCGATGACCTGCACATAGAAGTTCGTGTTCGACTTGAACACGGTCATGCGCGGCTTGTCGGCGACGCCGGAAATGCTCAGGCGGACGTGGACCCTGCGCTTCGCGCGCTTGCGGAGCTTGTCGCTCAGTTCTCTAACGCTCATGCTGTGCGCCTCACTTCACGCCGGTCTTGCCGACCTTCTTGCGGATATGCTCGTCCTCGTACCGGATGCCCTTGCCCTTGTAGGGTTCGGGAAGGCGGAGCGAACGAACCTCGCTGGCAAACTTGCCGACGAGCTGACGGTCGAAGCCCGAGATCACCACTTTCTGGCCGTTGGCCTCGATGGCGACCGCGATACCCTCCGGGACCGCCACCGCGAAATCGGTGGAGTACCCGATGCTGAGCACCAGCAGTTTTCCCTGCACTTCGGCACGGTAGCCGACGCCGTTGATGACCAGGGTTCGCGTGAACCCCTTGGACACGCCGATCACCATGTTGTTCACGAGGTTGCGGTAGAGTCCGTGGTAGGCCTTGGCCTGCTTGGAATCGTTCTTCCTCGTGACGGTAACGACGCCATCCTTGACGGCGATTTCGACTTCAGGAACGTAATCCTGCGACAACTTTCCCTTGGGCCCTTCTACCGCCACACGCGTGGGGGTCACGTTGACCTTCACGCCCTGCGGGATCTGGACCGGCCGTATTCCGATTCTCGACATTGCGCTTCCCCTATTACCAGACCGTGCAGATGAGCTCGCCGCCGATCTGCTTTTCAACGGCTTTCTTTCCCGTCGTCACGCCACCGGAGGTGGAGACGATCAGGGTGCCGTAGCCGTTGAGGACGCGCGGAAGATCCTTGTACCCCGAGTAGACCCGGCGTCCGGGCTTGGACACCTTGTCCACGCCATGGAGGACGGGATCGTTTTCCTCGTCGTACTTGAGGAAAATGCGGATCACGTTCGCGCCTTCCGCCTGAATTTTCTTGAAATTCTTGATGAAGCCCTCGGTCTTGAGGATCTTCACGATTTCAAGCTTGAGCTTGGAGGTAGGAATATCTACCTTCTCGTGACGGGCCGCACTCGCGTTGCGGATCTTCGTCAGCATGTCCGCGATGGGATCGGAAACACTCATCGCTACCTCCTACCAGCTCGACTTGGTGACACCGGGGATCAGGCCTTCGGAAGCGTACTTCCGGAAGCACACGCGGCACATATCGAACTTCCGCATGTAACCCCTCGCCCTTCCGCACACCTTGCAGCGGCGGACCAGTCTCGTCATGTACTTCGGCTTTTTTTCAGCCTTCAGAATCATCGCTTTGCGCGCCATCTATGCCTTCCTCATTTCCTGAAGGGCATGCCCATCTTGCCGAGGAGGCTTTTGGCCTCCTTGTCGGTCTTCGCGGTCGTGACGATCGCGATGTTGAGGCCCATAACCTTCTCGATCTTGTCGAAGTCGATCTCGGGGAAAATGATCTGCTCGGTCAGGCCGAGCGAGTAGTTCCCGTGCCCGTCGAAGGCGTTGG
>CAYRXK010000099.1:0-7326 GCA_964428265.1 uncultured Treponemataceae bacterium
GCCATCGTGTTCCTGCGCTACCTGAAGGACATCAACCGCCGCACCTCGGTCATAGAGCGCGAGCTGGAGCGCTCGGTCAAGAATTACGAGCTGACCCAGCTGCTGTACATGTCCAAGTCGCTGGTGTATTTCACCACGAGCATCAAGTCCAACGAGATCACGATAGAGAAATTCCCCTCGGCGCGCTTCCTCAGGCTCGGCGAATACGAGGCCGACCTGCTGGAGGACGTGATGACCGACAACAAGCAGGCGATAGAAATGTCGGGAATCTACTCCGATATCCTGTCGGGCATGATGGACGCCTTCGCCTCCGTCATATCGAACAACCTGAACATCGTGATGAAGCGCCTGACGGTGATTTCGATCGTGATGATGATCCCGACCTTCGTGGTGTCGATCTTCGGCATGAACGTGAAGCTGCCGATGGCGGATTCGCGGATCGCCTTCGAGGTGGTGATGGGCATCTGCGCGGCGGCGGCGTTCGCGGGCGCGCTGCTCCTGCGCGACCGCCCGCAGCGGCCGCCGCGCGCGCGCCGCCGCCGTATCGCCTAACGCGAAGCGGCTTCGAGCGCGGCGAGGGCCTCGTCGGCGCTCGCGGCGCGCAACAGCTTCTCGCGCGTCACGTCGTCGCCCAGCACGGCGCCGAGGCTGGCCAGCACCTGCATGTGCGGCGCCTCGTCGTTCGCCGGGCTTGCGATGAGCGCCACGATGCGTCCCGGGCTGCCGTCTATCGTCTGGAAATCCACGTCGCGCTTCAGGATGCCGATCGCGATCGCCGCGCTCTGGATGCCTTCCGTGCGCGCATGCGGCAGGGCCACGCCGTGCTGCATGCCGGTGCTCATGCGCGATTCGCGCTCCAGTATGTCGGAGAGCACGCGGTCGCGGTCGGACAATCTTCCGGCCTTCGCCAGCAGGTCCACCAGTTCTTCGATCACCTTTTCCTTGGTATCGCCCTTCAGCGATACCGACAGGCAGCCCTTGCCCAGGAATTTCCTGAAGCCGCCGTCGCGGCGGCCCGTGCCGACCGCCATGTCCTGGCGCATGCGCTCGGGATCGTAGCTTTCCTTCAGGCGGTCGAACGACGCGTCCAGCTGCACCAGGGTTTCGTGGAATGCCGCCTTCACGAAACTCATGTCCTCGGGAGCGGTTTCCAGCGTGATCGCCGTCTCCTCCTCGATCAGGGATATCGACACGTCGCCCTTGCGGATGTGCGATATGTCGTCCTGTATGCTCATGAGCTGCACCAGGAAGCCCTCGCGTTCCATCGAGCGCAGGAAGGTCGAGGCGACCAGGTCGGACAGTTCGCGCGACGGGAATTCCACGCGAAGCGTCTCGGTTTCGGCGCCCTTCACCGGCTGCCGCGTACCCGCGCCCCCGCGCGCCAGGGCCGCGGTAAGCAGCGGCGGCGCCAGCACGGTGGTGATCATGGTCATGAGTATGGACACGCCGAAGGCCGACTGTTCCAGGATGCCGGATGACAGTCCGATGCCGGCGATGATGAGCGCCACCTCGCCGCGCGGGACCATGCCCACGCCAATGCGCAGCGCGCCGGTGAAATTGAACCCGGTGAACATCGAGGGCAGGCCGCAGCCGATCACCTTGGACGCAACCGCCACGGCGGTGTACGCGAGCCCCATGCCCAGCACCTTCGGGTCCAGGATCTGGCCCAGGTCGACCAGCATGCCCATCGCCGCGAAAAATATGGGAACGAAAAAATCGTACAGGGGCTTGGTCTTTTCCTGGATTTTGTAGGCGAGGTCGGTCTTGGACAGCGAAATGCCCACGATGTAGGCGCCGATGATCATCGCCAGGCCCTGCATCTGGAAGAAACCGGCGAGCAGGAGCGCCAGGCCCAGCGCCAGCACGCTGAATGACGCGCTTCCGCCCGCCTTTTTCAGCAGCGCCGCCACGCGCTTTCCGAACACGAGCCCCAGCGCGGTGAATCCCAGCCAGATGCCGAACGCGCGCAACGCGATGAGCGCTATGCCCGTGCCCGACAGCGCGCCCGTCGCATGGCCGGTCATGACGGCGGTGACGCCCATCACCACTGCGAGCGCGACGATGCCGAGCACGTCGTCGAATACCGCCGCGGCCAGGATGGTGACGCCTTCGGGCGAATCCATCTTCTTCCGGTCGGACAGGATGCGCGCGGTGATGCCCACCGAGGTGGCCGTGCTCATGATGCCGAGGAACATGGCCTGCGGCGAAAAGAAGGATGTTCCGGTGACCAGGGCCCCCAGTCCGGCGCCCAGGCCGAACGAGGCGATGACGCCGCCGGTGCCGACGACGCCGCCGGTGATCGAATACCGCAGGAACAGGTCGATGTCCGTTTCGAGGCCCGAGGAGAACAGCAGGACGATCGAGGCGATGGTGGAAAATCCGTAGAGCTCCGGGCTGACCGCGAAGCCCCCGCTCAGGGGGAACAGGCCGCCGGGAAGGCCCGGCAGCGCGATGGATCCGAGCGCGTAGGGGCCGACGATGATGCCCGACAGCAGTTCGCCGACCACCGAGGGCAGGCGTACGCGCCGCGCCAGGCCTCCGCCGGCCTTCACCGCGAAGATCAGGATGGCGATCTGGAGCACCAGCCTCGTCATGGAGAGCGTCAGATCGCCCTCGCTCCCTTGCGTTTCCTGCGCGAACAGGGCGGCGGTACCGGCGGTCAGGAACGCCGCGGCGGGCAGAATTCTCGAAGCTTTCATGGAAACCTCTTTCGCCGAGAAGCCTAGACCTGCGTGAAAATATGTACAAGGGGGCCCTGCGCGTGTACACTCATGGCAGCGAACGATGGTGGCACGCCTGTACGAAACCGACGAAATCCTCGTGGTGGACAAACCCTGCGGCCTGCCCAGCCAGCCCGGCGAGGGTGTCGGGTCCAGTCTGGTGTCGGCGGTGGAACGTGATTTCGGCTTTCATCCCTGGCTGGTGCACCGGCTGGACCGCGAAACCGCAGGCTGCATGCTGGTCGCCAAAAGCGCGCCGGCCGCCGCGCGCTGGTCCGCCGAATTCGCGCGCAGGACTATCGGCAAAACCTACCGGGCGGTGTGTGCGGGGTGGCCCGATCCGGATCGCGGCGTCTACGACGACCCGCTTCCATCGCCGGGCGGCGAGCGCGCCGCCTCGACCTCGTACCGAACCCTGGCGCGCTTCGGCCCCGCCCCCGGCTTTTCCTGGCTGGAACTGGATCTGGGCACGGGGCGCATGCACCAGATCCGCCGCCACCTGGCCCTGCATGGCCACCCCATCCTTGGCGACGACCGCCACGGGGATTTCGCGCTGAACAAGGCCCTGCGCAAGTCGGCGGGCCTGAAGCGCCTGCTGCTCTGGGCCTGGCGCCTGCGCCTTCCGGATGGGGTCGAGGTGGTCGCTTCGGTGCCGCCCCACCTGGCGGAATTCATGGCCGCCTGGCCGGACGCCCCCGCGCCGGACGCCCCCGAAAGGAGCGAGAATGCCCGGTGAACCTTTTGTCGTGCGCCACGGCGCCTCCTGGGTGACGCCCGACGGCAGGGTCATCCATCTGCAGGGCTTTCACGACAGCTGGCTGCGCGCCCACCCCGGGCTGACCGGCGGCGCGCGCAACACCGCCGAATTTGTCCAGAAATCCGGCTGGGCATCGGCGGTCATGCACGACGAGGGCTACCTCGAACTGATCCTGCGCGATCGCGCCGACCCGAAATCCGTCGATTTCATCTGGAACATCCTGAAGGCCAACGAAGCGCAGCTGCGCAAGGTGGTGATCATGATCCTGGGCGAAGAGGGCTACATCATGGTCGCCCCCGACGCGCTCGGAAACCGGGCGGGGTTCGAGGCCGCGCTGGTGCCCACCCTCTGATTCCGGGCGCGGCGCCTATGCCAGGATGGTTTTTTTGGCGAGCGCGGTCAGGGTCTGCGCGTTCGCCGCGGCCCGCCCGTTGGCGTGGTTGTTGAACGCCACCAGCACCAGGCTGGCCTTTTTCGCCAGGAGCGCCACCAGCTTCGCCCTCTCGGACAGTTCGGCTTCGGAGTAATCGTAGGCGTAGCGCGACGTCGCGTCGCCCTTCCACCAGTCATCCGAATTTCTGCCGTGCAGGCGGTAATACGCGAAGCCGGCGGTGACCAGCGGGGTTTCGGGCGGCAGGCCGGGAAGGTCGGGGCGGTCCACCACCACCAGCGCGATGTTGCGGCGCTGGAGTTCGTCGAACACGCGGGGGCCGTGCCACTCGTCGTTGCGGAATTCCACGGCGAGGGGAAAGCCTTCCAGCGCCGAGCAGAGGTCGGCCAGGTAGCGGCGGTTCCCCGCGGTGTAGGCAAAGCGGTACGGCAGCTGGATCAGCACCGCCGCGAGCTTGCCCGGGTCGGCCAGGGCTCCCAGCGCCTCGGTGAACTCCGCCGCCCGCTCGGCCCAATCCTCGCCCACCTCGTGCGTGAGCGAGCGGTGCGCCTTCAGCGCGAAGCGGAATCCGGGCGCCGTGCGGGCTGCCATAGCCGCCAGGGTGGATGCCTTGGGCATGCCGTACCAGGAAAAGTCCAGTTCCACGAAGGGGAAAACCAGGGAGTAATAGCGGAGGAAGTCGCGTTCCGGCAGTTCGCGGGGGTAGAAGACTTCGCGCCATTCGTCGTAGCTGTACCCGCAGGTACCGATGAGCACCTGGCTGTCTGTCACGCGGTATAGTGTGTCAAAGCTTGTGGGCGGGGGCAAGATGCTCTACCCGCGCCCACCCCCGACCCGCGCCGTGCCGCGGTTGCCCAAAGCGCCCGCGCGGAGTATGCTCGGCATTGTCGACGGGGAGGTTCGCGAAAGGACATGATCGTATCCATTCTGGCACGCATCGCGGGGGTGGCTGTTTCCCTGTACATGCTGTTGTGCACCGCGCGGGTGTTCCTTACCTGGATTCCTTCCGGCCAGTCGGGCGGGCGTTGGCAGGATATGCTGCGGTCGCTGGTGGATCCATACTTCGCCCTTTTTTCCCGATTCAGGTTTCTCAGGACGCCCCGGGTGGATTTTTCCCCCATCGCCGCGCTCGGTGCCCTTTCGGTGCTGAACGGCATGCTGGGTACGCTGGCGCGCACCGGCGCGCTGACGGTCGGCTTCGTGCTCGCGCTGGTTCTCGGAGTGCTCTGGTCGGCGGTCGGTTTCGTGCTGTCGTTCCTCTCGCTGCTGGCGCTGGCCAGGATCGTGGCCTTCTTCCTCAAGGTGAACAGTTTCGGCCCGGTCTGGATGGCCATCGATTCGATCATAAATCCGGCCCTGCACGCGATAAACCGCGTGCTGTTCCGCAATCGTCCCGTGCAGTACCTGCATGGCCTGCTGGCAGGTTTTCTGGTGCTGGCCGTGATGCGCGCGGCGGGCGGCGCCCTTGTGGGCCTGCTGTCCACCCTGCTGCGCGCGCTTCCGTTCTGATGGAGAGTGCATACATGCTCGATTCCAAAACCCGCAGCCGCCTGAGCGGCCTCGCTTCGACCCAGGCCGTGACCATGCATCTCGGAAAGGCCGGCGCGGCCGATGCGGTAGTCGCGCAGCTGGATACCCTGCTGGACCGCCACGAACTGGTGCGCCTGCGTTTTGCGGATTTCAAGGATGACCGGCGCGAGATTTCGAATGACTTGGCCGCGCGCACGCGCAGCGAGCTGGTCCGCGTGATCGGCAACACCGCCCTGTTTTTCCGCCGGAATCCGGATCCCGAAAAACGCGTGGTGGACCTGGACGCCTGAACCGCTGGGGACGCCTGAACCGCCGGACGCGCTGAACCTGGGGCGACCGGGGCGTCAGGCGACCGGGACGTCGGGCAGGTCGGTCAGCTGCTGCCGCACCAGCACCGGATATGCGGCCGCCAGGAAGCGCAGGCCGCGGTAGGCCAGCGCCGGGTCGGTAAGCGAGGCGGCGAGCACGAACGCTTCCTGCCCGTCCCTTCCGGCATCCAGCACGATCCCGGCCATCGCCCGGCCATCCGGATCAGGCTCGCGCAGCAGCGAACCCAGCGCCGCATCCCAGGCTTCGAACCCGAATCGCCCCGCCGACTGCGCCCGCTCCGACGCGGACGCCCGCAGCAGCCCCGTGCCATGCGACGGTTCGGCCAGGAACGCCGAATACATCGGGTAAAAATCGTTCCTGAAACCCAGGATCGACGCCATCGCCAGCACCACTTCGTCGGACACGAAGGCCGGCGGGTCATCGTGCCTGAGGCTGGCGGCGAGCGCGGGCAACGAACCCCTCGACCCGAACATTTCCAGCGCGTAGGCGGCCGAAATGCGCACGCGGGGATTCTGCGCCTTCTGCAGCACCGACTCCACCAGGGGGATGGAATCGCGGTCGCCCATGCGCGCCAGCGCCACCATCGCGGTGCCCTGCAGCATGTAATCCTCGGCTTCCACCGCGCGGCGGAGCGTCTGCAGCGCCTCTAGCTTCGCGTGCCTGCCCAGCACCCGCGCCGCGACGTAGGCAGTGGTGAAGACGTGCGTCTCGACCTCCTGCATGAGCGGCCGCACCAGGCGGGCGTCCAGCGTGGGCATGGTTTCCATCGCGTGCAGGGCTTCCATGCGCACCTCGAAACGGGGTGATCCCAGGTACGCCGCCAGTTCGTGCTGCGACATGGTCGAGTCCGATTTTCCGATCTCGCGTATCAGGCGGATTTCCTCGTCGGGATCCTGGCTGCGGTCCAGCCGGGCCAGGAGGTCGAAGGCGCGCAGGTCCTTCGGCGAGAGCAGGACCGAAAGCGATTCGGCGATCGATGCCGAGCCGAGCTTTTTAAGGCCGCGCATGCGCACCAGGGCATAGGTCAGCAGCAGGGCCAGCGCGGCGTACAGGACGCGGTAGCTGTTCGACGCGTCCAGCCCCAGCCAGGAGAACAGGTCCAGGATCACGCCGCCTGTGCCGGCCCCTATCGCGCCGCCGAATCCGAACGCGAAAAAATACACCACGCCCAGGTTGAGGGTTTTTTCCTTGGGCACCAGCGAGAAAAAGTAGGTCTGGCCCACGTTTTCCTCTCCGGAAAAGCCGAAGGACGAAGCGAAGTGCAGGAACGCCAGGAAAAGGCCGATGGAGGTGGGCGACCTGAGCATGGCCGTACCCCCCGGGATGAGGGCGATGGGCAGGATGCTGATCAGCGCTATGCCCGCGAAGATTATGAACAGCGGTTTCGAGCCCAGGCGGTCCACCACCAGCCTGGTCAGCAGCCCCATCGACACGGATCCGATAAAGCCCATGATGGAAAACACCATGACGGCGTCGTCGCCCTGGCTGAATGCGTCCTTCGCGTACACCGGCAGGAAGGAGCGCGCCATGCCGCCGATGAATGCCAGGATGATGAAAGCCTCGATATAGAGCCGGAATGACGGATCCTTGAAGGCGAC
>CAYRXK010000100.1:0-3750 GCA_964428265.1 uncultured Treponemataceae bacterium
ACTACGGCGCCATGTTCGGCGGATCCCGCGCCTCCATCATGATCAACACCCCTGGCGACGCCTCGGCCATCGTCTCCTGCTTCGACGGATTCCCGATGACCAAGCAGGGCAGGGCGGGCGCCGCTCTGGCCATCTCCGCCATTGCCTCCTTCATCGGCGGCATGATCGGCATGGTGTTCCTCATCTTCCTCACCCAGCCGATCGCCAACGCGGCCCTGAAATTCGGTCCGCCCGAAATGTTCTCGCTGATGATGTTCGCCCTCGTGGCCACCATCACCCTGTCCGAGGGCAACCTCCTGAAGGGCGCCATCGCCATCTGCTTCGGCCTCATGCTGTCCACCGTGGGCATCGACGGCCTCTCCGGCCAGATCCGCTTCACCTACGGCGTCGAGGAACTCAACGACGGCATTGACTTCCTGGTCATCATCATCGGCATCTACGCCGTCACCGAAGTGTACAAGAACTTCAAGGACATCAACGCGGTCTACAAGTTCGACTCCAAGCACATCGGCAAGGTCTGGATCACCAAGGAAGACTGGAAGCGCAGCTTCTGGCCCATGATCCGCAACTCGCCCCTGGGCTTCGTGATCGGCGTCCTCCCCGGCATGGGCGGCACCATCGCCACCTTCATGTCCTACGCCCTCGAGAAGAACATCTCCAAAAGGCCCGAGGAATTCGGCAAGGGCGCGATCGAAGGCCTGGCCGCTCCCGAAGCGTCCAACAACGCCTGCTCCTGCGGCGCCATGGTGCCCCTGCTCACCCTCGGCATCCCCGGCTCCGGCACCACCGCGGTCATGCTCGGCGCCCTCATGATGCTCGGCGTCAAGCCCGGCCCGACCCTCTTCACCGACCACCCCGAGATCGCCTGGGGCGTCATCGCCTCGATGCTGATCGGCAACATCATCCTGATCATCATCAACCTGCCGCTGGCCATTCCCCTCGTCCAGATCCTCAGGGTGCCCACGCGCATCATGCTGCCGATCATCATGGGCCTGGCCCTCATCGGCACCTACTTCCTGAACTACAGCTCCTTCGATTTCGTGGTCGTCATGATCGCCGCGGTCATCGGATTCATGATCTCCAAGATCGGGATACCCCTGCCGCCAATGGTGCTGGCCCTGATCCTGGGAGGCACGACCGAGCAGATGTTCCGCAATTCGATGGTGCTCTCCGACGCCAACCCGATGATCTTCCTGCAGAAGCCCATCTCGGCGGCCTTCCTGGTCATCGCCGCCGTGTCGCTGGTCTACGCGCTGGCCAAGAAAAAGAAGAAGACAGCCTGATGAAACAGCAGATCCGCGGCGGCCGCCCGAGGCGGTCCCTCCTCTACATCCCGGGCAACAATCCCGGGATGCTGCAGAACTGCGCCATCTACGGCGCGGACGGGGTCCTCCTCGATCTCGAGGATTCCATCTCCATCGCCGAAAAGGACGCGGCGCGCAGCCTGGTGAAGCACGCCCTCCGCGCGCTTGATTTCGGCGGCGCGGAACGGGTCGTGCGCATCAATGGCCGCGACACCCCGTACTTCGAGGACGACCTCCGCGCGATCGTTCCCGCCCGTCCCGACGCGATCCGCCTGCCCAAGGTGGATTCGCCGGAGGACGTGCGGGAAGCAGACCGGCTCATTTCTGAACTCGAGGCGGCGCACGGCATCGAACCCGGTTCCGTGCGCATCCAGGCCATGCTGGAAACCGCCCGGGCGATCGTGAACGTCTATGCGATCGCCGCCGCCTCGCCCCGCCTCTCCGGGCTCACGCTCGGCGGGCAGGACCTGGCCGCCGACCTGGGCATCAAGGCCACCGGCCCTGGCCTGGAACTCCTGTACGCCAAGAGCGCGGTCGTCATCGCGGCCAAGGCCAACGGCCTGGACGCCTTCGACACCGTGTACACCACCATCGACGACCTTGCGGGCCTGCGCGAATCCGCCCTCATGTCGGTCGCTCTGGGATTCACCGGCAAGGCCGCCATACACCCCTCGCAGGTGCCGGTAATCCACGCGGCCTTCGCTCCCGACGAAAAGGAAGTGAAGAAAGCCGTGGCCATCGTGCGCGGCGCGCGCGAGGCGGCCGAACGCAAACTCGGCGTCGTCTCGGTCGACGGCCGCATGGTCGACGCCCCCGTCGTCGCGCAGGCAGAGCGAACCCTGG
Source organism: uncultured Treponemataceae bacterium (assembly GCA_964428265.1). Taxonomy (GTDB): domain Bacteria; phylum Spirochaetota; class Spirochaetia; order Treponematales; family Rectinemataceae; genus CAYRXK01. The sequence goes on from CAYRXK010000100.1 coordinate 2,148, forward strand.
AACTGGCCCGGCTTTCCGGCATGGAGGTGCCCGCCCTATGAAACTGCAGTGCGTGACCAACTCCCTGGGCAGGCGGGTTCCCGTATCCATCCCCAGCCTGGGTGACCTGGCCCCCTACGCGGGGCCCTATGCGCGCCTGGACGGCTCGTACCAGTATGCGCCCCGCCCGGTCATCCGCCGGGTGCCCGCGCCCACCACCGACAAGGTGGCACCCTCGCTCATAGCCGCGGTCGAACGCTCCGGCCTTGCCAGCGGCATGACCGTTTCCTTCCACCATCACCTGCGCAACGGCGACGCCGTGGTCGAACAGGTTCTGGCGGCGGCCGAAGCCCTCGGCATCCGCGACCTGACCCTTGCCCCCAGCTCCCTGGGCGATGCCGCCGAAGGCGTCGCGGGCTTCATCAAGCGCGGCGTGGTCACCCGGCTGAACACCTCGGGAGTCCGCGGAGAAATCGGCAAGGCCATCTCCCGCGGCGAGATCGAGGCGCCGGTGGTGATCCGCAGCCACGGCGGGCGCGCCCGCGCGGTGGAAGAGGGCAGCCTCCGGATCGACGTGGCCTTCCTGGCCGCGCCCGCCTGCGACCGCCTGGGCAACATGACCGGTTCCGCCGGCAGGGCCGCCTGCGGCTCGCTCGGCTACGCCATGCACGACGCCCGCTACGCCGCGCACGTGGTCGCCGTCACCGACAACCTCGTCGCCTATCCCCTGGCGCCGCGCATCTCCGTGCCGCAGTACCTGGTCGACCAAGTGGCCGTGGTCGAATCCATCGGCGACCCCACCCGCATCGCCACCGGCGCCACGCGCATCTCGCGCGACCCGGTGCAGCTCCGCATCGCCGAACTCGCCTTCGGACTCGTGCGCGCCTCCGGCATGCTCAAGGAAGGCGTCTCCTTCCAGACCGGCGGCGGCGGCCCCAGCCTGGCCGTGGCCCGCTATGTCCGCGACTACATGAAGAACACCGGCATCCGCGGCAGCTACTGCATCGGCGGCATCACCGGCTACATGGCCGACATGCTCAAGGACGACCTGTTCAACGTCCTCTTCGACGTGCAGAGCTTCGACATGGCCGTCACCTCCTCCATGGCCGACAACCCGCGCCACATGGAGGTCGACGCCTCCGCCTACGCCAACCCCTTCAACAAGGGCTGCCTCGTCAACGACCTGGACATCGTCGCCCTCGCCGCGCTCGACGTCGACGTCGACTTCAACGTCGACGTCCTGACCGGCCACGACGGCGTCCTCCGCGGCGCCTCCGGCGGCCACTCCGACACCGCGGCCGGCGCCAAGCTCGCCATCATCACGGTCCCCTCCATGCGCAACGGCGTCCCCTCCATCCGCGAACGCGTGCAAACCGTCGTCACCCCCGGCGAAACCATCGACGCGATCGTCACCGAGCGCGGCATCGCCATCAACCCCCGGCGGCAGGACCTCCTGGCGCTCGCGCGCGACGCGAAACTCCCCGTCAGGGACATCCGCGACCTCAAACGCGAAATCGAAAAGGTCACCGGCGTGCCCGACGAGGTAACGTTCACCGACGACATCGTCGGCATCGTCGAATACCGCGACGGCACCGTCATCGACTCGATCCGCAAAATCGGCTGA
>CAYRXK010000100.1:3850-7041 GCA_964428265.1 uncultured Treponemataceae bacterium
CAAGGAGCAGCGCGTGAAGGAAGGCATCATCATCGTGGCGATACTGGCCGGAGCCTGGCTGGGCGACCATTTCAAGCTCCCCTCGGGCATCCTCGTCGGCGGCATGATCGCCGGCCTGGTGGCCAAGGGCTTCGTCCACGCCAACGTGCCCGCCGGATCGGCGCTCTCCATCATCTCGCAGCTCCTGGTCGCCTACGTGATCGTGTCCAATTCCGATGTCGAGGTCATCCGCAGGCATCCCGAGGTTATCCCCCTGGCCCTGGGCTTCATGGCGGTGCTCATCGCGTTCTGCTTCGGCGCCGCCTGGATCCTGAACCGCTTCTTCGGCCTCGACCTGCAGACCGCCATCTACGCCACCGCGCCCGGCGGCCTGTCCGGCATGGCCCTCAGCGCCACCGACGCGGGCGCCGAAACGCCCATCTCGCTCATGTTCCACATGTTCCGCATCACCATCATCCTGGTTTCCACGCCGCTCATCGCATCGCTGGCGATAAAATGATCCCGGATCGAGGTTGAAGCCCCGGCGCGGGCAGGCGGCACCGGCCTCCCGCCCGGAGGGCCGGCGGTGTATACTGACCCCGACATGGCTCCATCCGACCCCATCCGCAACCTCGGCGTCCTCGCCCATGTCGACGCCGGCAAGACCTCCCTGACCGAACGAATGCTCCACGTCGCCGGCCTGCGCCGCGACGCGGGCGACGTCGACGAAGGCACCACCGCCACCGATTACCTCGCCGTCGAACGCCTGCACGGCATCACCATCAAGGCCGCCGCGGTGCGCTTTTCCTGGAACGGCTACCGTTTCCACCTCATCGACACCCCCGGCCACGTCGATTTCGGCACCGAGGTCGAGCGCGCGCTCCGCGTCCTGGACGGGGCGGTCATCGCCCTCTGCGGCGTCTCCGGCGTCCAGGCGCGCACCGAAGTCATCGTCCGGGCCTGCGCGCGCCGCTCGCTGCCGCGCATCTGCTTCGTGAACAAGATGGACCGCCGCGGTGCCGATTTCGGCGCCGTCGTCGCCGAACTGCGCGCCTCGCTCGAACCCGGCGCCGTTCCCGTCTGCTGGCCGATCTTCGAAGCCGGCCGTTTTGCCGGCGTCATCGACCTCATCCGGCCCCAGGCGCACGCGCTGGAACCCGCTGCCCGGGCCGCGCGCCAGACCCTCGTCGAAGCCCTCGCGGACATCGACCCCTCAATAATGGAAGATTTCGTGCAGGGCGCCGAAACTCCGCCCGAACGGCTCATGCGCGCCCTGCGCGAAGGCACCCGGACAGCCGCCCTTGCGCCCGTCCTCTGCGGCACCGCCTTCTCCGACCTCTCCGGCGCCCTCCTCCTGCAGGCTATCGCCGACTTCCTTCCCTCGCCGCCCGAGGCGGGCGTCCCCGAAGGCCTCGACCCCCGCGACCAAACGCGCCACCGTGCCAAGCCGGGACCCGAGGCGCCCTTCTCGGCTTTCGTGTTCAAGACTTCCCTGCCGGGTGGCGCCGATACCTCCGACTCGGGCAATCTCCTGTCCTGGACTCGGGTCTGGTCGGGAACCCTGCGCGAGGGCGACAGGATCCTGGATGCGCGCAGCGGCTCCTTCGCCAGGGTTTCACGGATCCACGGCATCGTCGCGGATCGCCTGGAAAGCGCGGTCTCGGCTTCTGCCGGCGAAATAGTCGCGCTGAACCTGGCGCCCGCCACGGGCAGGCTGCCGGCGGGCATGAGCGTCGCGCCATCGGCTCCCGGACCCGGCGCCGCCGGCGCCAGCCTCTGCGACCCTGCGCATCCCCTGCGGTACGAGGAACTCCTCGTCCCGCAACCCGTGGTCAGCCTGGTGCTGGAACCCGACGGCCCCGGCGAACTCCCCCGGCTGGGCGAAGCCCTGTCTTCCCTGGGTGCTTCCGACGCCGCGCTGCGGATCATCCGCGACGCCGACACCGGCCGTTTCGAAATATCCGGCTTGGGCGAATTGCATCTCGAGGTCACGGTGGAGCGCCTGCGCCGCGAGTACGGTGTCCGCGTGCGCGCGGGCCAGCCCCGCGTTTCCTGCAGGGAACGTCCCCTGCGCGCCGCCGCCGCGCGCGAAGACTTCGACCGCGACGTGGGCGGCGAACGGGTGCGCACCATGGTCGCCGTGCGGCTCGCTCCCGTCTCCGATGCGGACGACACAGCCCCGTCCGGCACCTCCGCATCCGGCACCCCCGTGTTTTCGGTCCGCCAGGGGATCCGGCCAGCGCCCGTCCACCTCGAAGCCCTGCGCCGCGGCGCGCTCGGCGTCCTTTCGGCCGGGCCCGCCGAAGGCTGGCCCGTCGAAGGCGCGCTCGCCGAGATCACGGACTTCACGCCGCCCTCCGCGTCGGGCCGCTCGGGCGAAACGGCCGTCGAGGCCGCCGCCGCCTTCGCCGCGCGCGCCGCGCTCCTGCAGGCGGGCAGCGCCGTCATGGAACCCGTCATGATCCTCGACATCGAAACGCCCGAATCCGCCTTCGGCGCGGTCCTGGCCGAACTGAACGCGCGGGGCGCGCGCATCGAATCCGTCCAGGACACCCCGGGCGGCAAACTCATTTCCGCGCGCGCCCCGCTCGCCCGCCTCTTCGGCATGGCCGGAGCCCTTCGGTCGGCCAGTTCGGGGCATGCCGACTTCCAGGCGCGCTTCGGCAGCTACGAACGGCGCCGCGCATGACGCCCGTCCAGCCCGGCGCCATGCCGGTCGCGATCGCATCCGAATTGTCGCCGATTGCATCGCGAGCCACTTGCACAGACTTGCGCGTTTCTCTATAATCCGAAAGCCCTCATAGGAATATTATTTGGCGGCAAGGTCCGGTGGCGTCGTCGCCTCCGGGTCGGCTGTCATGTCGCGGCAAAAGTGCCAACCGGGCATGACGGGCCGATGACGATGCCAAGAAGGAGAAGGATATGGCGAAAGAGAAATTCAATCGTACCAAACCGCACATGAACGTCGGTACGATCGGCCACATCGACCACGGAAAGACCACGCTCTCCGCGGCGATCACCATGTACTGCGGCAAGAAGTACGGCGACAAGGTGCTCAAGTACGATGACATCGACAACGCGCCGGAAGAAAAGGCGCGCGGTATCACCATCAACACCCGTCACCTGGAATACCAGTCCGAAAAGCGCCACTATGCGCACATCGACTGCCCCGGCCACGCCGACTACATCAAGAACATGATCACCGGCGCCGC
>CAYRXK010000101.1:0-3580 GCA_964428265.1 uncultured Treponemataceae bacterium
GTGGCGGCGCAGATCATGCCGCGCGTTTCGTCGGTGAGCGGGGTGTGCAGGCTGATGTAGTCCGAGCGGGCGTACACCTCGTCAAGGCTGACCATCTCGGCGGCATCCGACTGCGCCACGTACTTGTCGTAGGCGATCACGTGCATGCCGAATGCCCTGGCGCGCGCGGCCACTTCGCGGGCGATGCGCCCGATGCCCACCAGTCCCAGCGTCCTGCCGCCGAGTTCGGTGCGCTCCAGCTCCTTTTTCAGCCATTTGCCCTGCTTCATGGAATTGTCCGCCGCCACGAGGTTGTTGGGCATGGCGATCATGAGGGCGAAGGCCAGTTCGGCAACCGCCAGGCTGGACGCCTCGGGCGTGTTGTCCACCGCGATGGATTTGACCTTGGCGTAGTCCACATCGATCGTGTCCACGCCGACGCCGCCGCGGATGATGTACTTCAGCTTCGGCGCCTTGTCGATCATCGCCTTGTCCACCTTGGTCTTGGACCTGACGATGAGGATTTCGGCGTCCGGCAGGCGGGCGAGATCGGAGACGACTTCGCCGAAGGGGGCGAGCCTGCCGGGCAGGTCGGGCGCGAAGGCGTCCGCCAGAAGGATGGTCATGTGGTCCTCCCTACTGTGTGGTGCATGAAATGTCGTTTCGAAAGGTGCGTATCCGATTGTAGCATGCGCCCCCCGGGTGTCAAGGATTGCAGGTCACGGCAGGATGCGGCGCGCCTCGACATAGAACCGCTTTTCGGGCGCTTCTCCCATCGAGAAGGTCTTGCGCGGCATGACGCCGTCGCGCACCACCGTGGCGAAAAAACCAGCCTTGTCCACCGGCGGCAGGTACAGGCCGAAATTGCCCGGTCTGCCGGCCAGGGCCACCAGGCTTTCCGCGCCGTGGATGTAGTCGATCGTGGTGCCCTTCCTGCCCGAAAGCCATGGGTCGAGGATGCCCTGCACGGTGCCCGCGGCCAGGTTGGCTTCGGGAGTGTCGAAGGTCGCGGTGCCCGCCCCTCCCTCGTACATGAAGGCGACCACGTGTGGCGCGGGACTGCCGCCCGCCGCGCCGGCAGCCGCCACCGAGGCGCCCGAGGCGCCCGAGGCGTCCACGCGGGCCATGGCCTGCGCGGCGTCCTGCGTTCGCTCGATCCGCGCCCCGTGCGCGGCCAGCAGGTCCAGCATCTCCTTCGGCTGCACGCCGAAGAGCGCGCGGTGGATCGGATGGAAGGGAAGCCCCTCGTCGTAGATGTTCACCAGCTCCACCAGGGCGTAGCGCGCCGGGTGCGAGGCCAGCGCCACCGCCTCGTCGGGCCTGCCGGAAAGTTCCTTCTTGGTTTCCTCCCAGATCGCCTTGGCGGTGGCCAGCGAGTGGTTGCCGTCGCCCACGGCGAAAAGGAGGACCTCTTCGTTGCCGTAGCGCTCGCGGTACGCCACCGGGTCGGCCAGCCGGTCCAGTGCCGCGGCCACGCCGCCCAGGTCGCGCTCGTCGCGAACGAACCAGCCGCGCAGCTGGCCGGAACCGGCCATCAGCGTGAAATCGTAGGCCTTGGGAAGGTACTGGCGCTTCGCGTACAGCGGTTCGATCAGCGTGCGCGCCGGGTCGTCCACCAGCAGCATGATGTGCGGAAGTTCGAGCGCGGCGCCCCGGCGGATCTTCATGCGCGGCGGCAGGCGCTCGACGATGGTGCCCTCGGTGGGGCGGATGAGCGAGTCCGAATCCTTGCCGTAGCGGTAGCACTCCAGGTCCACCGCCATGACCAGGCCGACGCGGGGCTTTTCCTCGTAGGGTGTGCGGCGTTCCACCAGCACGAATGCACTGCCCCGCGATTCCAGCACGCCGTCGGCCAGGTAGCGCGCCATGGCGGCGCGGATCCCCTCGATCCTGGCTTCGCCATCGGCATCTTCCAGGTAGCATTCCGGAAATATCAGGTTGAGGGTCGAAGGCTTGCCGCCTACATCGGCGCGCACCTTTTCCCAATAATCGCGTTCGGAGCTGTACTGGTCGCAGGCGACGACCGCCCAGGCGGCCATGTCCACGCCGGCGCGGGGCAAGAGGATTTCAGGCAGGGAAACGCCGTGACGCGCGAGGGATTCGGTGAGATCGGACATCGGGTGAACCTCCGTTGTACGATTTTTGCACGGTTGTCCGTTTCGGTAAAGGTAGCGTAGTACCCGGAAGATTGTTGCGGACGCCGCGGTACCGATCCTAGTCCTTCGGGGCGCGACCCCTTCCGGCTCCGGATACGGGCAATTCGTCCAGGCCCCATTTTGTCCTGAACTTTTTCAGGAGCGCCCGATAGATCAGCGCCGTGCCGGCCATGGCCAGCAGGAAGCAGGCGGTGATCGCCCAGCCCGAGGATTCGGGCGGCAGGAGGCGGGCCAGGCTGACGGCGTAGAGCGCGAGGAGCCCGATGAACAGGATGGTGGTGGCGGCCACGTTGCCGAGGGTGGCCAGCACCATGAACAGCGCCATGCGCGCGCCTTTGGTCATGTGCCGCCTCCCTTCCGGGCGGGCGGGCCGGCCTCGACCTCGCCCATGAGGAATCCCGTGATGCCGAGCAGGATGGCGCTGCAGAATATGCACATGTCGGCCACGTTGAAGGTGGGCCAGCGCTCCAGGCCGAAGAGGCCGTAGAATTTGAATGAGAGGAAGTCGATCACGCCCAGCGGCCTGAAGATGCGGTCGATGAGGTTGCCGGTGCCGCCGGCCACGAGGACCGCGAGCGCCCAGCGCTGCAGGGTGCTGATGCCCTTGCCGCGCCAGTACATGTACAGGGCGCCGGCGATGAGGATCGAGGGGATGGCGATGAACAGGACCCTGCGGACCAGGACGCCCATACCCGCGCCGAGCGAGAAGGCGATGCCGAGGTTGCGGGCGTGCACCAGCCAGAAGAAGTCGCCCCAGGCGGTCCAGGCGATGGCGCCCTCGGGGATGCGCGCGGCGACCAGGGCCTTGGTCAGCTGGTCGGCCGCGACAAGGAAGAAACTGAGGATAAAGGGTTTCCAGGAGATCCGGGCGCTGCCGGGCGTCGCTGAGGTCATGCGGGTGCCTGCCTTACAGCCCGGTGGGCAGATCGATGAAGGTGGTGCGAAGCTTGTGGTCCTTTTCCAGGCGCGCGGCGACCGCCCTGACCCCCCAGACTTCGGTGGCGTAGTGCCCCGCGGCGATGAAGTCGAGCTTTTCCTCCACCACCTGGTGGTAGATCGAGTGCGAGGGCTCGCCGGTGACATAGAGGTCGATGCCCTTGCCGAAGGCTTGCAGGGCTTCGAAGGGGGCGCCACCGGAGACGACCGCCGCGCTGTGCAGGGTTTTGCGGCCCGAGGCCAGGTGCAGGCGGGGCCGGCTGCCGTCCGGAAGGATGCGCCGGATGGCTTCGTCGGGCGTGATCGGATGTTCGAAACGGCCGCGCACTCCGATGCTCAGGCCATGGTAGAGGCCGAAGGGTTCGCGGTCGCGGAGCTGCAGGAGGTCGGCCAGCACGGCGTTGTTGCCGACTTCGGGGTGCATGTCCAGGGGGAGGTGGCAGGCGTACAGGGCCAGGTCGTGCTTCAGGAGAAGGCGTATCCGATCCAGCAGGGCGCCTTCAAGCCGG
>CAYRXK010000101.1:3680-7031 GCA_964428265.1 uncultured Treponemataceae bacterium
TACAATAAAAAGGGTCTTCCGGGGAAGGAGGCTGACCCCGGAAGACCCTGCGATGGCGCATGCCATCCATAGAGCACGGGGTTTCCTTTTCGCCGAAAGAAACCCCTCGTAATCTCTGCCCTTGACTATATCGCAAGACGGGATTTCCGTCAAGAAAAATAACTGGAAAACGGATGAAATCCTTGGAAAACAATGCAATCCTTTGGTGACGTATCCATTCTTGTTGCATGCCCGCCCCGCGCGTCGTATAGTATGGACAGTGATTAAAAAAGCGGAGGACCGATGATCCAGTGGAATGCCGCCCTCGCCAAGAGGCTTGCCTGCGCCGAGGACAGAAAATCCGCGCTTCCCAACATCGTACGCGCCCTCGCCGGCTATTCCCAGAAAGCCAGGACCGAAGGCTTGGGCGCGCTCGCCGAAGCGGTAAAATCCGCCGAAGATCCCTTCCTCGCGTTCGGACTGTCCCTGGTGGGCGAAGGTCTTTCGGGCGAGGTGCTCGAAGACATTCTGGCCGCGCATCTGGTAACCGGCGGCTTGCAGGGCTTCGATTTCCTTAAGGCCTGCATGACGGCAGAAGCCCTGGTGTCCATTTCCCTCGGAGACGCGCCCGCGCTCACGGTCAGGAAGCTTGCCGCGTACTGCGGTGCCGAGCGGGCTGTCCCGCTGCTGTCGGAATTCGGCCCGCTGTCCGCCTACACGCAGGACCTGCTGTGATCGCCGCGCTCAGCCGGCTGACCGAACGCCTGCTCGATCCGGGAACCGGCAACTACAGCCTGCTGGAAGTGTCGCGGCGGAAAAAAACCGCGCTGTTCGATGTGGCCGCCCGATTCAGCCTGACGGTGGAAAAAGCCATGCAGGGGCCGTCGACGGATCCGGAGTCCTGGAACATGTCCGTCATCGCCCAGGCCGCGGAAACCGAAAGCCGAAAGCCCGCCCGCGCGGCGCTGAACCTCCTGGCCTCGCGCACGCATCCGGAGGCGGTCTGGCCGTCGCTCATGGCGCGTCACGCGCTGCGGCTAGAAGACCAGGGCGACCGGCTCGAGGCCGAGATGGTGGCTGCCGGCGCCATCGCGGCGCTGCGCGGCCTGCACCCCTTCATCGTCATGCGGGTGATGGCCTCGCGGCTCGGCCAGGAATATCAGGAACACGCCACGGAGTGGATCCAGGACCGGCTGCGCCGCAGGAAAATTCCGCCCGAGCAGCTGATCGTACCCGGCGAACTGCCGGAACTGCTGGACGAGATCGCGGCCGATCCGACCCTTCTGGAACTGGCGCTCCGCGCGGCGGGACGGGACATGGCCGCGGCGGCGCTGTCCGGCTGTCCCGAGGAATATATCAAGGCGGCAAGGGCTTCGTTCGGAAGGATCGGCGGGGCGGTCCTGGGGGATGCGGTCCGCGCCTATCGCGCCAGGCTGTCCACCGACGAAATCGCCGACGCGCAGGCGGCCTTCGCGGAACTCATCCACGCGCTGCGCGAGGACCGCGAACTCAGGGCGCCCGAGCGGGCCTCCGAGCCGGAACCCGAGACTGCGCTGGATCCTTCCCTCATGGAAGACCTCTCCGACCTCATCCTCGAACTCGACCCGAAAACCCTGAAATCGGTCATCGCCCCGCTGAGCGCCCCCCGGGCGGCTGCGCTCCTGCAGACCATGTCGCCGGCGGCGCGAGACCGCACCCTCGCCCTGGCCGGATCGATGAAGGAACGGCGCATCATCAACGCGCTCGAGGACATGGAGCAGCCCGGCGTCTTCGAACTGACGCGCGAGGCGCAGGCCTTCGCCCAGAAGGTGCTGGCCACGCTGGCTCCGCGCGGCGTGACGCCAGGCCGCCGCATTCCCGTGCCGGCCAAGGTGCGGGCGCTGCTTTCGGCGCTGCTGGCCCGCGAGTAGTCCGCCTGGCCCTCGGACAGGCCTCCGGGTCCGCGATCGCGGCATCCGCGTTTTTGCCCTCATTTTGTTTGCGCCATCACGAACCTCATGCTACTCTGATGCGCGGTTCGCCCGGGCTCCCGTGAGGAGAATCCATCGGGCGCACCTTCGCTCGTACAGGAGGCTCCGGATGAAAAAATTGCTCCTCGCGCTGCTCGCGGTCTGCCTGGCGTTCGGGTCGGTCGCCGCTGCGCCCAAGTCCAAGGTCAAGATCGCCCTGATCATCGAATCAACGGTAGACGACAAGGGATGGGGTCAGGCCATGCACGACGCCATCGTCGCCGTGCAGAAGAAGTACGGCCCCGCGCTCATCGAATACGGCTACAGCGAAAAGATGAAACCGGTGGACGCCGGCTCCGCCGCCCGCCAGTACGTCGCCAAGGGCTTCGACTTCGTCATCGGCCACGGCGCCCAGTACAAGAACCTCACCCTCGAAATGGCGGACGAATTCCCCAAGACCACCTTCGCCTTCGGCACCTCCGGCGAAATCGGGCCCAAGAACGTCTTCACCTACATGCCCGAAAGCGAGGAAACCGGCTACATCAACGGCGTCATCGCCGGCCTGGTCACCAAGAGCAACATCATCGGCCTGGTCGGTCCGGTGGACGGCGGCGACGCCGCCCGCTACAACCGCGGCTTCGTGCTCGGCGTCAAGGCATCCAATCCCAAGGCCGACGTCAAGGTCGCGCACACCGGCTCCTTCGGCGATTTCGTGAAGGCGGCGGAACTGGCGCACACCTTCATCAAGGCCGGCGCCGACGTGCTCACCGGTTCGGCCCAGCAGGCGCTCGGCGCCCTGCGCGCCGTGGCAGAATACAAGGACAAGCCCATCTGGTGGCTCGGCCAGGACCTGGCCCAGCTCGCCATCCCCGAAAGCTACAAGGTTATCGCCGCCGCCAGCTACGACTACGGCGCCGTGATCGAACAGCTGATCGACAAGCGACAGGCCGGCGTGCTCGGCGGCGCCAGCCTTCCGCTGACCTTCGGCAACGGCGGCTTCGTGTACGCGTTCAACGAGAAGGTGGGCCCGGTACTCACCCCGGCGGTGCGACAGGCCGCCGAAAAGGCCAAGGCGGACATCACCGCGGGCAAGCTCAAGATCAACTGGAAGGACGTGAAGTACTGACACGTCGCCGACAAGGCCCCGGTTCGCCGAATGCAGGCGGGTCGGGGCCTTTTTGTGCGATTTTCCCGAAAGCCCCGCATTCCGAGAGGTCACGATGGCTACGAGCGTTCCCGCGATCAACGAACTGCGCGTTGAAGGCATCACAAAACGGTTTCCGGGCATCACCGCCTGCGACGGCATCTCGCTCCGCATAGGAAAGAACGAGGTCCTGGCGCTCGTGGGCGAAAACGGCGCGGGCAAGACCACCCTGATGAACATCCTGATGGGCCTGTACCAGCCGGACGAAGGCGGCCTGTT
>CAYRXK010000102.1:0-6783 GCA_964428265.1 uncultured Treponemataceae bacterium
CCCACCTTGATCTTGACGCCGCCGATCCCGCGGGCGAGGGACCGGTCCGCGCCTTCCAGCACTTCGCCGATCGGCGCCTGCAGGTAGCCACCGGACGTGTTGTACACCGGCACCGAATCGCGCCACGCGCCCAGCAATTTCGAAAGCGGCAGGCCCGCGCGCTTGGCCTTCAGGTCCCACAACGCGATGTCCAACGCGGCGATCGCCTGCATGGCCGTGCCGCTCCTGCCCGCCGAGGCTCCCAGCCAGGACATTTTATGCCACAATCTTCCGATGTCCGGGGAATCCTCGCCCAGCAGGGCGGGCGCTACTTCCATCGCGTGCGCGTACTGCCCGGCCCCGCCCGCCCGAAGGCAGTAGCCGAAGCCCAGCCCCTCGTTGCCGTCCGCGTCGGCAATGCGCGCCACCAGCACTGACACTCCGTCCAGCGCCTTCTGGCGCCCTGTCAGCACCTTGGCGTCGCTCACCGGAGAGCGGATCGGCACGAATATGGTCGAAAGCCCGATCCACGCGATGCGGGAACCGGCTCCGTCACGCTTGGCAGACACGGCAGCGGCCATCGGGAAACCCTCCACCCGGAATCCGGGACCTCGAACCTCGAACCTCGAAACCTGAAAAAACGGCGGGCACAAAGGCCCGCCACGATGCACCGACCATGACGCGCCCCCGCGGCCGGAAACCGCGGAGGCTCAGACCATCGGACCGGCATGGTTACTTCTTCACTTCTTCCTTGGTGATCTTCGCGTTCAGCATCAGGTCCTTGTACTTGAAGTACGTGGCTTCCTGCGCGGTCATGTACTTCACCGCGTCCGCGGGAGCCATGTACACCGGGCTGACCATGACGTTGTTAAGTTCGGCCTTGAGCGCCGGGTCGGCGGTCACCTTGGCCACCGCGGCGCTGAACTTGTCCACCACAGCCTTGGGCGTGCCCTTCGGGAACAGGTAATAGAAGAACTTCGGGAAGGCCATGTCGACGCCCTGCTCGCGGAAGGTCTTCACTTCGGGGATCAGGGGGTTGGTCTTCTCGGCCATGACGCCCACGACGCGGAACTTGCCGGCCTTCACGTAATCCTTGATGATGCCGTAGGAGATGCCGATCACCTCGACCTGACGACCGAGCAGTGCGACGATCTTCTGCGCCGCGGAGCCGACGTCCACCACGTTCAGGTTGATGTCCGCTTCCTTTTCGAAGGCTAGGACCTGCATATGGGTGAAGCCGCCGGTCTCGGTGGCGAACTTGATCTTGCCGGGATTGGCCTTGGCTGCCGACACGACGTCCTTCAGGTCCTTGTAGGGGCTGGCGCCGTTCACCACGAAAATGTTGGTATCGTCGATGACCGCGACGCCCGCATTCTCGAAGTCGCCAAAGCTGTAGTCGACCAGGCCCATGATCTTGTTCAGGAACATGGAGGGGTGGAAGAACAGCGCGGTGTAGCCGTCCGCGGCGGAATCCTTGACCTTGCGCGAGCCGAGCGAGCCGCCGGCGCCGTTCACGTTCACGATGACTACCGGCTGGCCGAGTTCCTTTTCGAGGTACTTTGCCAGGATGCGGCAGTTCAGGTCGGTGTCGCCGCCCGCGCCGGCGGGAACGACCACCTGGATGGCCTTGGTCGGGTAGTTCTGGGCGCCGACCGTGCCCGCGGCGGCCAGGCAGAGCGCCAGGACGACCAGGAGCGATACGAGTTTCTTCATTGCAGATCCTCCTCTTTCCCTTTTCTTTCTATCTTCCGCCCCGCCCGGCGGGCGAGGTTTGCTACCAGCAAGGATCGCGTCGCCGCGTGTCCGGTTCAGGCTTTCGCGGCCGCCGCATCTTCGCGCTTTTTCGTCTTGCGCGCCCCCAGGACGGTGAACAGGATCATGAATGCCGTGGCGACCAGGAATACGATCGTGATCGGCCGGCCGATGAAGGTCATGAAATTGCCGTCGTTCATCTGCATGCCGCGGCGGAAGTTCGTCTCGGCCATCGGCCCCAGGATGATGCCCAGGATGATGGGCGAGGTGGGGAACTTCAGCTTGGTCAGCACGTAGCCGATCACGCCGAACAGCATCACCACCCAGATGTCGAACACACGGTTGTTAAGGCCGTAGGCTCCCACCGCGCACAGCGCGAAGATGATCGGCAGCAGGATGTACTTCGGCACGCGCAACAGGCGGGCGAACACCCGGAGGCCGAAGAATTCCATCACCAGCATCACCACGTTCGCGATCAGCAGCGAAATGAAGATACCGTACACGACCGGACCGTTCTGGATGAACAGCAGGGGGCCGGGCGTCAGGCCGTGAATCATAAGACCGCCCAGGATCATCGCGGTAACCGTGTCGCCGGGAATGCCCAGTGTGAGCAGCGGCACCACGGCGCCGCCGATGGTGGCGTTGTTGGAAGTTTCCGAGGCGACTATGCCGTCCAGAAGGCCGGTGCCGAATTTCTCGGGGTGCTTGGACTGGCTCTTGGCCACGCCGTAGGCCACGATGTTGGAAGTGCCCGCGCCGATGCCCGGCAGGATCCCGATGCCGATGCCGATGATGGCCGAACGGATCATGTTCCAGGTTTGACCAGCGAATTCCTTCAGGCTGAACCCGAATCCCTTCATTTTGAACTCGGTCAGCACGTCGGATTTTTTCAGTTCCACGTCCTGCTCGGCCACGCTCAGGATCTCCGCCACCGCGAACAGGCCGATCAGGGCCGGAAGGATGTCGAAACCGCCGTCAAGCTCGTGCAGGCCGAAGGTAAAGCGCGGTACCGCGTCGATGGGCGCCGTACCCACGAAGGCCAGCACCATGCCCAGAAGCCCCGCCGCAATCCCCTTGGCAAGCTGTTTTCCGGCCAGCGTGCCGATCATGGTCAGCGAGAAGAGCGCCAGCGCGAAATACTCGGACGGCCAGAAATTAAGCGCGAAGTCCGCCAGCGGCGGGGCGATGAACATCAGCGCCACGATGGACAGCAGGGTGCCGATGAATGAGAACACCACGCCAGCGCCGAGCGCCTTGCCCGCCTCGCCCCGCGCGGCCATGGGGTGGCCGTCCCAGCAGGTGGCCACCGAAGCCGGTGTGCCCGGTATGTTGATCAGAATGGCCGAGATCAGGCCGCCCGAGGTGCCGCCGATGTACAACCCCATCAGCAGGCTCATCGCGGCGGTCGGATTCATGCCGAAGGTCAGGGGCAGGCAGAGCGCCACCGCCATCGTGGTGGTCAGGCCCGGAATGCAGCCGAAGATGATGCCGACAAACACGCCGAGCACGATCATGAACAGGCTCTGCAGGGTGAAGACCGCCGCGAATCCCGCGGCCAACATTTCCATCATTGTCGTCCTCCCCCTCAGCCCAGGATGCCGGCGGGCAGCATCAGCTGGAACACCTTCACGAAGGTGTAATAGATGACCACCGAACTGACGACGGAGATCACGCCGACCAGCGCGTAGTTGTGCTTGCTCTTCGGCGCCAGGATCAGCATCTGCGCGAAAAGGTACAGCACCGTCATGATGATGAAACCGACCTTCGGCAGCAGCGCCGCGTACAGGATCATGATCCCGAAAGTGGCCAGCACGCCCCAGGTCCTGGGCTTTTCCTCCGGAGCCTTGTCGGCCGCCGCGCCGCCCCTGGCCTTGCGCAGGCCCGCGATGATGATCGGCACGCTCACCACCGCAAGAAGACCGGCGACAATGGCGGGAAAAAAGCCCGCGCCGAAGGTCGTGACCGCGATGCTCTGCACGCGCGTCGATCCTGCGTACAGCAGCGCGGCGAGCGCGAGCAAGAATATGCCGGACACAAGGTCCCAGTATTTTCTGTTCAACCGATCCTCCTCCATCGCCGCCGGCTTATACCCGCAGCGTCTCCGCGGCTATGGTCGCCAGCCGTTTCAGGCGCGGCAGAGTATGCTCCACCGCGATCCGCTCCGCGTTTTCCTCGTCCTTTTCCTTGATGGCGCGATAGATGCGCAGGTGGCTTTCGTACGATTCGCGGCAGATGTCCGGCGTCAGGTTCCTGTGCCGGTAGGGCCGCAGCATGCTCTGCACGGCCTCCAGCAGGAACACCACGAGCGGATTCCTGCTGATGCGCCCCAGCATGAGGTGAAACGCCTCGTCCGCCAGCACGAAATCATCGCAGGCATCGATACACGTGGACTGCCTGATCAAGTTGTCTTCCAGGGCATGCAGGTCCTCCTGCGTGCGATACCTGATGGCATTAATGAATATTTCCTTATCCAGCATGGTTTTGACAGAATATAGGTTTCCGGGGTCGGCATCCTTTCCGAGCATCCCGAGCTGGAAAATGAGCGAAAACAGCGAATCCAGGTCGCCCGGTGCCAGCGCCTTCACGAAGGACCCCGCCCGCGGATGAGTAGCGATGATGCCAAGCGCGGACAGGGTGATCAGGCCGGTGCGGATCTGGCTCTGGTTGCAGTCAAGTTGCGAAGCCAGTTCCCGGATCGAGGGCAACTTCGCCCCCGGGGCCAGTTCGTGCGCGGCGATGTAATCGACCAGGCGAAGCGCCACGGCGTTGTCCATCAGCTCTCGGCTCCTTCTGGTTAGCACTGATAATCAGATATGACTCAGCGAGCGTAACCCCGGTTTCCGGATCTGTCAACCTGAAATCAGTTCATCGAAGATTGTTGGCGGGTTGAGGTTGGGAAGAGTATACTGAAAAAGGCTCCGCCCCATGACCGAATCGGCCGCGGGGCGGAGCCCTGCATCAGTCGTTGATCTCGGAAAGCCTGACCATGGCCGGTTCCAGGTTCTCGCCCTCGGCCTTGCGAAGCTCTTCCATGAGTTCCTTGCCGCGACGCGACAGGCGCGAAGGCACCTGCACGAGCATTTTCAGGTACAGGTCGCCCCGCCTGCCGGACGCCGAGGGCACGCCCTCTTCGCGCACGCGCAGGAGCTTGCCGTTCTGCGTGCCCGCGGGAATGCTCACGCTGATCTTTTTGCCGTCCAGGGTGGCCACCCTGATCTCGCCGCCGAGCGCGGCGGTGGTCATGTCCAGGGGCACGGCGCAGTACAGGTCGTTGCCCTGCCGCTCGAAATAGTCGTGCGCGCGCACCCGGATGAAGACGTACAGGTCGCCCGGGGGGCCGCCGTTCGCGCCGACATCGCCCTGGCCGGGAATGTTGACGCGCTTGCCGTCCTCTACCCCGGGGGGTATGGTCACCTTGATCTTCTGCTTTTTCTTGGACAGGCCAGAGCCGGAACACTCGCGGCAGGGGTGCTCCACCACCGCGCCCTCGCCATGGCAGGACGGGCAGGGCTGCGAAACCGAGAAGAATCCGGAACTGCGCCGAACCTGACCGGCGCCCCCGCAGGTGGGGCAGACCTTGCGGCCCGATCCGTCCGAGGAACCGGAGCCCCCGCAGGACTTGCAGGTGTCGTCGCGCGAGTAGCCGATTTCCACCGTGGTGCCGAACACCGCCTTTTCGAAGGGCAGTTCGATGTCGTAGCGCAGGTTTGAGCCGCGCGCGGGGCCCGAGTAGCCGCGGGGCCTGCCGCCGCCCGAGCCGCCGAAGAGCGACCCGAACAGCGAGGAAAAGTCGCCGAACCCGCCGAAGATGTCCTCGAAATCGTGGAACACCCCGGAATGGTCCTGCGGGCCCGCGCCCATGCCCTCGACCCCGGCAAAGCCGAACTGGTCGTAGGCCTGGCGCTTCTGGTCGTCCGCCAGGACTTCGTACGCCTCGGTGGCCTCCTTGAAGCGTTCCTCGGCCGCCTTGTCTCCCGGATTCTTGTCGGGGTGGTTCTGGATGGCGAGGCGCCGGTAGGCTTTCTTTATGTCGTCCTTGGACGCGCCCTTCTGGACGCCAAGGACTTCGTAATAATCTCGTTTGGCCACGTGACGATCCTTCGGAAAAGGGTTGCCCGCGCACGAGGCTGCCGGCGCGCTGGGCGCCGGTCGGCCCGCCGCGGGCGCCTCGTGCGGTTACTTCTTGTCGTCCTCGTCGACCACCTTGTAGTCCACGTCGTCGGCGTTCTTCGTGCCGCCGCCCGTTCCCGGGCCCTGGCCCTGCGCGCCGGGGCCATCGCCAGCACCGCCGCCCGCGAAGCCTTCGCCGCCCGCACCCTGGCCTTGCGCGCCCTGGGCGCCCTGGGCTCCGGCATTCTTGTACATTTCCTCGGCAAGCTTGTAGGACGCCTGCTTCAGGGTTTCGGTCTTCTGCTTGATCGACTCGACATCCTGGCCGTTCAGGGCTTCGCGCAGCGTCTTGATCGCCTCTTCTATGGCGCCCTTGTCGGAGGCGCCGATCTTGTCGCCGTAGTCCTTCAGGGACTTTTCGGTGGTGTAGATCAGCGTGTCCGCTTCGTTGCGCACCTCGGCGCGCTCGCGCTCGCGCTTGTCGTCCTCGGCGTGGGCTTCGGCTTCCTTGACCATGCGGTCGATGTCGCTGTCGTTCAGGCCCGAGCTCGCCTCGATCCTGATCTTCTGCTCCTTGCCGGTGCCCAGATCCTTGGCCGACACGTGCACGATGCCGTTGGCGTCGATATCGAAGGTGACCTCGACCTGCGGCACGCCGCGCGGCGCCGGCGGAATGCCCACCAGGTCGAATCGGCCCAGCGTGCGGTTCTGCGTGGCCATTTCGCGCTCGCCCTGCAGGACATGGATGGACACGGCCGTCTGGCCATCGGCCGCGGTGGAGAAAATCTGGCTCTTGCGGCAGGGGATGGTGGTGTTGCGCTGGATCAGCCGGGTGAACACTCCCCCCAGGGTTTCGATGCCCAGCGACAGCGGGGTCACGTCCAGCAGGAGGACGTCCTTTACCTCGCCGCCCAGGATGCCGCCCTGGATGGCGGCGCCCAC
>CAYRXK010000103.1:0-5095 GCA_964428265.1 uncultured Treponemataceae bacterium
ATGGTCAACGCCCCACGGCTGGCGCTGAGCCCACCGCCATTATGGGCACCCTTGACGAAGACGCCCTTGTAGTCGGACACCTCGTCGGTGAACTTGCACTCTTCGTCCACCGGACAGACGGTGGGGATGCCGGTGCCGCGCAGGACCTGGTAGTCGTCCTCGCCGAAGCCGGGGGCCGTGTGCACGATGCCGGTGCCGTCCTCGGTGGTGACGTGCGCGCCGAGCACGGTGACGAAGCCGCCCTGCGAGGCGATCTCGCCGAAATAGGGAAACAGCGGTTCGTAGCGCAGGCCGGCAAGTTCCGCGCCCTTTTTCCGCCACGCGATGTCGAGGGTGGCCGTATCCTTGTAGTACGCGCCCAGGCGCGATTCGGCCAGGATGTAGCGCTCGGCCCCGTCGCGCACGCAGACGTAGTCGATGTCCGGGCCGAGGCTCAGGGCGAGGTTGGACGGCAGGGTCCAGGGCGTGGTGGTCCATGCCAGGAGGA
Source organism: uncultured Treponemataceae bacterium (assembly GCA_964428265.1). Lineage (GTDB taxonomy): Bacteria > Spirochaetota > Spirochaetia > Treponematales > Rectinemataceae > CAYRXK01. The sequence continues at coordinate 488 of CAYRXK010000103.1, forward strand.
AGGCATCGCCGTCGGCGAGGGTCGGATCGCCCGCGGATTCGGGGGCGTGGGTGATCTTGAACTTGACCGTGATGGCGGGATCGTGCACGTCCTTGTAGCCGCCGAGCGAGAGCTCGTGCGTGGAAAGCACGGTGGAGCAGCGCGGGCAGTAGGGCAGGATGTAATGGCCCTCGTATACCAGGCCCTTGTCCCACAGGGTTTTCATGATCCACCAGATGGTTTCCATATAATCGGGATCCATCGTTTTGTAGTCGTGGTCGAAATCCACCCAGCGGCCCAGGCGGGTGACGATTCGGCGCCATTCTTCGGTATAGCGCAGGACGGAGTGGCGGCATTCCTCGTTGAACGCGGCCACGCCGAATTTTTCGATGTCGGTCTTGGAATTGAGGCCCAGCTTCTTTTCTATGAGGTTTTCAACGGGCAGGCCATGGCAGTCCCAGCCGAAGCGGCGTTCCACCTTCTTGCCGCGCATGGTCTGGTAGCGCGGCACCATGTCCTTGATCGTGCCGGGGACGAAGTGGCCGAAGTGCGGCAGGCCGGTGGCGAAGGGGGGGCCGTCGTAGAACACGAATTCGGGCGCGCCTTCGCGCTGCGAGACCGATTTTTCGAAGATCCGGCGTTCTTCCCAGAATCGGACGATTTCCTCTTCCATCTTCGGGAAGTTGACTTTCGGATCGACGCTCTCGTACACGATGCCCTCCTGGAACTTGCGCTCGCTCGACCCTGCAATATGCCATGAAACCGCGTGCCGTGGCTAGAATGAGGAGGAAAGCCGCCCCGTACCGGCGCCGGATCCGGTCAGAAGGCGAGGGTGGCGAGTACCCCGGCCGCGAAGCTCCATGCGCCGCCCAGGGCGTCCGGACTCCGCGCGGCTCCCGTGCTGAACGCGAAGTCTGCGCCGAGGAGCCCCTCGAACTGCAGCAGCACCGACGCTGACAGCGCGCCCGAATCGATACCCCACAACACGGAAGCCGCGATGCCGGACCAGTCGTCCAGCGGCAGGGCGATGCGCGAGTACAGACCTGCCGGGCCCGCTGCGCCAGGGCCGGCCGCGTGCAGGTATTCGACGAGAACGACCGCTTCGCCGGGGCTTGCGTCGATGCCGCCCATCATCTCCCACCGCGCGTCGGAAGCGGCGGCACCATCGGCGAAGCGGGCGGTTGCCTCAGCATACAAGGTGGCGAAGGGCAGGTCGAGGCTCGCCTCCGCGCCGGCAAGCCATGCGTGCGATGATGCCTGCAGCCAGGGTTCGCCGTCGCGCGCGGCGAGAAGTCCGCCGGCGAAGCCGGACTGTCCCGATGCCGACATGCGCAGCGCGGTGAGAGGCCTTCCCGATTGCCCGGTCGCCAGGCGGCCGGACGCTGCCCGGCCCTGCGGTGCCGCGGCCAGTTCGATCGCCACGAGGGGGGCGGGATAATACGCGGCACGGAACGCATCCGCCGCCAGGCGGCGGGGCAGGGCCCCCGAATAGTCGAAGGCCGAAAAAAGGTCCACCGGGCTGAACGCCTTGCCGACGCCGAAGTTCACCGGTACGCGGCCCGCCGCGAATTCAAGGCCGGAGCCGGAGAGCGAAAGGTACGCCTGTTCGATCTTGAACACGGCGAGGGCGGCGGGCGCGGCTGTTCCTCCCTGCCAGGCCGGCGCGATTAACGCTCCCGTACGGCCTCCCGCCAGGGCGAGTTCCGCCCACGCATCATCGGAATCGGCGCCTGAGAGCAGCGAAAGCCGGGTGTCGACCCGCACGCGGGCTTCCCTGCCGCCGGTTTCCAGGGTCAGCGAAAGGTCCGATGCGGTGCCCGCGCGCGGGGTGGCATCCGGAAATGATGCGGCCGGATCGTGCCGCAATGTCACCGCCTGCGCGAAACTGCCTCCCGCCGACAGGCCCTCTGCAGGTTCTGCCCTGAGCTGAGCGCCTTGACCGTCTTGACCGCCTTGACCGAATCCCGCGAGCAGCGCCGCCGCCAGGATCGCCGCGGCCCGGCCGCGTTTCATCGCGATAGCGCCTGCAGGCTGAACCTGGATTCATCCAGGGGGATGTCCAGGCGGATCGAGGTCATCTCGAATACCGTGCCCGAATCCTTCTTGATAAGGTCGACGATTTCGACCTTCGAGGGGAAATGCCTGCCCGCGATCACCGATACGGCAAGGGTGACGGTGCGCTTGAGCGCCATGCCGCTTCGTCCGTACAGTTCCGATTTGAGGGTCACCATGCGTTCGGCGTCGATCCACACCACGCGCCGCGAGTAACCCGCCTCCGGCGACTTCGCCGTCAGTTCGAACACCCAGGCGCGCCTGCCGCCTGCTGATTCCTCTCGATCGAATCGCGCATCGTAGCCGTCCAGCATGCTGTCGGATTCCATGGCGTCGCGGTACGAGACATCGGAACCCATCATGCCCTGGGTCAGGAGGTGCCCCGAAATCCTCACCGTGTCGCGTTCCTTCGGGAAATACACCCAGAGCTGGTCGCCGAGCTTCAGCATGCGGGTGCCGCGGTCCTCGGGATTGAGGTATTCGATGAAGGCGCGGTCCTTGCCGTCGGACCAGGCCTTCATCGTCTTCACGCGGGTCTTTTTCCCCGACCTGATCGTCATGGTTCCCTCGTATTCTATGGAGCCGTAGACCTGGTTCCGTTCGACCGCGCGCAGCACGGCTACCGGATCGGGCGCCGCCTGGGCCGCCGCGGGCTGCGCGTGCGCGGGGATAGCGGACACCAGGCCGGCCAGGACGGCCAGCGCCACGGGAAGCATGCGCGCGGGGCATGCCCGGCGAGGTTCGCATATCGCATGATGCATCATTCGACTCGACAATTCGGTTCCTCCGGGTTCAGGCGGCGCGGATCGCCCGCACTGGTTCCATGCGCGCGGCCTTGCGCGCGGGCAGGTAGGCCACGATCGCGGACGCGGCCGTGCCGAGCGCCGTGAAGGCCGGCATCGACAGCGGCGATACGCGCGGGTAGATCACGTTGTCCAGGGGCCAGGTGAAGCCCGAGAGCGCGCCCGACATGTCCAGCCCGATCTTTCCGAGCGCCAGCGTGACGAGCCAGCCGGCGAGGCATCCGGCGAACGCGCCGGCCGCGCCCAGCATGGCCCCTTCGCCGAGGAACAACGCCAGGATTCGCCGCGGCGGCATGCCCATGGATTTCAGTATGCCGATCTCCCTGCGCCGCTCCAGCACCACCATCGTCATCACGTTGGCGATGATGAAGGCCCCGAGGAAGGCGATGAAGACGAACATCCAGAAGTACACGCTCCCGGCCATCATGATTATTTTCGGGTATTCGCCGATGGCGTTCCAAGGCAGGATGGAAAGCTCCTGTCCGCTCCCTGCGCCCGCTCCGCCCAGGCCCTCGCGCAGGATCTTCGTCGCCCGGTCGACGCCGCGCGAATCCGGCAGCATGACCATGAGCTGCTGCGCCCCGCCCTCCATCCCCAGAAGCGCGCGCGCGTCCACCAGCGGGATCTGCACCATCGCGTCGTCCATCGAGTTGACGCCGGTGCGGAAAAGGCCCGTCACTTTCAGCTTGCGCAGGCCGAGGCCGCCGTCGGTGCGCGCGGTGACCAGCCTGAGCTCGTCACCCGGCTTCAGGCCGAGCGATGCGGCGAGCGCGTGCCCCACGATGGCGCCGCCCGGCTCGGCGGCGTAACTGCCGCCGGGAACGATGCGGCTGTCGAGCATGAGCAGCCCGCGCTCCGTTTCCGGATCGCCTGCCACCACCATCGCGCGCCGCGAATTTTCACCGTGCGCGATGAGCACGCCGAAGCGGATGCGTTGGGCGATCCGCACGCGCGGGTCATCGCCGAGCAGGTCGGCCGCGCGCTCCGCCAGCAGGTCCGAATCCTCGATATACTCATCCACGGGAACGAAGCGCGCGCGCTCGCGGTAGCCCGAGGTCACGATGCTGACGTGCCCCGTTTCGGTCTTGGTGTAGTTGCGGATCATGGAATCGAGGAACCCGTCCATGAATCCCTGCAGCACCATGACCATCAGCATCGCCAGGAATACCGAGGTCGCCGCCAGCAGGCTGCGGCGGGTGTTCCTGAAGATGTTGCGGAACGCCATGTCGATCATTCTCATTGCCGGCCTCCCCGGAATTCAGACGAACCGCAGCGCGTCGACCGCTTCGAGCCGCGCCGCCTTGCGCGCCGGAATGACCGCCGCGATCCACGAGGTGACCAGGCCGAACAGGAAGCCCGCCGCGAAGGTGGCGGGCTTCCACTCGCCCCGCAGGAACCCCGAGAGCGGAATGTCGCCCATATCCATTTTTCCGAAGAACATGTCCAGCGGGAATCCCCAGCGCCAGGACCACCAGACCAGGACGGCTCCCAGCGCCAGTCCCAACCCGGAGCCCGCAGCCCCCACGAGGAGTCCTTCGAGCGAAAAAAGCCTGCGGATGTCGCGCCTGGTCATGCCGTAGGCGCGCAGCACGCCGATTTCGCGGATGCGCGCGTACACGCTCATGAGCACCGTGTTCACGATGCCCACGCCGGCGATCATCAGCACCACGAAAATCATCATCATGGAGCCCTTCGACTTCATCTGGCGCATCGCCAGGTATTCCGCCGCCGCATCGCCGATCGTGACGACCGCCGCGCCGGGAACCGCCGCGCG
>CAYRXK010000103.1:5195-6430 GCA_964428265.1 uncultured Treponemataceae bacterium
CCGATCACGACGCCGCGAGCCTGGTTTCCGGCGTTGAACCAGGACCCCGTGCCCACGGAGCGCCCGATGGCGAAGGTGTCGGCGTCCGCGGCCGGGTCCACCGCGATGCCGAGCGCGGGCAGCGCGTCGCGTCGGTTGGACGCCTCGGCGAGGAACTTCGTGCGCGGCGCGATGCCGCGCGCGCCGGGAATCGCGCGCCCGAGATCCGCGATGACCGAATCGGGATCGGGAATCCCGTGCTCCAGCGGGAAGCCGGACGCGTTTTCCTGATATTCGGCGCTGCGCACGCTAAGGGATGCCGCGCCGTAGTCGATCATGGATTCTATCGTCAGCCGGTCCATGCCCGCCAGGATCGCGTCGAAGAATATGAACAGCGCGATTCCCACGGTCAGCACCACGGCGGTAACCAGCGTGCGCCTGCCGTTGCGCAGGACGTTCCGGTACGCCATCACCGGTATCGTGTCGCGCATCGCGTCATCTCCTCTCGTCGCGAAGGACCGCGCCGTCATGCAGTTCCACCACGCGCCTGGCCCGATCCATCACCAGCGGATCGTGGGTGGAGAACACGAAGGTGGCTCCCGAGGAAGCGTTGATGTCGCGCATGAGGTCGACGATTTCGCGCGCGGTGTGCGAATCCAGGTTCGCGGTCGGTTCGTCGGCGAGCACTACGGAGGGATCCTTTACCAGGGCGCGGGCGATGGCTACCCGCTGCTCCTGGCCGCCGGAAATCTCGCGCGGGAAACGGTCGGCCAGGTGCCCGATGCCCACCGCTTCCAGCATGCGCAGGGCCTTTTTCCGCAGTTCCGCCTTGCCGGTCCTGTCCCGGGCGCCGCCGGATCCGTCGATGACCAGCGGAAGTTCCACGTTTTCCGCGACAGTGAGGACCGGAATGAGATTGAAGGACTGGAATACGAACGAAACGTGTTCCTTGCGGTAGGCGGTGAGTTCGCGCTCTCCCAGGATGCGCAGGGGCTTTCCCGCGTAAGTCATGGTGCCCGAGCTCGGAGCGTCCAGGCAGCCGAGAATGTTCAGCAGGGTGGTCTTGCCCGACCCGGATGGGCCGACCACGGCGAGGAATTCGCCCTTTTCTATGGAGAGGTCGATGCCGCCCAGGGCCACCACCTCGGATTCGCCCTTGCGGTACACTTTCCGTATCGATGCCAGTTCCAGAAGCGCCATGCGGTCCTCCGTTCGGTCTACCACTGGTGTCGCGCCTGGCGGGCCCGCTGTCAAGG
>CAYRXK010000104.1:0-6157 GCA_964428265.1 uncultured Treponemataceae bacterium
GAGACGCCGTTCTTGTGGTGCAGCCCGTCGCCCCAGGGGCAGGGCAGCATGCCGCGGGCGTCGCCGGTCTGCACGAGGTGGCGGCCGCCGACCGTGGTGGGTTCGCCGAAGGCGGCTTCGCCCGCGTCGCGCAGGCGGGTCAGCTCGTCGGCCACCCTGTCGAAATCCAGCCTCAGTTCGGCGAATTCCAGTTCGTCCTCGGCGATGATGTCGGCCACGGGGCGGGTGTCGCTGCCCAGGAAGCCCTGCGCGGTCAGCGCGCCGGGGAGCATCATGTCATGCGCGCGGTTGTCGCTCGGTGCGTTTTTCATGCCGTCCCCCTTACGCGAACTTGTCGTAGAAGACTTTGTCTTCGGTGATGCCATTGGCCTTCATCACGTTGACGCAGGCGTTGATCATGCCCGGCGAGCCGCAGAGGTAGCCCTCCATCGGGATGGATTTGTCCACCTTTTCCTTGATGAAGCGGTCGAGCACGTTGGTGATCAGGCCCACTTCGCCGGTCCAGTTTTCTTCCGGCTTCGGTTCGGACAGAGCGGGCACGAAATGGAATTTCGGCCACTTCGCGGAAAGTTCGCGCAGTTCGTCCAGGTAGAACATGTCCTTCGTGGTGCGCGCGCCGAAGAAGTACCAGATTTCCTTGTCGGCCCAGGCGCCGGTTTCGTGCATGTGGTGCAGGATGCTCTTGAAGGGCGCCATGCCCGAGCCGCCGGCCACGCAGATCATCGTGGCGGGCGTGTCGCGCACGCCGAAATCGCCGAAGGGGCCGACCAGTTCCACCGCGTCGCCTTCCTTCAGGAATTTGTGCACCCAGGTGGTCGCGATGCCTCCCGGCACCAGGCGGATCAGCAGCTCGACATGTTTTTTGTCCGACGGCTTCGACGACATGGAATAGGCGCGCTGCACGGTGTCCTTGAATTCGCCGTAGGGCGGCACCACCACCTGCACGTACTGCCCGCAGGAAAATTCTATTTCCGAATCGTCCAACGCGAACAGGACTTCCTTTATATCGTAGGTCAGGTCGCGGATCTTCTCGACACGCGCCTTGAATTTCCTGACCGAGAACAATTCCTCGGGCAGGCGGATGGCCAGGTTCTGCCGCACCTTCACCTGGCAGGCCAGGTGCACGTTGTCGGCCATTTCCTGCGGCGAAAGGTACGGAATTTCCGTGGGCAGGTGCTGGCCCACGTCGGTGTCGATCCTGCACTTGCAGGCGCCGCAGGAACCGCGCCCGCCGCAGGCCGACGGCACGAAGATGTTTTCCGCCGCGAGGGTGCCCAGCAGCGCCGAACCGCCCTTTACGTTGAGCGATTTCTTGCCGCCGTTTATGTCAATCGTGAGGATGCCGTAATTGTTCAGCACCTTGTCCAGGAGCGCGATGATCAGCGCCAGGACGGTTGAAATGCCCGCGACGGAGAGCGGGCCGACCAGTATGGGACTCATCGTTTCCGCCTCCTTACTGCACCGCGATCATGCCGGAGAATCCGATGAACGCCATTGCCATGAAACCGATGGTGATCAGCGTGATGCCGGTGCCCTTCAGGCCCGCGGGCACGGGGTTGTTGTCGACCTTGCGGCGGATGGACGCCAGCAGCATGATGGCCAGCCACCAGCCCGCGCCGGAACCGAAGCCGAATACCACCGCCTGCAGGAAATTGTAATTGCGGATCTGCATGAACAGGATCACGCCGAGCACCGCGCAGTTCACCGTGATCAGCGGAAGGAAAATGCCCAGCGCCATGTACAGCGAGGGCGAAAAGCGGTCGATCACCATTTCCAGCACCTGCACCACCGCGGCGATCACGATGATGAAGATGATGAACGAAAGATATTCGATCCCCAGCGGCTTTATCATGAATTCAAGCACCGCCCAGCAGACCGCCGCGCAGATGCCGATGACCAGGGTCACCGCCACGCCCAGGCCCATCGAACTCTTGAAATCCTTGGATATCGCGATGAACGAGCAGGTGCCCAGGAAATTCGCCAGGAGTATGTTGCTGGTAAGGATGCTCGCGAGGAAGAGCGCGCCCAATCCCACCTGCGGAGCCATGCCGGTCATCACTTGCCTCCTTTGGCTGCGGTCGCCTTCGCGGCCTGCTTCGCGTTCCAGGTGTTCGCCGCCCAGAGCGCCAGCGCCACCAGGAAGAACGCCGAGGGCGCCATGACCATGATGGTCCAGGGCGTGAAACCGTCGCCCGCCAGCTTCAGTCCGAACACCGAGCCGAAGCCCAGGAACTCGCGGATCACGGAAATGCCCAGCAGCACCAGGCTGTAGCCCAGGCCGTTGGCGATACCGTCGACGAAGGAGGGCCAGGGCTTGTTGGCCGCGGCGAAGGCCTCGGCGCGGCCCATCAGGATGCAGTTGGTGATGATGAGGCCGACGTAGGGCCCCAGCTGCTTGGAAATGTCCGGAAGGTACGCGCGCAGGATTATGTCGATGATGATGACGTAGAACGACAGCACCAGCACCTGCACGATCATGCGCACTTTTCTGGGGATCAGGTCCTTCATCGCCGAAAGGGTGACCGATCCCATCGCGGTGGCGAAGGTGACGCCCAGCCCCATGATGAGGGTGTTTTTCATGTTGTTCGTGACCGCGAGGGTGGAGCAGATGCCCAGGACCTGCACGAATATCGGGTTGTTTTTCCAGAGCCCGTCCTGGACGATTTTCTTCGTGTCGCTCACAGGGTGCCTCCGATCGACTTCACCGCGGCCAGGCCGTTGGCCACGATGGCCGCCACGAAGTCGGAAGTGCGGCTGGCGCCGGTGATCGCGTCCGCGCGGCCGTTTTCCTTGTCGGCGTCGCCCTTGCCCGTGCCGTTCTGGTCAACCTTTACCGTGCCGTCCGGACCGACGGCCTCGCCCGCGAACTGCGCCGCGAACCATGGCTCGCCGATGCGGCCGCCCAGTCCGGGGGTTTCCTGCTGGTCCAGAATTTCGATGCCGCGCATGCGCGTGGCCTGCGGGTCGGCCGCGATGACCGTGGTGATCGACCCCCAGAGGCCGGAGCCGGTGACACGCACCGCTACGTAGGGCGCGCCGTCTATGTCCGCGCGGAAGGCCGCGATGGCGCCCTTGGCCGCCAGCTCGGGCGCCGGCGCCGCCAGCTCCTTTACGGAGGCCGCGTACCTCGATTCGACCTCGGCGCGCGGCGTGGCGGTGTCGGCCAGGCCGAAGGCCTTCAGCACGGCGAACTGCGCGGCGAATTTGCGGTTCGCCTCGACCTGGGAAAGGGTCATCGTATTGGCCGCGGAGAGGATGACCACGAAGGCCATGCACACGATGAAGGTGAACACGACCACGTAGCCTACGGATTCCTTGTTGAACTTCATTTCGCGCCTCCCGCGGGGGCGCCCTTTTTCCTGAGCGCGTCGACCGACTGGTCGATCAGGTTGGCGAAGGTGTTGCCGAAAAAGATGCCGAAGCTGGTGCCTTCGGGAAAGGCCGAGAAGGTGCGCACCGCCACGACCGTGACGCCGATGAGCGCGCCGTAGACCCAGTGCGAGAGCGGGCGCTTGGGCGCGGACACCGGATCGGTGGCCATGAACACCGTCACGAACAGGAAGGACCCCGCCAGCAGGCTTTCCATAGGCAGTGCCTTGGCCACGCCCATGGCCAGGAGCGCGCCGTTCAGCAGCGCGGCGCCCGCGATGGACGACACGATGATCTTCCAGCTGGCGGTCTTGGTGGCGATCAGGTACACGGCGGCGGCCGCGATCAGAAGGACCATCCCCTCGCCCATGGCGCCGGAGCGCTGGCCGATGAGCAGGTTCAGGACGTTCACCTGCCCGCCTGCGCGCATGACCGCCAGCGGCGTGGCCGATGCCACCGCGTCCGCGGCGCCGATGCCGAAGCCGCCGGGAACCAGGTAGGACTGCCCGAGCACGGTGGCGAAGGAGATGTAGACGAACAGTCGCCCGGCCACCGCGGGATTGAAGATGTTGCGGCCGAAACCGCCGTACACCATCTTGGCCATGGCCACGGCGAACACGACGCCCACGGCCAGGATCCACAGCGGGGTGCGCGGCGGAAAGGCCACCGCGAACAGCGCGCAGGTCACCAGGACCGCCTCGCTCACCTTCCCGGATTTCTTTCTTTCGAACAGCCATTCCGTCGCGACGCCGAAGGCGAACGAGACGGCGGCCGCGGCGGCCACGCGCCAGCCATACAGCCACAGGGCATGGAGATTCAGCGGAACGAGCGCATACAGCACCTTGCGCATCATCGGCTGCTTGAGGAATTTCAGCACGGCCCCTCCTCGATTCGCGCACCGTTCGGCGCGCGGCTTATGATACTATCCTGAAAGAGGCCGATTCGTAAATCGAGATCGGGAGGTTGGAATGGAAATCGGACTTGGCGAGGATTTCGGCGCGGGAGATAGCCCGGTGCGCGCGGGCCTGGTGGTGCTGCAGGGGTTGGCGTGGGACAGCCAGGCCGCGGCGTCGCGCCTGGCCGACGAGATCGCCCGGGTGCTGGTGCGCGTCCGCGGCGCGGGCGAAGCCTTCCTGGCGCCCGCGCGCAAGACCGCGGTGCGCGACATGCTCAGGCATGGCACCTACAAACCCGCCGGCCGCGCCAAACCCTCCAGCGAATACCTCCTGCAGGCCGCGCTGGAAGGCGACTTTCCCTCGGTGAATCCGTTTGTAGACGCGGTCAACTGCGCCAGCCTCGAATTCGGCTACCCGGCCAGCATCGTGGACCTGGCGAAAGCCGGCACCGACCTGCTCCTGCGCCGCGGACGCGACGGCGAATCCTACGTATTCAACGCAGGCGGACAAAGCATAGACCTGCGCGACCTGCTCTGCCTCTGCCGCATGGATGCGGGATCGGGCGCCTGGAAACCCTGCGCCAACCCGGTGCGCGACTCCATGGACACCAAGCTGTTCCCCGGCGCCGGTGCCGCGCTGGTAGTTTTCTACGCGCCTTCGGGGGTCGAGGGCGCCCAGCTGGGCGAAGCCTGCGCCCGCACGGCCGATCTTCTTTCGGAGGCGGCGCGCGACATCGTCGTCGTGACGGAATGATCGCCAGGGTCGAGGGTGCGGCCCGCGCTTGAAGCGCGTGCCGCTTGAAGCGCGTGCCGCTTGAAGCGCAGGCGGCGCGCGGCATAGCATATCCTCGTCATGCGGAAACTCGGCACTTCTGACCAGGACCTCGACCTCGCGGGCGCAGCGCTCGCCGAAGGAAAACTCGTCGCCTTTCCCACCGAAACCGTGTACGGCCTGGGCGCGAACGCCTTCGACCCGATCGCGGTGGCGCGCATCTTCGAGGCCAAGCGCAGGCCCAGTTTCGATCCGCTCATCGTGCACATCGCCGACATTTCCTGGGCGCCGCGCGTGGCCGCGCGCATTCCACCCGAGGCGCGCGCGCTCATGGACGCGCTCTGGCCCGGCCCCCTTACCCTGATACTTCCCCGGCGCGACGAAGTGCCCGACCTGGTCAGCTCGGGCCTGCCCACCGTGGCGCTGCGCTTTCCCGCGCACCCCGTGGCGCGCGCCCTCATCGAAAAGGCAGGCATTCCCGTCGCGGCGCCCAGCGCCAATCCTTTCGGCTACCTATCGCCGACCACCGCCGCGCACGTGCAGGCGCAGCTCGGCGACCGCATCGATTTCCTGGTCGACGGCGGCGCCTGCCCCGTGGGCGTGGAATCCACCGTGCTCGACGTCACCGTCGCGCCGGCGCGCGTCCTCAGGCCCGGCGGCATGGACATTTCATCGATAGAACGGGTCATTGGCCATGTCGAGGTGTACGACCGCACGCTGGCCCATCCGGTCAGCCCGGGGCAGCTCGAAAGCCACTACGCGCCGCACGCGGCGCTCATCCTGCACGAGTACGGCGCATTGCCCGACGCGGCCATCGCGGGCGTCGCGGGCATCGCGGGCAGGGAAATTCCGCGCGATGCCGTGGCGCTCGTATATGACGGCGCGCGGGCCGCGGCAGTGCGCGGTTCGCGGCTGTTCTCGCGCGTCGAAACCCTTTCGGAATCGGGCGACCCCCGCGAGGCCGCCGCGCGCCTTTTCTCGGTGCTGCACCGTCTGGACGCCGAGGGCGTGCGCGAAATCTGGGCCGAGCGAATTCCGTCCGACGGCCTGGGCATCGCGGTGAACGACCGCCTGTACAAGGCGTCGCGCAAATAATCCGCGCTCAGGGCGCGGCGGGCGTT
>CAYRXK010000105.1:0-4520 GCA_964428265.1 uncultured Treponemataceae bacterium
TTCAGAATCTCCCGCCCATTCAGAAGTCCCGGCGCAACAAGCTTCCGGGTTCTAATGACGGGCAATTCCGGAAATTTGCCGGGAATTTCCCAACCGGGACGGCCGAAATGCCCCTATGATGTACCACATTGTAGTACCGCCGATTGACGGACGACTCAGGAGGACCCGATGAAATTCACGCGCCTGGCCATCGAACATCCCGCCGACCTTCGCTTCGGTTTCGCCCCGCGCCCGATCACGACATCGCACGGCCTGCTGATCGGCGGAGGAACCGTGTACCCCGAACTGAATTTCACCCTGCCGCCCATCACGATATCGCCGGCGAGCATGCCCGATATCGAAGCCCACTACGCGGGCATCGTGCGCGAAGCCTTGCAGCGCGCGGTGGAACTCGGGCTTCCGGGCCTGGTCCTGGAATTTGAAACCCTGCTGGAAATGACGATGGATCCCGGCATCGGCGTGCGGCTCGTGGAAATCATGCGCGGCATCTGCGACGAATTCCGCGACACCCGCGGCCTTGTTTCGGAAATCCGCCTGACGCCCAACGACGTGCGCGATTTCGAACGTCCGCCGCTGCAGCGCAGCTCGAAATATCTTGCACGGATGTTCGAGCTGTTCGAAGGAGGCGCGCGCGCGGGCGCGGACCTGCTTTCGATCGAAAGCACGGGCGGCAAGGAACTGCATGACGACGCCCTGATGTACTGCGACGCGCGCAAGGCGATCTTTTCCATGGCGGTCCTGGGCGTCCGCGATATGCGGTTCCTATGGGGCAACATCGTGGGCATCGCGCAAATGACCGGCCGTCTCGCCGGCGGCGACACGGCCTGCGGCTTCGCGAATACGGCGATGGTGCTGGCCGAAAAGCACTTCATCCCCAAGGTGTTCGCCGCGGTGGACCGGGTCGTTTCGGTAGTGCGCACCCTTCCCGCCTACGAGGCCGGCGCGGTCGGCCCGAGCAAGGACTGCGGCTACGAAGGACCCTACATGAAGGCCATCGCGGGCATTCCCATATCCATGGAAGGCAAGACCGCGGCCTGCGCCCACATGAGCCCCGTCGGCAATATCGCGGCGGCCGCCGCCGACCTGTGGAGCAACGAAAGCGTTCAGAACATCAAGCTTCTCGGCGGCATGGCGCCCACCGTGTACCTCGAACAGCTGGCCTACGACGCGCGCCTGATGAATACCTCGATCCGCGACGGCCACGCCGATGTCCTGCAGCGTCTGTTCGTGGAATCCGACGCATGGACCGATCCGCAGGCCCTGGTCCTGGCGCCGGACACCGTCATCGCGCTGTCGAAAATCATCGTGGAATCGGACAATAGCGTGCAGGCCGCGCAGCGCGCCTCGCTGGCCGCGCTGCGCATCATCGGCGAGGCGGTCGCGTCGGGCCGGCTCGCGCTGGACGAACGGGAACGGGAGTATGCCGCTCGCCTGACCGACGAAATAGGAGGGATTCCGGACAACGAGGATGATTTCATCGAGGAGATGCTGCCTGAAATCGATCCTGCGGTCTGCGTGCTGTCGGAATACGGGATCGAGGCCTAGGCGCCTGACGAAGGACCGGCAGCCGGAACCTCCGCGGCCGCCGCGCGCACGACCGCGTCGTCCAGCGATGCCGCGATGGTTGAACCCGGCGGCACGGTCAGGAAATCCGCCTCAACGGTGTCGCCCGCGCCCGCGTCCGCGCTGCCATGCAGGAGGCGGCGCAACAGCGCGAGATCGCCGGGGATCTCGTCGTAGGCAAGGCCGTCCGCCTCGGCGGCGGCGCGCGATACGGTCCGGTAGGCCTCGCGGTCGCCCACGCCGGTGTCGATCAGCGCCAGGCGGTCGTAGTGCCGCATCCAGGCGCCGAGCGACTCCATCAGGAAGTCGGCGTTTTCCTCGCCGTAGAGCCGGACGTATTCTTCGCGCTTGGTGGATATTCCCAACTGCGATACCACGGACTCGGACGCGTCCGAGGGATCGCTGTCGCGCTCGATCCAGCCGGGGCTCTTGAAATAGGTGCCCGGGTGCAGGTCGAAATACTCGCGGTAGCGCGCGCGCGAGCCGAGCATCAGGGCGATGCAGTCGTGCGCGCGCGGAATGGTCATCGGCACGCGGCAGCGCAGGCCCTCGACCCCCATGTTGCAGAGTCCGTAAACCAGGATGACGCGGTCGTGGCGTTCGGGGCCGACGCGGTCCAGGGCTTCCTGTATGCACGCGGCCATGCGATCCCTGCCCAGGTCGTGCAGGCCCTTGGGCAGGAATTCGAGGTCCAGCACCAGGGGGCTGTCCGCCGCGCAGGCGCACACTTCGCGCTGCAGGACCTCGCAGGCGACCACCTTTACGCGGCGGGCCGGCGCCGCGGCATCAGTGCCCATGGGCTCCGCAGCCGCAGAAGCGCACGACTTTTTCCATGATTTTCTTTTCGTAGCCGGGCATGGACAGGACGTCGCATTCGCTGCCGATGATGTAGGGGTGGCCGGCCGCCTTGAGCCTGGATTCGATGGCGCCCACCATGCCGGGAATCGCGTCCAGCGGCACTTCCTCGTCGGAATAGAACTTCTTGGTGGGCAGATTGCCGTAGATCACGGTGTCCTTGGCCACGAAGGGCTCGATCTCGCCCAGGTCCACCGGGCTGCCGAAGCTGAAGATCACCGGGTGCAGGGGCCTGAACGCCTGCACCATGCCGTGGGTCAGCGATCCGCAGTCGTGGAAGATGAGATCTGCGCCGGCCGAATCCAGGTCGGCCTTCAGGCGCATGTTCGGCGCGATGACAAAATCATCGAAGACCGACGAGCCTTCCTCGAGCTGATTGGGCGAGAAGAACACCAGATTCGCCGCGGGCTCGCACACGAACATCGCCTTGGCGCCCGCGGTCACCTGCGCGGCGACGGAGCGGCGCACCACCGACTCGCAGAGCGGCAGAAGGCTCGTGACCAGGGCCACCTCGTCGGAGTCCTCGGCGGTCATGCCGGCGCCGGCCATGTACAGCGCCACGATGGGATCGGCCAGCAGTTTGGTCAGGAGGCTGAAGGGGCCGATGGTCATGCCCACGGGCACCAGACCGCCCTTGCCGGGGCCTCCGGCGGCGGCTGAATCGGTGGCCAGGCGCCACAGCGACGCGCAGTTGGCCGCGAAGCGCGGATAGGCCAGCACGTCGGCCGTTTCGATCGCGGCGATCTGTTCAGCGCTGGGCGGCTCGTCGAAATGATAGGTGCCGGTCTTGTCCGCGGGCACGCCGATCGCCTTCAGCATGAAATCCTTTTCAAGGATGAGGTCCATGACCGGCAGGGCCAGCGGACTGTCGAAGCGCCGCGCCGTTTCGGCCATGACCGCCGCCATGCGCTCGCCGTCCAGAAGGATGCCTTCCGGATCATCCTTTTCGTGCAGCACCAGGTGCGTGGCCACCGGCATGGGTTTTTCCCTCGCCGCCAGATCCAGGTAAAATTTCCTGTCCATGTTCATTCCTCCCTGAAACCGGCCCCCCGCGAGACGCGATACGCGCCCGGCGACATTCCGGCATATTTCCTGAAAACCTTGGCGAAATATCCCTGATCCTCGAACCCGACCCGCCGCGATACTTCGGCGATCGACAAGGCGCGGTCCTGCAGCAGCTTGCGCGCGCGGTCCACCCGCAACCGCGCCAGGTATTCCGTGCAGCTGACCCGCATCTCCTGCTTGAAGAGCTTTCCGAAATACGAGGGGCTCAGGTACACGTGCGCCGCCGCCGATTCCAGGCCGATCGGTTCGCGGTAATGCGCGTCGAAATAGCGGATCGCCTTGTGCAGCACGTCCGCGTGCCTGGACGGGCGCAGGTCGAAGACGCAATCGGCGAACCTGCGCGTGATCCTCGCCAGAAGGAAGGCCATGTCCTCGAAGGTACCGATGTCCTTGAGCCTGGTCAGGTACGTGTTGTTCAGCCCGAAAATCTCCTCCTGGGATGCCCCGCCTTCGAGCGCCGCGCGCGACAGCAGCACGGCCAGTTCCTGCACGCGGGCGCGCACCGCGTCGATGCGCTTGCCCGAGCTGAAGAAGATGTGGCCGAGCAGGTCGTTCATGAGGCGGCGGGCGGTTTCGTGGTCGCCGCGCGCCACCGAATCCAGAAGGTCGCTTTCCTTTTCGAGGGGGTAGCTCGCCTCCCTCCCCCCGAATTCAAAGGGATGGAACAGCGCATCGGAACCATCTTCTCCGTATTCCGGCCCGATGCCGGGGTCCCATTCGCCGCCGAGAGAATCCTGCACCGCGCCCTGGATAGCGCGCATGCCCAGGCCCGCCGCCAGCCCCTGCAGCACTTCGGCGTAGGCGGTGGCCTTCGCGGGTTCCACAAGCGGCAGTGTCGCGAGGTAGGCGCGCAGATCGGCGCGGGCTCCGTCATCCAGGGGCCCGAGGGCGGCCAGCTCGTCGCCGATCAGCTCTTCCGGATCCAGCAGCAGCACCGGCCCCCCGATCAGCGAGGCGACGCGCTCGCCCGTCGAATTGACCGGCACCGCCCAGTGCAGAAGGCTGGGGGGGCAGAAATACATGTACTTGCCGCCGAA
>CAYRXK010000105.1:4620-5973 GCA_964428265.1 uncultured Treponemataceae bacterium
CCGGCCAGGTGCACGTCCGCGATGTCGGCCGTACCGATGCCCGCGCTCCGGCAGAGGATCTCTATCCCCGCCGCGATGGCGCCCTTGGCGAGCTGAATCTGTCGTATGTCATTCTGGGATATATAGA
Source organism: uncultured Treponemataceae bacterium (assembly GCA_964428265.1). Classification (GTDB taxonomy): domain Bacteria; phylum Spirochaetota; class Spirochaetia; order Treponematales; family Rectinemataceae; genus CAYRXK01. The sequence goes on from CAYRXK010000105.1 coordinate 4,748, forward strand.
TGCTGTCGGCACCCTCTATCGTGCAGCGCTCTTCCTCCAGGTGGCCGGTTTCGTCCATCCTGCCCGAGTCGAGCAGGGCGGCCGCCAGGTCCAGGAGGCCCGAGCCGCAGATGCCGACGGGAGATGCGTCGCCGATGGTGGTGTGCCAGCAGGCAGCGCCGTCCCAGCCCGCGTGGTCTATGGCGCCGGGCACGCTGGGCGCGCCGCATTCGATATGCGCGCCTTCGAACGCCGGGCCCGCGGCGGTGGCGGTACCGTACAGGTGGCCGTTCGCCGCCAGGATCATTTCGCCGTTCGTGCCGATGTCGAGGAGGAGGGCCGGCCGCGCGGCCTGGTGCAAGCGGACCGCCACGATGCCCGCGGTCAGGTCGCCGCCGACAAAGGCCGAGATGCCCGGCACCGTGGTCAGGCGCACGCCGGGCGCGGCGGGCAGGCCCGCGGCCGCGGCGTCCTCCGACCTCGACCCGAGAAAAACCGGGGTAAAGGGCAGCACGCCCAGACCGGTGGGATCGCAGCCGAACAGGAGGTGCTGCATGACCGTGTTGCCCGCGACTACGATGTGACCCACCTCGCCGCACTCGCGCCGGGCGGCATCGCAGAGCTCGCGCATGATCGCGGCGATGGGAATGATCGCGGCCCTGCGCAATTCCTCGCGCACGGCAGGGTCTCCGGCCGCCTGGATGCGGGAAATCACGTCCGCCCCCCAGGCGCGCTGGCCGTTCACGCGGGTGGCCACGCCCAGGCTCTCTCCCCGTGCCGGGTCGAACAGGTGGCCGGCGATGGTCGTGGTGCCAAGGTCCACCGCCAGGCGCAGGGGCCTGCCCGCCGCGGCGCTTGCTGCCGCGGCGTCCGGACGGACAATGTGCGCGTGCAGCGCCGATTCCATGGGAATGCGCATCGCGTCGTGCGGGGATTCTATGTCGAGGATGCCCGCCGCAGCGCCGCCCGCGGCGCCCGCGACCCCGGAAATCCGGGCCATGCAGGAAAGGCGCCAGCCCTCTTCTCGGTCCTCGAACTCGATGAAGGCAGCTTCGCCCGGCGACATCGGCGCCAGGAATTCCCTGCCGCGGAGCACCCGCACCCTGCATTTGCCGCACTTTCCGCGGCCGCCGCAGGGCGCGGCGTGGGTCCCGCCCGCCTCGGGGTCGGCGCCCGCCGATCCCCGAAGGGCTTCGAGCAGGGTTTTCCCGCGGAAACGGTCAGGATCGATGCGCATGATCAGGCGT
>CAYRXK010000106.1:0-5938 GCA_964428265.1 uncultured Treponemataceae bacterium
TATCCAGCGAAAGGAGGATGGCCTCGCCCTCGGCGCCGGGGAAGGAAATATTCAGGGTGTTCGGCAGCACTTCCGAGGGGTGACCGTTCACGCGCACCTGAGGTATCGCGGCGACGATCCTGTCGCGCAACGAATCGCGCAACGCACGCGTGGAGCGCCCGTAGTCTTCCAGATCGGCCAACGCGAGCTCCGCGGCGCGGCCGAACCCGATGATGCCCAGGTTGTTGTAGGTGCCCGCGCGCACGCCCTTTTCCTGGTGGCCGCCGCGGATGAGCGGCGACACGGGCGCGAGGGGCCTGACGTACAGCGCGCCGATGCCCTTGGGCCCGTAGATCTTGTGGCAGGACATGGTCAGGTAATCCACGCCCCAGGATTCCACCGAAACCGGAACCTTGCCCACCGACTGCGTGGCGTCCGTGTGCACGAGGGCGCCAACGGCGCGCGCCATTCGCGCGATGCGCGGAATGTCCTGCAGCGTGCCGATCTCGTTGTTCGACGCCATCACGGACACCAGAAGCACCGTCTCGTCCATTTCGGCGGCCAGGCGCTCCATGTTTACCCTGCCGTCGGAATCCACGGGCAGGAACACGACCGGGAAACCCTCGTCGGCCAGGTGCTGCGCGGCGTTCAGGACGCAGGGATGCTCGATCGCGGTCGTGACTATCTTGTTGCGCACGGGTTTTCCAGGCGCGGGCGCCTTGCGGCCCAGATCGTACATCGTCATGAATACCGTATTGTTCGATTCGGAGCCGCCGGAGGTGAAATATACGCTTCCGGGGTCGCGGGCTCCGACCAGCGCCGCCACCTTCGCGCGCGCGTCCTCGATCTCGGCGCGGGCGCGGCGTCCGGATTCGTGCATGCTGGATGCGTTCGCGTACACGTCCAGCGCCTGCGTCATGCGATCGCGCACCTCGGGCCTCAGCGGCGTGGTGGCGTTGTAGTCCATGTAGGTGAAACGGGAATCCATCGGTATCACGCTCCCTTCGCCGGGCCCGCCGGCGCCATCGGTTCGTTCGGTTCGTTCGGTTCGAGGCCTTCGGCCAGATCGCGCAGCGTCGTCGACGCCAGGTATCCGTCCACCGCGTCCTTCAGCCCCACCCAAAAGCGGCGCGGCTGGCAGAGCGATCCCATCGAACATGCGGACGAATCGGTCACGCAGTCCACGAGGCGGACATCGCCCTCCATGGCCCGGACCACTTCCAGCATGCTGGTCGCCCCAGGTTCGCGCGCCAGTCGGTAGCCGCCCTGGCGGCCGCGGCCCGACACGACGATGCCGGCCGCCTTCAGTTGCGCGAGTATGCCCTCGAGATATTTGGGAGAGATGCGCTGCACCAGGGCGATGCGGCTCGAACTGTCCGAGCCTGCGCGCGCCAGGTGCACGAGGGCGCGGATCGCGTACTGGGTCTTGGTGGGGACCTGGAACATCGCCTCGCGCTCCTCCTTGTTTTAAATTCCCATGGGATTACTGGGAATATGCCCCGGGAGGAGTATGATGGTCAACTAGTACACGGAAGATTGTTGCTGGTTCCGGACCATGACGGAGCGAGGCGGGCGGCCGGAGCAGACCCGGCCGCCCGGTGCGCGCGCTTCGCTATTTCAACAGTTCCACATGGTCGAATGCGCGGCCGCAGGAGAGTTCATCGTAGACAAAACCATAGGGAGTGGCGCCCTCCGGATGGTCCGCGTCGCCGCCGGAGACGATGGACTCGGCGATGATCTTGCCCAGGCCCGGCCCCATCATGAAGCCCTGCCCGCACATGCCAACCGCCTGCAGGAAATTGCGCGCGCCCTCGGGATAACCGACGATGGGCAGGCCGTCCGGCGTCATCGGGTACATGCCGCGCCAGGTGCGCCGCACGCGCAGCGACCGCAGGCGCGGGTACAAGTCCAGCATCCTGCGCACGCACAGCGGCAGGAATTCCGAGGTCGAGTCCTTGTCGCGGCCCCAGATTTGCGGGCGCGGCGTGATGCAGAACACCACCTGCCCCGTGTTGGCCTGGTAGAAATAATAGTTGGCCGAATCGGCCTCCGGGCGGATGTCGACGATCATCGGTTCCATGAAGCGCTCGACCGGTTCGGTGACGCCCGCCTCGTGGCAGTCCGGGTGCACGGGCAGGTCCACGTTGGCGAAGCTGGCCAGGTCGGCGGCTTCAGCGCCGGCGGCGTTCACGAAGAGATCGGCCTGCCAGGTTTCGCCGCCGGCTTCCATGGATTCAACGCGGTCGCCCTTCATGCGCAGGCCCTCGATCCGGATACCGAAATGGAATTCGGCGCCCGCGTCGCGCGCGAGCTTATGGAAGGCGGTGCCGGCCATCAGGGGCGATGCGTAGCCGTCGCCGGGGCTGTAGGTGCCGCCCAGAAGGCCTTCGGTCCGGATGCCGGGCGCGAGGTCCGCCACGCGTTCGGGCGGAATCCAGTCGATATCGAGGCCCGCGGCCTTCTGCACGACCAGCAGGTCCTGGAATGATTTCCTGCGCTGCTCGTCGTAGGCGACGTACATGTAGCCGCCGCGCCGCCACTCGACATCCAGCCCGTGGGCTTCGTGCAGGGTGGAGAATATTTCGAGTGATTCCAGGCAGATGCGGATTTTGGCCGGGTCCGAGTGCGTGGCGCGCACGCCGCCGATCGCGGCGCGGTTCTGGCCCCTGCCCCAGGACGCCTCGTGGTCCAGCACGCCGACCTTCATGCCGCGTTTTGCGAGCTGCCAGGCAAGCGGCACGCCCACGGATCCCGCGCCCGCGATGACGACATCGTACTTTTTCATGGCGCCCCCCTCGATCCGGCTTCCCTGCCGCCCAGCCGCGCAAGCCCTTCGTTCACCAGCTCGCCCATGGGCACTTCCATGAACATCGGTCGCTGCGATCCGGGCTCCACGGATCCGGGATCCACCCCGGCCAGCCTGAAGGCGCGCGGCAGCAGCTGGCTGCAGGTCTTGGACCCGCAGGCGCCCATGCCCACGCGCAGGGTTTTCAGCTGGTTGATGTCGCGCACGTTGTTGTCGCGGATGAAGCGCACGATTTCGCCCATGGTGATGCGTTCGCAGCGGCAGACGATGACGTCCATGTCGGGGCAGGATTCGTCGAGCACCGGCGATGCCGCCGTGACGGCGGGATCCTGCACCGCGACGCCGGAAACGCGAGCGGCGTTGGCCAGGCTGACCGGGAAGGTCAGCGCCCAGGTGCCGTATTTTTTCAGGTAGCGCTTGGAGGCAAGCGGCGCCTCCTCGATGAAATCGCCGTCCTGGCCAAGGAGGCGCATGGGCGTGCCCGCGGCAAGGTGATCGGTGGAAAATTCCCAGGGCAGCACCACTTCGGCCTGGTCTTCGGAAACCTTGCGCACAAGGCTGACCGCAAGGCCCGGGCACACGGCCACGCAGGAAAGGCAGGCGATGCAGCGGTCGCCCTCGAAATACGGAAGATCCATGATCGAGTGGCGCAGGGGCCGCAGGCGCACGGCGTGCGTGGGGCAGACCGTGGTGCAGGGGTTGCAGGGAATTTCCTCGGTGCAGAAGAAAACAGGCCGCCATTCCTTGCCGGGCACGACCGGGCCGCGGATCATCACGTCGCCGGGCCTGGATTTCAGGACCTCGCGCTTTTCCATCCAGCTCTGGTCAAGCTGCACGCGTTTGCCCAGCATGCGCGCCAGCGCGAAGGCGGATATGCGCCCGCCGAACATGGCGCTGGATGCCTCGGCGATTTCCTCGGCGTCGCCGGCGGCCACGGCCATGATGCCGTAGGCCTGCGCCTGGCGCAGGAATTCGTCGCAGGGCGCGAGGCCCGTGGCGATCAGCACCGTGTCCACGTCGTAGCCGCGGGCGCTGCCGGGTATGGGCACGAATTTGTCGTCGACCTGGCAGGTGACGGCGCGGCGCACGCGGCCCTCGCCCTCGACCCGGAGGATGGTGGTGTTGAGGTGGATGGGCACGCCCATGCGGCGGATCTTGTCGGCATGCACCTTGTAGCCGTTGACCTTGCCCAGGAGTTCCACGATGCCGGCCACTTCTATGCCCGCCTGCAGGGCGTGGTACGCGGCGATCAGGCCCACGTTGCCCGATCCGACGATAAGCACGCGTTTCGCGGCGCGCACCAGGTCGCGGTTTACCAGGGTCTGGAAGGCGCCCGCGCCGTAGACGCCGGGCAGGTCGTTGCCGGGGAAGCTGATGTTCTTTTCGCGGGCGCCGGCGGCGACGACCAGCGCGGTGAAATCCACCAGCACATAGGATGAGTAGTCCTTGTAGATGCCGGCCTTGCGGTCCTTGTATATGCCGACGACCGGCGCGTTGGACAGCAGGGTGACGTTGGGCAGCCTGCGGAGTTTTTCCTCAAGTTTGCCGGCTATGTCCACGCCTCGGACGCCCGCGTAGCAGTCCTCTTCGGAGCCGAAGAACTTGTGGGTCTGCAGCACGAGCTTGCCGCCGAGTTTTTCCTTGTCGTCGGCCAGGATGACCTGGAAGCCCATGCGCCCCAGTTCGAGGGCGGCGGAGAGGCCCGAGGGGCCGCCGCCGACCACCAGTATGTCGGTGCGCAGGGTGCGGCGCTCGGCCTGCACCAGGGGAAGGCTGTCTTCCGGCAGCGTTGGGATGCCCCGCAGGGTGCGCACGTCCAGGCCGCCCGCGAGCGGCGTGACGCAGGCCTTGCGGGGAATGCCGTCCACCAGCACGGTGCACTGGCTGCACTGGCCGTTGGCGCAGAAGATGCCCAGGGGGGCGCCGTCGCGCTTGTGCACGCTGAAGCGGTCCACCCCCGCGGCCATGAGGGCCGATGCGATCGGTTCGCCGGCAAAACCTTTCATCGGGTCGCCGTCGAACCTGAACTCGACTTCCTTCCTTCCGGCCGGGACGGTCAGAACCGGATGCTCTGCGATGCGCGGCATGGTACTACCTCGGTAGATGGGGTGCATGGGTACGGTAGGTTCATCGTAGGCCCGCCCGGGGGCGCTGTCAAGGAAAATAGATATATCACTTTCGCCGTCACCTCGAAATCGATATAAATAGTTTGAATATATATACTTCGACATGTAAAATTTGGATGAAAAACGCTTGCGTTCGGGTCCGTGCCAGGATTACGATACCCGGTCAGGAGGAATCCAGATGTTTGAACTCGTTTTCAAGACTGGAAAGGCACGCACATCGAAAAGCGCGGCGGTTCTCGCCGGGATCGCGGCGCTGATGCTGGTCGTCGCGCTCTCGGGCTGCGGCGGCGGCTCGTCCAAGACGGTGAAGATCGCCCTGCAGGCGCCGATCACCGGTGACTACGCCTACGAAGGCCAGATGGCCAAGCAGTCGGTGGAAGTCGCGGCGGAACTCATCAACAAGGCCGGCGGCGTGCTGGGCAAGCAGGTGGAGGTGGTGGTGGTGGACGATGGCTCCAACCCCAAGGACTCCGCGCTCGCGGCGCAGAAGGCCGTCTCGCAGAAGGCCGTCGCGGTGATCGCCAGCTACGGCTCGTCGGTGACCGAGCCGGCGGCGGACATCTACGAAAAGAACAAGATCCCCTCGGTGGCCTACGGCGCCACGGCGGTCAGGCTCACGATGGACAAGGACCGCAAGTTCTTCTTCCGCACCTGCGGCCGCGATGACGCGCAGGGCCTCTTCTTCGGCAAGTACGCGGTCGAAACCCTCGGCGCCAAGCGCATCGCGATCATGCACGACAACTCCACCTTCGCGAAGGGCGTGGCCGACGAGGCGAAAAAGGCGCTCGAACCCTACCTCGCCGGAGGCAAGACCGAGATCGTCTATTTCGACGCGATCACCCCGAAGGAAAAGGACTTTTCCTCCGCGGTCACCAAACTGCGCGAAACCAAGCCCGACGTATGGTACTTCACCGGCTACTATCCTGAAGCCGGCCTGCTCATCCGCCAGGCGCGCGATGCCGGCCTGAACTGCCCCTTCATCGGCGGCAACGCGGCCATCAACGACGACTTCGTGAAGATCGCGGGC
>CAYRXK010000107.1:0-5906 GCA_964428265.1 uncultured Treponemataceae bacterium
GGCATTCGCCGTTTAGGCGTGGCATTCGCCGTTTAGGCGTGGCATTCGCCGCCTGAGGAGGTATACCGATGAATGCGTTGCGATCCCGAAGGTCCGCGGTCTTGCCGGCCCTGCTGCTGGCCGCGCTGGCCGCGTCGCTCGTCGCCGCGCCCGCCTTCGCCCAGAAGGAACAGGGGGCGGCCGCCATCGGATTCATGGCCATAAGCCCCAACCTCTCCGATGCCGCTTCGGGCGCCGGCGTCGCCGACCTCCTGTACGGCGCCACGGTCAAGTACCGCATCCGCCCCTGGTTCGAGGTAGGCACCGAAGTCCTGTACCTGGGAGACGCGTACTACGGGCCGGGCGCCGCGTCGTTCGCGCAGGGGCCGTCTTCCTGGAGTTCCCTCGTAGCCGCGGGCGGCACCGGCGGCACGGCCAGGGCGGACTGGAAATACTACGAGACCATGCTGTACGCGCCCCTGTCCCTCAATCTCGTGGCGCCCCTGGGCATCGTACGGCCTTACCTGGGTGCCGGGCCAGCCTTTTATTTCCACCTGCCGTCGACCAACGAAACACCTGCCTTCACCGCGTACCTGCAGGACCGCTACGGCGCTTCCGGCGTGCTGAAGCGCATCGGTACCGGCCTGACGGCGCGCGCGGGCCTGGACATCCTGGTGGCCGATTCGTTCTCGGTCGGCGTCGGGTACCTCCTTCGCGAGGACCTTCCGGCCAACCTGTTCGGCGATCTGGCCGATCCCGCGTTCTACCGCGAGAACGGTTACATCTTCCTCTCCGGACGTGTCGTCGTGCGATGAGCGATTCCGCACCATCACGCGTCACCCTCGTGTCGGCGCGAGGCATACACGCGGTCGACGAAGCCGGCACGGTGGCGGAATGCATGGCCATCTCGGGCGGACGCATTCTCGGGGTCGGCCCGCGTGCCGTCCTGCGCGCGCGGCATCCGGGCACCCTCGAACTGGATTTTCCCGATGCCTGGATTTACCCCGGCCTGTACGATCCGCACTGCCATTTCCTGAGTTACGCGCTGCAGCTGGGCCGCGCCGACCTGCGCGGCGCGCGGTCCTGGAAAGAGGCGGTGGACCTTCTGGTCGCGCATCGCGAACGTTCGGGCGACGAGGGCGGCTGGCTTCAGGGCCGCGGATGGGACCAGAACGGGTGGGCGGATCGCGGATTTCCCGATAGGTCGCTGCTCGACAAAGCTTTTCCCGACATCGCCGTCGTGGCCACGCGGGTAGACGGACATGCCGCGATAGCCAACACCGCCGCGCTGCGCGCCGCCGGCTTCGGCGTCGGAACGGCCATTTCCGGGGGCCATCTGGGCCTGCGGGGCGGCGAACTTTCCGGCTTGCTTATCGACAACGCCGTCGCCGCGCTCAGGAAGGCGATTCCCGTTCCTTCGCCGGCGGCCAAACGCGTAGCCCTCCTGCGGGCCCAGGAACGCTGCCTCGCGGTCGGCCTCACCTCGATATCCAACGCGGGAACCGACCGCGAAGACCTCGACCTGTTCGAATCCATGCTCGCATCGGGCGAACTCAGGCTCGGAATCTACGCGATGCTCCACCCCACCGACGCGAACATCGCCTGGCTGCGCGATCGCGGCGCCGCGGAAATTCCTTTCGCGCGCGGGCGCCTGTCGGCGAGGGCCTTCAAGATGTACGCGGACGGGGCGCTCGGCTCGCGCGGCGCCTGGCTCCTGGAACCCTACGCCGACGATCCGGGCAACCGCGGGCTGTCCACGCTCGATCCGGCCGAGCTGGACCGGGTCTGCGCCATCGCGCGCAACATGGGCATGCAGATGAACGTGCATGCGATAGGCGACGCCGCGGCGCGGATGCTGCTCGGCGTGTTCGGCCGCCATCTGCGTCATGGCGACGGGGCGCGCTGGCGGATCGAGCATGCGCAGGTAGTCCATCCCGACGACCTGCCGCGTTTCGGTGACCTGGGGGTCATTCCCTCGATCCAGACCACCCACGCGACCTCCGACATGGCGTGGATCGGCGAACGCCTCGGCGCCGATCGGCTCGGGCGCGCGCACCGGGCCCGAAGCCTGCTCGGCACGAACGGGTGGTTGCCGAACGGTTCGGATTTTCCTATAGAGGGGATCGATCCGCTGGATGGTTTCCACGCCGCGGTTGCCCGACGCCCTCGCCGGGGCGAAGAGTCCGGAAACCTGGCCTTCAGGCCCGAAGAATCATTGGCCCCTGCCGAGGCCCTGCGCGCCATGACGATCTGGGCGGCGCGCGCCAATTTCGAGGATGCGGAACGGGGCAGCCTGGAACCGGGAAAACTGGCGGATTTTACCGTGGTGGACGCCGATCTGGTTCAGGGCACCGATGGGGAGCGGCGCGGGGCGAAGGTGGTGGCGACCGCGGTGGAAGGAACTATCCTGTACGATGCGCGATCAGTCGATCGCGATCCGGCTCTGTAAACGGTACGTGGAGGGCACGTGACTGACCGCGGGACGGACGCGTCATGCGATCAGTCACGCGCCGGGGCGGCGCTATTCGGCCTCGTGGCTCTTCGCTTCCTTTTTCGCGTGCTTTTCGGCGCGCTTTTCCTTAAGGGTTTTCTGCGGTTTCTTCTTTTCGGCGGATTTTTGCTTGTCCTGGGATTTCATGAGTACCTCCCCCGTTACTTCATTCTACTACGCGCGCAGGCTCGCCGCCAGTCACCTTGCCCATGATGAACCAGGCCGCGGCCATGCACAGCGCGCAGAACAGGAAAATGCCGCGATAGCCGGCCAGGTCTATGATCGCGCCGGTCAGCAGGGGCGCCAGGATGGCCGCCGCCTGGCTGGCGGTGTAGTACAGGCCCGTGTAGATGCCCATCGTGCCCCAGCTGGCCATCTGCCACAGCATGGGAAAGGAATTCGTCACGATGGACACCCAGAACACCCCGAAGGCGAACATGATCGCCCAGAAGCTGTAAAGCCGCGCCGACGAGCCCAGGGCCGCGGTAAGCGGGCCGTGCAGGAAAAGCCCGAAGGTGAGCACCGCCACCATGACCAGCGAAGTCCTGATCGTCGCCTTGCGGCCGACGCGATGGGCGACATAGCCCGAGGGTATGGCGAATATCGCGTAGGCGATCCCCACCATGCCCGCCGCCAGCGCCGCCGTACCCGTCGAGGTGCCGAGCACGTCGATCGAATACTTGCCGATAAAGGGCAGGACGCCCTGATACCCGAGGAACCACAGGAAAATCGAAACGAGGATGTACAGGGCGCTCTTGTCCTTCTGCCCCGCGATCGCGCGGAAACTCTCGGCCATGGGCACGCGTTTCTCGTCCGCGGCGGCGTCCGGCGTGCCGCGATGGTCGCGTTCCTTCACGCGGAAAAAGAGCAGGGCCACCGCGACCAGCACCAACAGGCCCGCGACGGGGAAGGGCAGGCGGTCCTTCGTGGACCCCAGCAGCGGCAGGACGATGTCCACGTCCATCAGGCGCGCCAGCGCGATGGTGCCGACGATCGAGGCGATGCCGCCCATCGTGTTGATGACGCCGTTCGCCTCGGACCGGTATTCCGCCGGGATGATGTCGGGCATCAGGGCGACGACCGGGCCGCGCACGCCCTGCTTGAACAGGTTCAGCGCGAATATCGCGAAGACCAGCACTGCCAGCGATACCCCCGCCGCATAGGGCAGCAGGCCGTAGCATACCGCGGTAAGGGGCAGAAGGCTGATGATAAAGGGCATGCGCCTGCCGATGCGCGTGTCGGTGCGGTCGGACCACACGCTCACCAGGGGAATCAGGAACAGCGCGAACAGATTGTCCAGCGTCATCACCGCGCCGACGAGGGTCATCGACGAAAGGTACTTGCCCAGGAACACCGGCGCGTAGGTGTCGTAGAGGGGGTCCATCAGGCCCATCGTGAAGAACCCAAATCCGATCAGGAAGCTAAGGCCGAGGTACGGTGAAAATCCCTTTTTCCTTTCAGCCATGGAACAGCTCCTTTGCGATATCGAGGATGGCGGCACCCTGGTGCCGGATGGTTACGGGAATGACCGAATCCGGTCCGAATACCGGTTCGAGCGCGGCCCGCAGTGCGGGTATGCGGCCGGTCGGGGCATAGACCTGCACCGTGCCCGCGAAGCCTCCGCCGTGCACCCTGCAGGCGCCTTCAGGGCCGATCGCCCGTTCGGCCAGGGCGAGGGCGACCGCCAGGCCCTGCTCGCGCGGCCTGCCCTGCGGCTGCAGGTTCTGCAGGAAGCGCCACGACGAGTCGCCGCTTTCGCGCACCAGTCCGAGGTAGGTGTCCAGGTTGCCTTCGGCCAGGGCGTTGGCCATCGCCTCGGCCCGCTCGTCTTCGGCGGCGAAATGCCAGGCGCGCAGGAAGGCGCGGTCGCCGAAGTCCCGCCTGAGTTCGTCCGCGCGCGCCGCGAGTTCATTCCTGCCGATGCCGCGAAGGGCAGCGGCGCCAAACGCCGAGGCCACCTGCCGCATTTCCGTCGGAATGGCTGCGTAATCCGCGGTCAGGTCCGCGTGCGATCCCCCGGTGTCCACCACCGCGAGCGAATAGCCGGCCGCGCCGAAATCGAAATCCAGCCTGCGGACCCGGGGACTGCCGGGGTCCCCGAAGTCGATCGCGACGATGCCCCCGACCGCGCTGGCCGTCTGGTCCATGAGGCCGCAGGGTTTTCCGAAATAGGCGTTCTCGGCGTACTGGCCCATCCTGGCGATTTCGACGCAATCCAGGCGAAGGTCCGCCAGGTCCGCCATGATCGTGCCGAACAGCACCTCCACCGCGGCGGAGCTTGAGAGTCCCGAGCCCGAAAGCACCTCAGACGAAAGCCACGCATCGAATCCCCGCAACGCGCCCGCCTTCCCCACTGCATCCGCATGCTTTTCCGCGATCCACGCGGCGATGCCGCGCAGCAGGGCGCCCGTGGTGCCGCGTTCCGCCTCTGCCGGGGAGAGCGACGAAAGGTCGACTTCGGTATCCGGATAGCCGGGCGACCGTATCCGCGCGAGGTGGTCGGCGCGCGGACGCACGCAGGCGATGGTATCGAGGTTCACCGCGGCGGCCAGGACGCGGCCGTGGTTGTGGTCGGTATGGTTGCCGCCGAGTTCCGTCCTGCCGGGCGCCGAATAAAACCGCAGCGTTTCGGCGGGCGCGCCGGCCTGCAGGGCAAGCGCGCGCCAGCGCGCCCGCCCGGCATCCGGATTTTCGGAAGGATACAGCGGCGCGAGCGATGCAAGACGGTCGGGGTATGATGCCACGGAGTATTCCACCACGGTATAGTAGCCGTGCATGAACGGGGAGGGAAGTATGCCTGACAGGGATAATCGATCGGATGCCGCGGGAACGCGCGCGGAACGCTCAGGCCTCGGCGGGATCATCCGCTTTTCCCGGCGCGCGCCGGGCATCGACACGGCGATCGTGGAGCATCTGGGCGCCCGCGCCGAACTCTCGCTCTATGGCGCCCACCTGCTATCCTATAACCCGCCTGGCGGAGAGGACCTGTTCTTCCTTTCGGAACGCTCTGCTTTCATCCCCGGATCGCCCATACGCGGCGGAATTCCGGTCTGCTGGCCCTGGTTCGGGCCCCATCCCTCGAACCCCGCGCTGCCCCTGCACGGAGTGGCCCGCCTGCAGGCCTGGCGGCTCGATGAAACCGCCCTGCGCGGCGACACGGTCAGCCTCCGGCTCTCGCTGGAGTCATCCGACGCGACGAAGGCCCTCTGGCCCCACGATTTCAGGCTGGAACTGCTCGTGTCGGTCGGACCCGCGCTTTCGCTGCAGCTGACCGCGCGCAGCACCGGAACCGCGCCCTGGACCATGACCGGCGCCTTCCACCCCTATTTTCGGGTGGGCGATATAGCCTCGGTCCGGGTCGAGGGGCTGGACGGCGCCGCCTGGAAGGACCGCGCCGCCGGCACAACCGGCGTACAATCGGGCAACCTCGCCGTCT
>CAYRXK010000108.1:0-1953 GCA_964428265.1 uncultured Treponemataceae bacterium
CATATTGGGTAGTTTCGCCACAAGGAGAATCTGGTATGGATACGAATCTCTGGTCATCGCGCAGAAGCGCTGAGTGGAAAACCAAGGTCGGCCTCGCCGAGATGCTCAAGGGCGGCGTCATCATGGACGTCACCAACGCCGAGCAGGCGCGCATCGCCGAAAAGGCCGGCGCCGCGGCGGTCATGGCGCTGGAACGCGTTCCCGCCGACATCAGGGCGCAGGGCGGCGTGGCGCGCATGTCCGATCCCCGCATGATCAAGGAAATACAGGCCGCGGTGTCCATCCCCGTGATGGCCAAGTGCCGCATCGGCCATTTTGTCGAAGCCCGAATCCTCGAGGCGCTGGGCATCGATTTCATCGATGAATCCGAGGTGCTTACCCCCGCCGACGACCGCTTCCACGTACTTAAGGAAGGCTTCAAGGCTCCCTTCGTGTGCGGCTGCAGGGACCTGGGCGAGGCGCTGCGCCGCATCGGCGAGGGCGCGGCCATGATCCGCACCAAGGGCGAGCCCGGCACCGGCGACGTGATCGAGGCCGTGCGCCACATGCGCACCGTGCGCGACGACATCGCCCGGCTCACCCGCCTGCCCGAAGAGGAGCTGATGACCGCTGCCAAGGAGCTGGGCGCGCCCTACGACCTGGTGTGGGAAGTGGCCAAGACAGGCAAGCTGCCCGTGCCGAATTTCTCCGCGGGCGGCATCGCCACGCCGGCCGATGCCGCGCTGATGATGCAGCTGGGCGCCGAATCGGTATTCGTGGGCTCCGGCATCTTCAAGTCGGGCGATCCGGCCCGCCGCGCGGCCGCCATCGTGGGCGCCGTGGTGCACTACAAGGATCCGAAAAAGCTGGCCGAGCTGTCCGAGGACCTGGGCGAGCCCATGGTGGGCATCGGCATTTCCGAAATCCCCGACTCAGGCCGCATGGCCGGGAGGGGCTGGTGAGCAAGGTCCGCGCGGGCGTCCTGGCACTGCAGGGCGACTACGCGGCCCATTGCGCCGCGCTCGCCCTGGGGGGGGCGGAACCCTTCGAGGTGCGGTCGCCCGAGGACATCGCGCGCGCGGACCTGTTCGTGCTGCCCGGCGGCGAGAGCACCGTCATGGGCATGCTGCTGCAGCGCTTCGGCATGATGGATCCGCTCGTCGCGCGCGTGAAGGGCGGCATGCCGATCCTGGGCACCTGCGCGGGGCTCATCCTGCTGGCCAAGGATATCGAGGGGCGTTCGCAGCCGGGCCTGGCCCTGCTGGATGTGGCGGTGCGGCGCAACGCCTACGGCACGCAGGTGGACAGCTTCCGCGCGCCGGTGGCCACCGAGGTTCCGGGCCTGCCGGAGATCGAGGCGGTGTTCATCCGCGCGCCGAAGATCGTGCGGGTGGGATCCGGGGTCGAGGTGCTGGCCGAACAAGCGGGCGACCCCATCCTGGTGCGCCAGGGCGCCATCGTGGCCGCCACCTTCCATCCGGAAATCGCGGGCCCTGACGCCGCGCGCGCGTTCTACCGCTGGTTCGCATCCATCGGGCGGGGTACACTGTCCTGACGGAGGTGACGCGACATGGACTATCTCTTCGACGAAGTCGAGCGTTTCTGGCGGATCATCAAGCTCAAGCCGTTCCGCAGGACCGAGGGCGTCGCCTTCGACATCCTTCCCATGCAGTATCTGCCGAAGGTCGACGGCATCGACCGCGTCATCCACGCGAGCGCGGCGCTGTCGCCCGGCTCCATTCCCGGAGTGGAGCGGCCCTGGTACTGCCATCCCCACCAGGAAGACAACCTCATGGTGCTGCACGGCCGCCGCATCGTGGACATCTACACGCTGGAGCACCGGCGCCTGGAAACCTTCGTCGTGGAACCGGAGCGCATAACGCACAACGGCACGGTGGTGTTCGAGGGCGCGGCGATGCTCGTGTGGCCGGTGAACGTGTTCCACCGCATACGGTCGGGAGAGGAAGGCTCCGC
>CAYRXK010000108.1:2053-5810 GCA_964428265.1 uncultured Treponemataceae bacterium
CCGGGTGAGCGCGAGCACGTCGCGGAATTCGCCGCGCGCGATGGCGGCCAGGGCGTCACGCGTGCGCAGCATGCCGACCACGTTGTCCAGGTCGCCGCGCACCACGGGCAGGTAGCCCAGGTCGGCGTGTTCCAGGATGCCTGAGCGCGGGTCTGCGGCTTCGTCGTCCAGATCCAGCACGACCACCTCGGTGCGGGGCGTCATGAAGGCGGTGACGCGGCGGTCGTCCAGGCTCAGCACCCCCTCGACCATTTCGCGCTCGCTGTCCTCGAATATTCCGGTTTCGGCGCCCTGCGCGATGAGCACCTTCACTTCCTCCTCGGTTACTTCGGGTTCGCCGTGCGAGGCGAATCCCAGCAGGCGCACCAGCACGTCGGTCAGGACAGACAGCAGCTTGACCAGCGGATAGAACAGGGTGCCGAAGGTCTTCATCGGCCGCACCACGACGGCGGCGATCTTTTCGGGGCGCGAAAGGGCGAGGCTCTTGGGCACGAGTTCGCCCAGGAGGACGGAAAAGAAGGTGGTCAGGAGGACGACGACGCCGACCGCGAGCGGGCCCGCTATGTTCCGCAGCGCCGGCACGCCCGCGAAGCTGGCCGCCAGTGATTCGGCCACGGTGGCGCCGCCGACCGCGCCGGTGAGCACGCCGATGAGCGTGATGGCCACCTGGATGGCGGACAGGAAGCGCGAGGGGTTTTCCGCGGTTTCCAGGGCCAGGCGGTAGCCTGGCTTGCCTGAATCGGCTTCGTGGCGCAGGCGCGCCTTGCGGGAGGATACGAGCGACATTTCCGCGAGGGAAAAGAAACCGTTCAGCAGGATGAGCGCGAGTATGGCGAGGAGTTCAGGGAACATTATGTTCCCCCGGTGGAGGCTCCCATTCGGGATGGTGCATGATGGTCCGATAATAGCAGGTACGCGGGGATTTGTAATCCCGTCGCCGGGGACTATAGTGTGAGCATGGGAACAAGAGGGCCGGGCATGCCGCGCGGCGCGATCGGCGAGATCGCCCGAATCGCCGCGCTCGCCATGCTGGCGCTCGCGGCGCCGTTGGCCGGGGCGCAGCCGCGGGACATCATGGAAACCGCCACCGACCTGCGCATGATCGCCACGCCGATCCGGCCCGGAGAGGCGCGCCTTCTGGAGCGCCTGGACGCCGTGCGCGCGCAGGGGCGCGAACCCCTGGCGCTGGTGCTGTCCGGCGGCTCTGCGCGCGCCTACGCGCACATCGGAGCCCTGCGGGTGCTGGAAAAGGCCGGCATCGTGCCGGACCTGGTCGTCGCCAATTCGATGGGCGCCATCATAGGGCTGCTGTACGCCTCGGGATTTTCGCCGGACGACATCGAGCGCATGATCGCGGCGCTTCCGGCTGAGAGTTTTTTCGATCCCGTGCTGCCGACGAACGGCGGCATCCTGAACGCCGAACGCTTCGCCGGATTCGTGCGGTCGCTGGTCGGCGACCTCGACCTGAAGGATCTGGACATTCCGGTCATCATCACCGCCGAGGACCTGCAATCGCGGCGCCACGTGGATTTTTCCGAAGGCAGGGTGGACCGGGTCATGGTGGCCGCCTTCGCGCTGCCGGTGATTTTCGAGCCGATCCGGATGGACGGCATGTCGCTGGTGGACGGCGGCATCGTGAACCTGGTGCCGGCGGGGCTCGCGGCGGAATTCACCGAGGCCGTCCTCGTGTCGGTCACGTTGTACGATCGGACGCTGAATTATTCCAATCCGGTGACCGTGGTCAACCGGGCTTTCGATATCGGCAAGACCAGGCAGGCGCTGGCCGATCTTTCCGCGGTGGCGCCTCCGGTGATCCGCAACGACGTGGAGCAGTTGTCCTTCATGGCTTTCGCCACGCCGCGCCCCATCATCGAACGGGGCGAACGCTCGGCCGAGGAGGCGCTGCCGGAAATCATCGAGCGCCTGCCGCCGCACTGGCGGGGTTCCGGGTTGAGGGAGGAGACGGTCGCGCTGCGCGCGCGCCGCGCAGCGACGCTGGATCGGGTGCTTTCGGACGCGCGCCGTGGCGTGGGCGCGAAGGTGGCGCCGAATCTGCGCTTTACGCTGGCGACCCGCGTTTTGGATGAGGTTGCCGCTTCTCCGGTGGGCCTGGACGGCATGCGCTGGCTCGGCGCGGGCGCGCGCCTGGCCGCCGGCAGAAGCGAGCTGTCGGTCCTGGCAGGCCTGGGTCTGGGGGCGGACCTGCGGGACAGCCTGGGCGCAGTGGTCGGCGGGGGCTGGGTCGTGTTGGCGCGTTTAAAGACAATTTCGGGCGGGGCGGTATCCCTCGATACCGCGATCCACCTGACAGGAGACCAGGATGCGTCGGGTGTCTTCACCCCTCCGGAAACACTGGGGGCGGGGGCGGCGCTGGGATGGATTTCGCCGAAACTCGGCGCCACCGTGCTCGAACCGCGGCTCTCGGCGGTCGCGCGCTGCGGACTGCAAACCGCCAACCTGGACTGGCGCGCGCGCGGCGCCCTGGGCCTGCGCATTGCCGGGGGGAATGGCGCGGCCGCGGGAAAGGGCGCGGCGGCCGCATCCCGCGGCGAAGTTCTGCTTGCCCCCGGCGCCTTCATCGAAGCAGCCGGGGCGGCCGGCCCCGAGGCGACCCTGGCCGGAACCCTGTACCCCGGCGGAGTAACGCGGCTTTCGGCGCGCGCGACCGCGCGACTCGACCTGGCCGGCCCCGGCACCGATAGCTGGCCGCAGGACGCCTACCGCGGCATCGCGCCGGCGGGCAGGACCGGCCTGCGCGCCAACACCGGCGCCGAGTTCGTCTGGTCAGCCCGCGAACTCGGCTTCGGCATCGCCGAAACCTTCCTGATCCGCGACCTGGAACTCGGCGCCTTCGTCGACCTGGCCTGGGCCCGCGCGGCATCTTGGCCCGCCATGCCCGCGCAGGCCGCCCCCGAATCGGGCGCGGCAGGCCTCCTTGTTACCGGCGTCTGGAGCCTGATCGGCCTGTCGCCGCTGGAATGGACCGCGTACGCGGGGCTCGGCTTCGACGGAAGGGTGGTCCTGGGCCTCGGCCTGGGGCGCCTGTTCCGGCCGGGGGATTGAGGTCAGGCATGCGCGCGCGGGGTGTCGGACAATGCGGATGCACTTCGAGCATCGTTGCCCCGCGTACGGCCGCGATCCTCCTCGCCCTCACCCTCCTGTTGCCCCAGACCATAGCCGCGGCCGACCTCGCCTTTACCATGCTGCAGCCCGACTGCATCGGCGAGGCGCGCTTCCTGCAGCGCCTGGACCAGGTGCGCGCGCAGGGCCGCGAACCCCTCGGTCTGGTCCTCTCCGGCGGCCTGGCCCGATCCTACGCCCACCTGGGCCTCCTGGAAGTAATGGAAGAGCGCGGCCTGCGCCCGGACTTTATCGTCGGCGACTCGCTGGGCGGCGTGATCGGCCTGTTGTACGCCGCGGGGCTCTCGCCGAAGACTATCGTCGACATTTCCGAACTCCTGGCCGAGCGCCGGCTCTTCGACCTGGTTCTTCCGACCTCCGGCGGCCTCCTGCACGCGGGCAAATTCGCCGCCGCCCTCGCCCTGCTCACCGGCGACCCGGACATCGCCGACCTGCCCATTCCGGTCCTCGTCATCGCCGACGACCTCAAATCCGGCAGGCAGGTGCGCATCGCGGCTGGCGCCCTGTCTGAAGTCGCGCTGGCCTCGGTGGCCCTGCCCCTGCTGTTCGAGCCGGTTCCCATGGGCAGCCGCCTGCTCGTCGACGGCGGTTCCACGGACCTGGTTCCGGTGGCGGT
>CAYRXK010000109.1:0-5706 GCA_964428265.1 uncultured Treponemataceae bacterium
CCGGCCTGGAAGTGCAGTATACGCCCCGGGCGCGCGCCACCTCCGGTTCGCCCCTGCAGGCCAGCCTGACCGTGACGGATTCCCTCAACCTGGCGAAAAGCTCGCCGACCATTTCCATGACCGTGCTCGCGCCGGCGATCGCGCTGCAGGGCGAAACCACCCGGCAGGTGGACAAGGGCGCCTCCGTAACGCTGGCCGCTACGCCCACCGACCTGGCGCAGGTCGAATGGTTCATGGACGGCACGAGCATCGGCACGGGCGCCACCCGCGCCTACACCTTCACCGAGGTCGGCGCGCACAAGGTGTACGCCGAGGGCACCAGCGCCGCCGACGTGGACGGCCGGACCAAAACCGTGCGCACCGGCGAAATCACCTTCAACGTCGCGGGAACGGCGCCGGTGGTTACCTTTACCCAGCCCAGATCGATCTACGCGCCGATGCGCAGGGGATCGCGCCTGACCATGATCGCGGGCATCGAACACGAAAACCCGCTTGCCAGCACCACCTGGACCGTGGTCGGACCCGACGCTTCGCAAAGCGGCGCCACGGGTACCACATTCAACTTCCAGCCCCAGGCGACCGGTGAATACACCATCACGGTAACCGCGGTCGATACCAGCCAGAAACAGGGGCAGGCATCCATGCGGATCCTGGTGATCAGCACCCTGGTCACGCTTACCTCGCCGACCGCCAACCAGGTGTTTTCCACGACGGACCTGATAAATGTCCAGTTCACCGCTCCCGGAGCATCCAGTTACAGGATATGGAATGGCAGGGGCTACCTGCCTGCCGGACCGTTCAGGATCAGCACCCCCGGCACATACAGCATCCGGGTCTATGCGACGTACAACATCCTGAACAGCGAAGGAGTCCCCACCCCCTACGAGGAATACTCGATTCCGACGGTGGACATCATCGTCCGGGATGTCACCCCGCTGGTGGCAATCGTGGATATCCCGCGTCCGGGATTTGTCCTTCGATCAGGCGTTTCCTATACATTCACCGCGAGGGTGCAGGCCCAGGCCGCCCAGATCGCCGACCAGTGGTGGGACGTTGACGGCACCAGGCTGTCCGGAAACACCTATACGCCGGCCGCCGGCCTGAGCAAGCAAGTGATGGCTACCTTCCATGTGAAAAGCAGCTCCGAAGTCGAGACAAAGATTCCGGTGCCGATGCAGGTTATCAGCCCATCCGCGCAGCTCGTCTGGACCGGCCCCTCGAACTACGAGATACAGGCAGGCCTGCCGGTACCGATCGTGGCGGTCCTGAAGGACGCCGAAGCATTCGGCTGGCGCCTGGATGCCAATCAGGGCAGGGAACCCGACTGGGACCGCGTGCTGACAGCGCCGGGAACCCACCGCCTGGCGATGGAATGGTCCGCGGAGTCTAATACTCCGCCCGCATGGGAGAAATACCCGGGCCGCGGCTTGTCCAACACCATCGCGTTCACCGTGTATTCGAACGAGCCGCCGGTCATTTCGAGCGGCGTGCCTGCCGCTTCCATCCTCCGGTACGCCGCGGGCGACACGGTGAACTTCTCAGTCTCCGCCACGGGCGCCAATCCCGTTTCGGAAATCAGGTGGAGGGTTTTGCGGGACGGATCATCGATCCGGGATACCACCGGAACTTCCCTGGCGTACACCTTCGCCGAACCCGGCAGCTATACCGTGCGCGCCACCGCCGTGGATTCGCGCGGCGGCAGCGCCGACCGCGAGTGGCTGGTCAAGGTGATCGCCCCGTCCATCGGCATCCTGACGCCGCTGGCGGGCACCACCTATGCCGCGGGAAATGTGCCTGCGCCGACGCTGCGGACCCAGGACCTCGATTCCTACACCTTCATCCTCGACGGGAACGCCGTACCGGCCAATTTCGTCTGGACGGGCATTTCCGCGGGTCCGCACAGCATCGGGGCCGAGGGAAGCTACCTGACAAGCGCCAGCGCCACGCCGCGCAAGATCACCGCCCAGGCGGTCACCTTTACGGTGGCCAACCGCACGCCGCCGGTATTCACGGTCGAGGGCGTACGCGAGGGCGACCGGCTGATCGCCGGCCGGCAGTACACCTTCACCACGACCCGCGCGGGTGCCGAGACCATCACCTGGATCCGCTCGGGATCCACCTCGACATTCAACGGACCTTCCTACTCGTTCACCCCCGCCGCTTCCGACCGCGAGATCAGCTTTACCGCGCGCGGACTGCTGAACGGCATCACGGTGGACAAGACCTTCAAGATCAATGTGGTCGACCCCTATGTGAACATCATCGTGCCGAACCAGCCCTGGTTCCCGGTGAGGTCGCCGATCCCACTGCAGGCCGAAAAGCGGGCGATCGACCGCATGGAGTGGTCGGTGAACGGCCAGGCCTTCACGGGGACCTCTGTCGCCTTGCCGGCGGGCCAGCACAGCATCGCCGTGAAAGGCTTCGCGGCGGGCGTGCGCCTGCCGTCCGGCGCCTACGGTGACTGGGAATATTCGGGAACCGGAAAGCTCAGCACCACGGTGCGCGTCGCCGATGCCCCGCGGCTGACCGGCCTGACACTGTCGTCGCAGGCTACCGCGGCGGGCGGCGCCGTTACCGCGACCGTGGCGGTGGCGGGAGACGCCAGCCTCGGCGAATCCATCACCTTCCTCATCGACGGAAACCGCGTTGCCTCGGGTTCCGCGGTATCGCATACCTTTACGAACATTTCCGCCGGCCAGCATGCGGTTCGCGCCGTCCTGGCCGTTTCGGGCGGAACGGAATCCATCGCCGAGGCGGCGCTCACGGCGTTCGGGCCCGTGCAGATCGCCATTACCCGCCCCGCGAACGGCGCCGTGTTCGCCCCCGACGCGAATGTCGACGCGGCCATGGAAATCCGCTCCGGACAGGCGACATCGCTGGAATGGGTCCTGGACGGATCGCCCGCGCCGAACAGCAACTCCACGATCAGGAACTTCGGGCGCCTGGCTTCGGGCAGCCACAGGATCGAGGTTCGTGCCACCAATCCGGCAGGCGCCACGGCCAGCGCCGCGGTGTCCATCACCGTGCCGAGCGATTTTGCCCTGGGCCTGGCCGCGCCCGCGGCGGACACCGACCTGCTTATCGGAAATCCGCTTACCTTCCTCGCACAGGTGAACAAGGTCGCCGGATCGGACATCAACGTCGCGGATGCCGCGCAGTTCATCAGCTGGTTTGTCGATGGCCAGGACACCGGCACCAAGGGACTGTCCTACCGGTTTGCCGCGAGCACCGCGGGAGAGCGAACCGTGCAAGCCCGCTATACGAAGGACGGCCTGACCCGTGTCAGCCCCGAACGGAAGATCAGGGTGCGCGAAATCGCAGAGCCCGCCATACTGCTTCCGCTGAATGGTTTCGCCATCCGCTACGCCGTGGGTTCGCCCATAACCCTGAAGGCGACCGGCGAACCGGGCGCGACCTTCTCGTGGTCGATCGATGGCGCACCCATAGCCACCGGTTCGGAAACAAGTTTCGTGCCCGGCGGCATCTCGGGCCAAAAGCAGATCAAGCTGGTCACGAGCGCGTACGGGCGCAGCCTCGAACGCTTCATCTCGGTCACGATGACGCCCAACAACCCGCCGGTGCTGGCGCTGACGGCGCCCGCCGTGCAGTATTCGGGCCAGAATCTCGTGTATAACGCGACCGCCATCGACCCCGACGAGCAGAACCAGGCCCTGCCGGTCAGCCTGACCTTCGACGGCCTGCCGATTCTTGCCGGCGCCACCAGGCCGCTGACCGACGCCGATATCGGTACCCACACGCTTGCCGCCACGGCGGTCGATGCGATGGGAACTTCGGTTTCGAAACAGGTCGAGGTAAAAGTGGGCTCCGACCGGGTTGCCATCGATATCCTGTCCCCGATGCCCGGGCAACTGTTCACGCGGCAGATCAATACCTTGAACGAAACGATGCGGCTGATCGCCGTGGCATCCTTGCCGGGCGAGAGCACCATGCCCTTCAGGGGTTTCCTGAACTGGACCATCCAGTATCTGGACAACCCATCCCTCGCTCCGCAGACGGCATCGGGATCCCCGAGTCAAGCCTCCGCGTTCACCGGAACGGGTGAAGTCCTCGTGACCGCCCGGTATTTCAGGATCATCAGCTGGGCCGATGGCAGGGAGGAAAACAAGGAGATAGGATCAAAATCGGTCCGGATCCGGGTAGAGGACCGCGCGACGACCATGTCGATCGCGTGGCCGCATGGACGCGTCGTGAACGCGGGAACCAGGCTGACACCGTCCTTGTCCGGGGTATTCATCCAGGACCTGAAACAGGCGCGCTGGACCCTTGACGGCATCGCCATACCGAACATCGGCGCCCTGGTCGCCCCAGACCAGTCCGGCACCCATGTGCTGGCCGCAACGTACACCGCGAACGGCGTCACATCGCGGGCGGAATTCTCATTCGAGGTGAACCGCGCCCCGCGAATCCGGATCACGAGCCCCGCAGCCGGCGCGGTATTCCAGTCAGGCTCGCCGCTGCTGCTCGCCGCGGCGGTCGAAGATGACCAGAGCGCCGACATCATCATATGGAGCAGGACACCCGCGCCTCCGGGATCCGGCCCGATGGGAGAAGGTCCCACCCTGCTTGTCAGGGAAACCGAACCCGGGGCATGGAGACTCACCGCCCGCGTGACCGACCCCTACGGTGCGAGCGCCGAAGCGACGGCCGACTATTCCATGGCAGCCCCGCTGACCGGCATCATACCCGTCGTGAACGGTGGCCTGCCCGCATACCTGCTCGGCACGGGCAGTTCTCCGCTCGCCGCCAATGTCAGGTTTACCGGCGGCATACGACCGCAGGCGACATGGGTGATGAGCCAGGGAGCCGTGACCCAGCAGAAGACCGGCGCCGAGGTGATGTTCACGCCCGCCGACCTGGCCGCATTCACCGAAGGCCCTGCCTTTATTTCCATGACCCTGACGGACGCCGGCATCGCCGACGAAGCCGCCCGCCCGGTCGTGCGCCGTGATTTCACGATCGAATTGACCCGGAGCGCGGTACTGGAAAAGATACGGCCGACACAGGACTTCACGGCGTACGTCGGAGAACCGGTGCCGATCGAACTGGCGGTCGCGGGATTCACCGCACCCACCTACACCTTCACGATCGATGGCCAGCCCCTGACCCTTCCATGGTCGGTAACCGAAGGGGGTGCCCGCTACGCATCCGAGATTCCGGCGACCTTCTTCCAGCGCGAGGGTGTGTATCAGATCGCATTCACGATGACCAGCGGAGGGGCCAGCCGCACCGCTTCGTTCAGCCTGAACGTGTACCAGCGCAGGGCCGGTCTTTTCGTGGACAATCCTCCCGCGACGCTGGACCTGCAGGCGGGTGTTCCGGTCACGGTTCGCGTGACCAACACGGCGCCGACTCCGAACATCGTCTATATGTGGAAATCCGATCTTTCGAGCACCGCTTTCTACATGGGCAGCGCCATCAGCCGGATTTCCGGCGACAGCGTGCGGCTCGACACCGCTCCGCTGCGGCCGGGAACCAGGACCATCACCGTGCAGGTGCAGGGACGTGAAGGTCAGCCTGGCACGAGCGCGAGTTTTACCCTGCAAGTACTGGGACCCATGCAGCTCGAAGTGCAGCCCTCGGGCGATTCCTGGACCATGCTCAAGGGCACCGACTTGACCAGCTCGGCGCGTGCGCGCGACCGCGACGGCGCCGAGCTGGCCGGCGGATCGATCCGCTGGAGTTCGC
>CAYRXK010000110.1:0-5693 GCA_964428265.1 uncultured Treponemataceae bacterium
ACCGAGTGGCCGCCCAGCAGGGCGCAGCCCGCCTCGACCAGGGCTTCCAGCCCGCCTTCCATCATGGCGCGCAGGCTGTCCATGCCCAGGGTTTTCACGGGAAAGCAGAGGATGGCAAGCGCGGTCAGGGGCTTGCCGCCCATGGCCCAGATGTCCGACAGCGCGTTCGCGGCGGCGATGCGGCCGAAGAGCCGGGGATCGTTCACGATGGGAGGAAAGAAATCCACGGTCTGCACCAGGTCGCGCCCGTCGCCCAGATCGAAGAGGCCCGCATCCTCGAACCCCGAAAAATCGGCCACCAGGCCGGGATAGGCAGGCTGGCTGAGCCCGCAGAGCGCCTTTTCCAGCACGCCGGGCCCCAATTTTGCCCCGCAGCCCGAAAATTTCGTGGTGCCGAGAAGCCCGGCAGACAAACCCGATTCGACCGGCTTCGACTCTCCGTCATCGCACTGGTTCATTTGCATTCCTTCATATAGGTCGATATCGCGCCGACCGCCTCGTCTATTTCCCCTTCGCCGGTAAAGGGCCCCGGCGACAGGCGCAGCGTACCCCCCGTTTCCAGGGTGCCCAGACTGCGGTGCGCCGCGGCCGCGCAGTGCAGCCCCATCCTGGTCGCGATGCCCGCCCGGTCCAGGGCCAGGGCCAGGTCAGCCAAATCCGCCGGCCCGGATGCCCGCTTCGTCAGCGACACCGACACGATGGCCGTGCCGCGATATCCCGGCATGCCGTGCCCGTAGACCCGCAGGCCGGGCAGGCCCGCCAGCGCCAGAGCCAGGCGCTCGGTCCGCGCCCGCGCGTGCGCGGCGGCCTCGGCGATCCCGACGCCGGACAGGTAGCGGACCGCCGCCCCGAGCCCCGCGATGCCCGCCACGTTCCGCGTGCCGGCCTCGTAGCGGTCGGGCAGGAATTCCGGCTGCTGCTCGGAAGCCGATTCGCTGCCCGTACCGCCCTCGATCAGGGGTTCGGGCGTAAAACCGGCCGAAAGCCAGAGCGCGCCGGTACCGGTCGGCCCCAGAAGGCCCTTGTGGCCGGGAAACGCGATAAAATCCGCGACCTCCGCCAGGGGCGACAGATCCTCGTGCCCCGCGGCCTGGCTGGCATCCACGCCGAAGCGGATGCCCCGTTCCCCGCACAGCCGGCCGATCTCGCGGACGGGCAGCAGCGCCCCGGTCACGTTCGAGGCGGCCGTCATGGCCACAAAATCAGGTCCGAACGCGAACAGGCGGTCCAGCTCGCCCTCGCACGGCACCCCATCCTCGCCGAAACGCGCCACGTGCAACGCCACCCTGCCCCGCCGCTCCAGCGACCGCAGCGGGCGCATCACCGCGTGGTGTTCCAGCGAACTCACGGCGACCCTGCAGGCGCGAGCCCCCCTCGACCCCAAAAAATCCACCATGCCGCGCAATCCCAGGTTGAGGCCCTCGGTCGCGTTCGCCGTGAACACGAGGCGCTCTGGCCCGGGCAGCCCGAGCAACTTCGCGAGGGCCCTCCGGGTTTCGAACAGTACCCGCGCGGAGGCCAGGGATGCCGGATTGCCCGACCTGCCCGGATTGCCGAAAGGCCGTTCCAGGCTTTCGTACACGGCCTGCGCCACGCCGGGCGCTTTCGGAAAGCTCGTGGCCGCGTTGTCCAGGTAGATCATGCCGGTTTCCCTCCGCGGATGGCGTGACGCAGGAACATGAGCGGCGCGCGCCACAGCATGCGGGGGCCCGCGTAGCGCATCACCTCGCGGATCCGCGCCCGCTCGGCCGGTCGGTAGCAGGGTGTCGGGCAGCGCGAACAGAAGGGTTTTCGCGCGCCATACCGGCAGGAGGCAAGCCGGTCGGAAGCGTAGTCGGCCAGCGCCGCGCATTCGGCGCACAGTCCGTCCCGCTCCGGGCTGGACACATTGCCGGGGCCCTTGCCGGAACCTTTGCCGGGGCCCTTGCCGGAATGCCGCCCCCAGCAGTGCAGCCGGATCATCATGGTAAGGATGGCGCCATCGCGCCCGGTACCGGGGTTCATCGGAAGGTCACTATACCGAGCATCCGGAATGCGCCGCAACCGCGGTTGACCCCGCCCCGGGCCGCCATTATGGTGAAACCATGGGCGGCACCTACGAAGTGGTCCGCGAGGCGATGCTCCAGCGCGGCAGCATCACCCTCGACCTGGATACCTATGATGACATCTTTTCGGATTTCGACCCCCGGCCCTACAACAATCGCGCCATCTCCGAAGATTTCATGCGCGAATGCCGCCGCGCCGTCCGCAACAAGGAAGGCGAGCTTACGATGCGGCTCCTGCTGCCCGCCGCCCTTCGCGACATGCGCGAGGAAGCGCGCATCCGACACCGGCTGGAAAAGTACTTTGAAAAGCACCGGCAAATGAAGCAGGCGGAATTGAACGCCGTGCGCGCCCGCGGCTGGACCTGGATCGGCATCGGCGCGGCCTGCATGGTGCTGGGGGCCTTCCTTTATACCGGCGAATCGTCGGGATTCCTCGGCCTTTCCGGCGCGACCTTCCTGTACCACCTCATCCTGGTGGCCATAGAACCGGCAAGCTGGTTCCTGGTCTGGGAGGGCCTGAACACGGTGCTGCGCGGCGCGCGCGACCACGAGCGTGAACTGGCGTTCTACCGCAAGATGGTCCGCGCACGGGTGGAATTTTCCGACCGGCCGGTACCGGTCAGCTGACCACGGCCAGGAAGCGCTCGTTCAGCACCTTGTCGTAATAGAAGATACCCTCGCCGACGTGCTCCATGTCCCATTCGCGCATGGGCATGTCCGGGTAGTAGAAGTAGCCGCCGGCGAAGACTTCGTTGCGGTTTCCGGACGGATCGAAGAAGTAGATCGTCTGGCCGCGGGTTATGCCGTGGCGGGTCGGGCCGATGTCGATTGATACATTGTTGCGGCCGATCAGGTCGGCGGCGTGGCCGATGTCGTGCCAGCTTTCCAGATGGAAGGAAATGTGGTGCAGCTTGCCAGGCTTGTCGTAGTCCAGGATGGCCACGTCGTGGGCGCGGTTGGATCCGGTAAGCCAGACGACCAGGAACTCGCCGTCGGGCTTGCGCACGCATTCGGCGATCTTCATGCCCAGGACATCGGTGAACCATTGGATCGAGGTTTTGGGATTGGTGCCGTAGAGCAGGGCATGGTCGTAGCAGGTCGGGCGCATGCCGTGCGGTTCTTCGTCCCAGATGTGGGGATTCTTGATCTGCGGGTGCTTTTCCGCCATTTCAACATCGCAGTAGAGGTCGATCCGGTGACCGGTGGGCAGCCGCACCGCGATGCGGCGGCCGTAGCCGGGCTGGTCGGAATCGGCGGCGACCTGCTCCACCGGGAATCCGAAAGCCTTGGTTTCGCGCTCGATGCGATCCAGGCTGGCTTCGTTGTCCACCTTGAAACCCATGAAATCGATCCCGGCGTGGTCGGCGAGCCTTAGCACCACCGAATGGTGGTCGAACTCGTCATACGCCTTGAGCATGACGCGGCCGTCGGCGGTGCGCCCCACTTCGTCCAGACCCACGATGTTCTTGTAGTGATCCAGGGTCTTGTCCAGGTCCAGGACGCGGATCTGCACGAGGCCGGTCCTGAGTACGCCATTCAGTGCCATGTAATCCTCCTTGTGTATCGTGATTGTTTCATGGTTTCAGACCGAGGTAGCTGCAGGTAAGGTCGCCGCGCGGGTAGATCCTGCAGGCGAGCGCCAGGCCCGCGGCTTTTTCGCGCGCGTCGACATGGTCGCTGCTCATCGGAAGCGATTCGTAATTGCCGGAATCCACCCGGATCCGGCAGAGCCCGCAGGCGCCGCCGCGGCAACCGACCATGCGGTCGCGCCCGACGGCGCGCTCGAGTGCCGCCAGTACGGTTTCGGTTTCGCGGCAGCGGAAGACGAGGTTCCTGTTGGTGATCCGCACTTCGTGGCTGGTATCGGTAGCCATTCGTTCTACAACCTCGCACGTCGTTCTGATTATTTTGATTGAGTCTAGACGCGGTTTCCGCCGCCGTCAAGTAAATTCCGCTATATAGTATTTTTGAGTTATTGGAGATTCCGGGACATATTTCATTACTTGCCGAAACCGCGTTTCGTCAGTATAGTTTTCCTGCTTACCAAATGGTTGGTAAGCAGGGAGCTCCATGCACGAACCGGGAAAGGAAAGCCTGTCCAACGACCGCCTCCTTGACGCGGCGGAACGCCTGTTCATGATGAAGGGCTTCGCGGCGGTCACGCTGCGCGACATCGGGCAGGATCTGGGGCTGACCCACGCATCGCTGTATTACCACTTCCCCGGCGGCAAGGAAGAGCTTTTCGTCGCCGTTACCAAACGCAACATCCTGCGGCACGGCCAGGCCCTTCGGGTTGCCATTGGAAGCGAAGGCGACATCCGCGACCGCCTGCATTCGGCCGCCGAATGGTTCCTGTCGCAACCGCCCATAGACCTTATCCGCATGGCGCAGTCGGACATGCCCGCGCTCCGCAAGGAATCGGCCGGCATGCTGATGGGCCTCATGTACGGGCAGGTCCTGCTGCCCATGCAGGATGTGTTGCAGGAAGCCGACGAAAACGGGGAACTACACTGCGCCAATCCCGCCCTGGTGGGCAGCGCGCTCATCGGCATGCTGGAAAGCTTTCATTCGATGCCGCCCACGGCCGTCAGGGGCAGCACCACGGAAATGGCCAAGGAAATGATCGACGTACTGCTCCGCGGGCTTTCGTACCGCGGAAAAACAATCGAAGAAACGGGAGGCGCCCGATGAGTGCCGTGGAACTGAAGGACGTCAAGAAATACTACATGCTGGGCGATACGCGCGTGGACGCCCTGCGGGGAGTGTCGCTCACGATCGAAAAGGGCGAGTTCATCGCCATCGCCGGCCCCTCCGGGTCGGGCAAGAGCACCATGCTGAACATGTTCGGCTGCATAGACCTGCCCTCGGAGGGCCGCGTCTTCATCGACGGCACCGAGATCGCCGGCCTTTCGGACAAGGAACTCACCCGCTACCGCAGGACCAAGGTGGGATTCATCTTCCAGTCCTTCAACCTGATCCCCGTGCTCGACGTGTACGAAAACATCGAATTTCCGCTGCTGCTCGACCGTGGCCTCTCCAAGAAGGACCGCGAGAAAATCGTCATGAAATTCGTCGAGGAAGTCGGCCTCTCCGACCGCCTGAAGAACAAGCCCAACGAGCTTTCCGGCGGCCAGCGCCAGCGCGTGGCCATCGCGCGCGCCCTGGTCACCAAGCCCCTCATCATCCTCGCCGACGAACCCACGGCCAACCTCGACTCGGCCACCGGCATCCGCATCGTGGAACTCATGCGCACCATAAACGAGATCGAGAAAACGACCTTCATCTTCTCCACGCACGACGCGCACATCATGAAACAGGCGCGCCGCGTGGTGAACGTCCTGGACGGCAAGCTCGTCTCTCCGGAGGCGTAAGCATGCTGATACTCAAGATCGCCTATCGCACGCTCATGCGGCGCAAGGGGCGCGCGGCGCTCATCGGCAGCCTGGTGGCGTTCGGCACGTTCCTGATCGTGTTCGGCACCACCTTCACCCAGTCCGCGGCAGACGCGTCGCGCGCGTCCATCATCGACAATTTCACCGGCGACCTGATCGTGTATTCCGCGCGGTCAAAGGAACTGCCCTCGCCCTTCGCCTTCCAGACTCCCCTGCCCGCGATACGCGACATGGGCAAAGTCCAGGAAATGCTCGG